>NZ_JBEXDX010000018.1:0-177274 GCF_040605995.1 Streptomyces sp. NPDC005492
GTTTCTTGAAGGTATGGAGGAGCCCCTGATACCGGTTGGTCTCATGTCCCACACCGCTCACATACGCAGCGCCAGGTGGCCCGCCTCGCCAAGCAGATCGGCACCTTCTCCAAGGCGCACGGCGGGGCTGAGGGCCAGGTCGCGTACATCGGGGAGCGCGGCGCCCGCATCGTCCTCGTCGGCGAGGACGGCGGCTGGGGAGACCTGGTGGCCACCTCCTACGAGATCGCCCAGCAGGCCGTGCAGAAGTCCGGGATCACCGTCCACGAGGACTTCGACGGCGAGTTCGCGGCCAAGGTGACGACGGGCCCGTACGAATGGAAGCGCATGGCGGGCATCCAGCTCGGCGGCCCGCGCAACGGCTGACAAGAGGGGCGCTCGCTCACACGGGGTGTGTGCGAGCAACACCTGACACCCGGTTCACCCGTTAGGACCTCAGGAAGACACGGTCCAGCCACGGGGAGTCCGGATGATCGAAACGCCGTCCCTCGTGGACCAGTACTGCCACGGCGTACTGAGAACGGAGCTGGGCCTCGGCACCTTCGAGGCCCAACTCGCCCGCACCGAGGGCCCACCCGCACCCGGCACCACCCTCTTCGACACCCAGACCGGTTTCGCCGTACGACGGTGGTGCCCGCCCCTGCTGGGTCTGGAGCCGCACTGTCCGCCCGCCCGCTATCTCGCCCGGCGCCGTGAACTCGGCGTACTGGAAGCGGGCCGCCGGCTGCTGCGCGGAAGCGGTATCACGACCTATCTGATCGACACGGGTCTGCCCGGCGACCTCACCGGACCTGCCGAGATGGCTTCGGCGGGCCGGGCGGACGCGCGGGAGATCGTCCGTCTCGAACTCCTCGCCGAACAGGTCGCCGACACCTCCGGCACCGTCGAGTCCTTCCTCGCCAACCTCGCCGAGTCGGTGCACGGCGCCGCGGGCAGCGCCGTGGCCTTCACCTCCGTGGCGGGCGTACGGCACGGTCTCGCGCTCGCGCCCGAACCGCCCGGCCCGGGTGAGGTGAGGGGCGCGGCCGGGCGCTGGTTGGCGGGTCGGCGGGTGGGCGGACCGCTCAGTGATCCAGTACTCCTACGACACCTGCTGTGGATCGCGGTGGCCTCCGGGCTGCCCCTCCAACTGCACGCCGGGCTGGGCGAACCGGGCCTGCGCATCGACCGCACCGACCCCGTCCTGCTCACCGACTTCGTGCGCGCGACGGCCGGGCTCGGCACGGACCTGGTGCTGCTGCACAGCTACCCGTACCACCGGCACGCGGCCCATCTCGCGGGCGTCTTCCCACATGTCTACGCCGACTCGGGCGCCGCGCTGGTCCGCACCGGCGCCCGCGCCGCGACCGTGCTCGCCGAGATCCTGGAGCTGGCCCCCTTCGGGAAGATCCTCTTCTCCAGCGGGGCCCACGGGCTGCCCGAACTGCACGTCGTGGGCGCCCGGTTGTTCCGCGAGGCGCTCGGGCGGGTGCTCGGCAACTGGGTCGCCGAGGGAGCCTGGTCACTGGCCGATGCACAGCGGGTCGCGGGACTGATCGCGGTCGGCAACGCAAACAGGGTGTACGGGCTGGAGTGAGCTGTACAGACTGGGCCAATGCCGACCGACGCGTTGCTCGACCGCTTCCTGAACGAACTGGCCCCTCTTGAGCCTGTCGCCGTATGGGCCCATGGTTCGCTCGCCGGGGGCGACTACCAGGAGGGGCGCAGCGATCTGGACCTGATAGCCATCCTGGACCATCCCCTCAAGCCCAGCACCGCCCGCCGGCTCGTCGCCCTGCACCGAGGGCTGCGCACCGACCCCCTGGCCGTGCGGCTGCACTGCAGCTACCTCGCCCCCGGTACGCAGGACGCCCCGAACCAGAGCCACCTGACCTGGGCGCACGACCACGTCATGCGCCGACCGGTCACCCCCGTCACCCGGCGTGAACTGCACGCCTTCGGGCGGGTGTTGCAGGGCGGCTCCCCGAGGGACCTGCTGCCGGCCGTGACCGACCAGGAGCTGGCCGAGTTCGTCCTACGCGACCAGCGGGAGTTCTGGCGGCCGTGCGTCGACAAGCCGCAGCTGTGGCGTGAGGACGGATGGGTCGGCGTGGGCCTGACCACGTTCGCCCGGGCGACCGTGACCTTGCGGGACGGCCGGCTGATCACCAAGCGCGAGGCACTCGACCTGCTGCCCGTCCTCGGCGCGCCCGCCGAGGTCGTCGAGGACGTCGTACGGCGGCGTTACGACGATCCGGTACCGTCCGCCGACGCGGCTTGGCTGGACCGCCGTGCCGAACTGACCCGGTCCTATCTCGGCCCGGCGATCGACGAGTTGGTCACCCGCTACGGGTGAGTGATCCGTCGAGGGCAGTGCTTCACGCGCGCGTGGGCACCGACTGCTCGGCCGAGGGTCCCGGTAGATCCGCGAGGACGTCCGGTCGCTCGCGCAGTGAGAGCAGCACCCGCAGCACCCCGATCCACACCAGGCAGGAGCCGAGCATGTGGAGTGCGACCAGGGCCTCGGGGAGGTTCGTGAAGTACTGGACGTAACCGATGACGCCCTGGGAGAGCAGGATCAGGAAGAGATCGCGGGTCCGTGCCAGGGGGCCCGGCGGGGCGTCGACCGCCTTGAGGACGAACCACAGGGCGAACGTCAGCGTGACCACGATCCAGGCGAGCACCGCGTGCAGCTTGGCTACCGTCTCCCAGTCGATCGGGATCCGCTCGACCTCCTTGGAGTCACCGGCGTGCGGGCCCGCGCCGGTCACCACCGTGCCGACCGCGATCAGCAGCACGGAGGCGGTGACCAGGAACCACACCAACTGCTGCACGGCCTTGCCGACCAGCGGCTTGGGCTCACCGTCGCCCTCCCGGCTGCGCTGCCACATCAGCGTGGCGACCGCGATCAGCGCCGAGGAGAGCAGGAAGTGGGCCGCGACCGTGTACGGGTTGAGACCGACCAGCACCACGATCCCGCCGAGGACCGCGTTGCTCATCACGATCCAGAACTGCGCCCAGCCCAGTCGGGTGAGCGTACGGCGGTACGGCTTCTCCGAGCGCGCGGCGATGATCGCCCAGCCGACGGCCGCGCACAGCACGTACGTCAGCATGCGGTTGCCGAACTCGATGTAGCTGTGGAAGCCCGTCTCACTGGTCGCGGTCAGCGACTGGTCGGTGCACTTGGGCCAGGTCGGGCAGCCGAGCCCCGATCCCGTCAGCCGCACGGCCCCGCCGGTGACCACGATGACCACCGACATGACGAGCGCGGCGAGAGCCGCCCGCCGGACCGTCCGGGGATCCGGGGTCCAGCGTGCGGCGATGAAGGCGAGGGGGTTGCGCGCGGCGGCTACGACGTCGGCGCGGGTCACGTTTGGCACGGGGACCATCGTAGGGGGGTGCTTGTGCACGCTTTCACGAGGGTCCCCGGCGCGTGACTACTCCCAGCGGAAGAACCGCCCCGCGGCCGCGAGCCCGACGACCGCCCACACCCCCAGAATCCCCAGGTCGCCCCACGGCATCCCGGCCCCGTGCTGCAACACGTCCCGGAGTCCGTCCGAGAGCGCCGAGATCGGCAGCAGCCCCAGCACGTCCTGGACCCCCGACGGGTACTTGTCCATCGGCACGATCACCCCGCCGCCGACCAGGAGCAGCAGGAACACCAGGTTCGCGGCGGCCAGCGTCGCCTCCGCCTTGAGGGTGCCCGCCATCAGGAGGCCGAGGCCGGAGAAGGCCGCCGTGCCGAGGACCAGGAGGAGCAGGACGGCGAGGGGGTTGCCGTGCGGGGACCAGCCGAGGGCGAAGGCGATCGCCGTCAGCAGGATGATCTGGAGGATCTCCGTCACCAGCACCGACGCGGTCTTCGCGGTCATCAGGCCCCAGCGGGGGAGCGGTGAGGACGCGAGGCGCTTGAGGACGCCGTAGCGGCGCTCGAAGCCCGTCGCGATGGCCTGGCCCGTGAACGCCGTGGACATCACGGCGAGGGCGAGGATGCCCGGGGTGAGGAAGTCGACGGACTTGCCCTTGCCGGTGTCGACGATGTCCACCGAGCTGAACAGGACCAGCAGGAGGGTCGGGATGACCACCGTGAGGAGGAGTTGCTCGCCGTTGCGCAGGAGCATCTTCGTTTCGAGGATCGCCTGCGCAGCGATCATGCGGGGAAGAGGGGCCGCCCCCGGGGCGGGCGTATAGGTCGCCGTGGTCATGAGCGCAGCTCCTTGCCAGTGAGCTCCAGAAAAACGTCCTCCAGGGTGTGCCGTTCGACCGAGATCTTCTCCGGCATCACCCCGTGCTGCGCACACCACGAGGCGACCGTGGCGAGCAGTTGCGGGTCGACCTTGCCGCCGACGCGGTAGGAGCCCGGGGTCAGTTCGGCGGCCGTGGCGTCGGCAGGGAGGGCCTTCAGCAGGGAGCCGACGTCGAGGCCGGGGCGGCCGGTGAAGCGGAGGGTGTTCTCGGCGCCGCCTCGGCACAGGTCCTCGGGGGAGCCCTGGGCGATGACCTTGCCGGCGTCGATGATGGCGACGTCGTCGGCGAGCTGCTCGGCCTCGTCCATGTGGTGGGTCGTGAGGACGACCGAGACACCGTCCGTGCGCAGGTCGCGGACCAGGTCCCAGGTGGCGCGGCGGGCCTGCGGGTCGAGGCCCGCGGTGGGCTCGTCCAGGAAGACGAGTTCGGGGCGGCCCACGACGGCCATCGCGAGCGCGAGGCGCTGCTGCTGGCCGCCGGAGAGACGGCGGTACGTCGTACGACCGCAACTGCCCAGTCCCAGGCGCTCGATGAGCGCGTCCACGTCCAGCGGGTGCGCATGCAGCTTGGCGATGTGGCGGAGCATCTCGTCGGCGCGGGCGCCCGAGTAGACGCCGCCGGACTGGAGCATCACGCCGATTCTGGGGCGCAGGGCGGCGGACTGACGGACCGGGTCGAGGCCCAGGACGCGCACTGTGCCGGCGTCCGGCTTCCGGTACCCCTCGCAGGTCTCGACCGTGGTCGTCTTGCCCGCCCCGTTGGGGCCGAGCACGGCGGTGACACCCGTCGTGGCCACCAGGTCGAGGCCGTTCACCGCGGTCTTCGTGCCGTACCGCTTCTCCAGGGCCTGGACCTGAAGCACGGGCTCACTTCGCATGCGCCCGAGTCTAGGTAGCCGCGTCCGGTCTCAGGCGGGCGGGTGCGGGATCTCCTCCTCGCGGGGCCGGTGCAGCGCCAACCAGCGTTCCGCGTAGGCCACGGCGTCGGCCACCGGGAACAGGCGTATGTCGGCCGCGCCCACCTTTCCCCGTACGACGGGACGGTCCCGTTCGAAGTCGTGGCCCAGTTCGTCGAAGCGGTCGGAGGAGATCGACACCTCGGTCACCGTCTCCCAGCCGTCCGGGCCGGGGCGTCCGACCTGCGCCGGCGGGGACGGGATGCGGTACTCGGCGAGGTGGAAGCTCGTGCAGGAGTCGTAGCCCGCGCCGAGCAGCAGCACGCGCGCGTGGAGGGCCTCCAGGCGGGCCAGCGGACTGCGCTCCCCGAGCCGGCAGTCGGGGGCGTGGCCGTCGAGGATCTCGGCGGCCCGCGGGCCGATCGCCGCGAAGGAGGTCTGCGGATGCGCGGAGCGCCGGGCCCCGGGCCAGGTGCGGACGGTCTCCGGGACGACGCCCACCCCGCGCGAAGGCGTGACGAGGGGGTCGTAGGACGGCATGGAGGCGCGGATGGCGGCCCACCATTCGCGTGGTACCGGCGGGTTTCCCCAGTGGGCCGGGTCCGAGACGTCGCCGGTCTGGGTGGGGACCACCAGGGTGCCCTCCGGGCCCAGCGTGTCGAAGATTCCCTGGACCACCGCGACGGCGCCTCCGCACACCCAGCCGAGGGAGCTGAGGGAGGTGTGCGCGAGGAGGGTCTCACCGGGGCGCACGCCCACCTCGCGCAGGTCCGCGGCGATGGTGTCCCGGGTGACAAGTGGGCCGGTGGGAGGGGGTATAGGCATGGGTGTGGAGTGTTCCGGAAGTGGGCTCGCGGCGCCACCCGATTGATCGATCAAAGATCGTTTCCGCAGGTCAGATTAGGTATGCCTAAGTGACGCAGCGCACCGCCCACCGGAAGGGGCGCGGGTTGCCTGCCCCTGAGGAATTACGCAACAATGGCGTTGTGAAAAACGTTGGCGAGGCTCCGCAGGAGGAACTCGCGACCGGTGAGCGGTCCACCCGCAACCGTGTCGCGCGCTCCATCCTGGACCACGGCCCGTCGACCGTGGCCGACCTCGCCGGCCGGCTGGGGCTGACCCAGGCCGCCGTACGCCGTCATCTCGACGCGCTCGTCGCCGACGACGTCGTGGAAGCACGTGAGCAGCGGGTCTACGGAGCGCGCACGCGCGGCCGGCCCGCCAAGGTGTTCGCCCTGACCGACTGCGGTCGTGACGCCTTCGACCAGTCCTACGACAAGCTCGCCGCGGACGCGCTGCGCTGGATCGCCAAGCACAGTGGCGGGGACGAGGCCGTCGTCGCCTTCGCCCGTGACCGCATGGCCGCCCAGGCCGTCGCGTACCGCAAGGCCGTCGAGGCCGTCGCCCCCGAGAACCGCGCGGAAGCGCTGGCCAAGGCCCTGAGCACGGACGGGTACGCTGCTACGGCGCGTAGCGCACCGGTCGGTGAGCAGCTCTGCCAGCACCACTGCCCGGTCGCCCATGTCGCCGAGCAGTTCCCGCAACTGTGCGAGGCGGAGACCGAGCTCTTCTCCCAACTGCTCGGCACCCATGTCCAGCGACTGGCGACCATCGCCCACGGCGACGGTGTGTGCACCACGTTCATCCCCAAGATTTCCAAGACCGTATCTGACAAATCTGACGTATCTGCAAGTACCGCCGGGAGGAACCCCGCATGACGCTCCCCATCGAGGAGACCGCTGCCCACCCCGAGCTCGAGGGTCTGGGCACCTACGAATACGGCTGGGCCGACTCCGACGTGGCCGGTGCCTCTGCGAAGCGCGGCATCAACGAGGACGTCGTCCGGGACATCTCCGGCAAGAAGAACGAGCCGGAGTGGATGACCAAGCTCCGCCTCAAGGGCCTGCGCCTGTTCGAGAAGAAGCCCATGCCGAACTGGGGCTCCGACCTCTCCGGCATCGACTTCGACAACATCAAGTACTTCGTGCGCTCCACGGAGAAGCAGGCGGAGTCCTGGGAGGACCTGCCCGAGGACATCAAGAACACGTACGACAAGCTCGGCATCCCCGAGGCGGAGAAGCAGCGCCTCGTCGCCGGCGTCGCCGCGCAGTACGAGTCCGAGGTCGTCTACCACCAGATCCGCGAGGACCTGGAGGAGCAGGGCGTCATCTTCCTCGACACCGACACCGCGCTGAAGGAGCACCCGGAGCTCTTCAAGGAGTACTTCGGCACCGTCATCCCGGTCGGCGACAACAAGTTCGCGTCGCTCAACACGGCCGTGTGGTCCGGCGGCTCCTTCATCTACGTGCCGAAGGGTGTGCACGTCGAGATCCCGCTCCAGGCCTACTTCCGTATCAACACGGAGAACATGGGCCAGTTCGAGCGGACCCTGATCATCGTCGACGAGGGTGCCTATGTGCACTACGTCGAGGGCTGTACGGCGCCGATCTACAAGAGCGACTCGCTGCACTCCGCCGTGGTCGAGATCATCGTCAAGAAGAACGCCCGCTGCCGCTACACGACCATCCAGAACTGGTCGAACAACGTCTACAACCTGGTCACCAAGCGCGCCGTCGCCTACGAGGGCGCGACCATGGAGTGGATCGACGGCAACATCGGCTCCAAGGTGACGATGAAGTACCCGGCCGTCTACCTGATGGGCGAGCACGCCAAGGGCGAGACCCTCTCCATCGCCTTCGCGGGCGAGGGCCAGCACCAGGACGCCGGCTCCAAGATGGTCCACATGGCGCCGAACACCTCCTCCAACATCGTCTCCAAGTCGGTGGCGCGTGGCGGCGGCCGTACCTCCTACCGCGGTCTCGTCGAGATCGGCGAGGGCGCCCACGGCTCCAAGTCGAACGTGCTGTGCGACGCGCTGCTCGTCGACACCATCTCCCGCTCCGACACGTACCCGTACGTCGACGTCCGCGAGGACGACGTGTCCATGGGTCACGAGGCGACCGTCTCCAAGGTCTCCGAGGACCAGCTCTTCTACCTGATGAGCCGCGGTCTGACCGAGTTCGAGGCGATGGCGATGATCGTGCGCGGCTTTGTCGAGCCGATCGCGAAGGAACTGCCCATGGAGTACGCCCTTGAGCTCAACCGGCTGATCGAGCTCCAGATGGAAGGCGCGGTCGGCTAAGCGTCAACCGCCGTATCCATCACGTCACTTACGCAGGAAAGAGAGCAGACCGACAGCCATGGCTGAGGCTCAGAACATCCCGGTGGGCAGCACGACCGCCGGCCAGATCGCGGTGGCCGCCGAGTCGACCGTCGCCACGCGCATGAGCGCGCCCCCCTCCTTCGACGTGGCGGACTTCCCGGTCCCCCACGGCCGCGAGGAGGAGTGGCGGTTCACCCCGCTGGAGCGCCTGCGCGGGCTGCACGACGGCACCGCGGTCGCCACCGGCGACGGCGTGAAGGTCGCCATCGGCACCCCGGACGGGGTCACCGTGGAGACCGTCGGCCGTGACGACGCGCGGCTCGGCAAGGCCGGCACCCCGGTGGACCGCGTGGCCGCGCAGGCCTACTCGTCCTTCGAGAAGGCCTCGGTGGTGACCGTCCCCAAGGAGACGGTCCTGACCGAGCCGATCCGCATCGTCGTGCACGGCGAGGGCGGGGTCGCCTACGGCCACCAGGTCATCGAGCTGGGAGCCTTCGCCGAGGCCGTCGTCGTCATCGACCACACCGGTGACGCGGTCCTCGCCGCCAACGTCGACTACATCCTCGGCGACGGCGCCAAGCTCACCGTCGTCTCCGTCCAGGACTGGGACGACAAGGCGGTCCACATCGGCCAGCACAACGCGCTGGTCGGCCGGGACGCCACCTTCAAGTCGTTCGTGGTCACCTTCGGCGGCGATGTCGTACGACTGCACCCGCGCGTGGCCTACGCCGGACCCGGCGGCGACGCCGAGCTGTTCGGGCTGTACTTCACGGACGCCGGTCAGCACCAGGAGCACCGTCTCCTGGTCGACCACAACACCCCGCACTGCAAGTCGAACGTGGCCTACAAGGGCGCGCTCCAGGGCGAGGGTGCCCACGCCGTGTGGATCGGCGACGTCCTCATCGAGGCCAAGGCCGAGGGCACCGACACCTACGAGATGAACCGCAACCTCGTGCTGACCGACGGCGCCCGGGTCGACTCCGTGCCGAACCTGGAGATCGAGACCGGTGAGATCGTCGGCGCCGGACACGCCTCCGCGACCGGCCGCTTCGACGACGAGCAGCTCTTCTACCTGATGGCCCGCGGCATCCCGGCCGGCGAGGCCCGTCGTCTGGTGGTCCGCGGCTTCTTCGCCGAACTGGTCCAGCAGATCGGTGTCGCCGACATCGAGGAGCGGCTGCTGGAGAAGATCGACGCGGAGCTGGGGGCGTCGGTCTGATGTCGGCCTTCGTCCGCGCCTGCGGTTTCGGTGAGCTGGAGGAGGACACCCCGAAGCGGGTGGAACTCGACGGCACACCGGTCTCGGTCGTGAAGACCGAGGGGGAGGTGTTCGCGATCAACGACATCTGCTCGCACGCGAACGTCTCGCTCTCCGAGGGCGAGGTGGAGGACTGCCAGATCGAGTGCTGGCTGCACGGCTCCGCGTTCGACCTGCGCACCGGCAAGCCGTCCGGCCTTCCCGCCACCCGCCCCGTACCCGTTTACCCCGTAAAGATCGAAGGGGACGACGTGCTCGTCTCCCTCACCCAGGAGTCCTGAGGAACCCATGGCAACGCTTGAAATCCACGACCTGCACGTCACCGTCGAGGCCGACAACGCCACGAAGGAGATCCTCAAGGGCGTCGACCTCACCGTGAAGCAGGGCGAGACGCACGCCATCATGGGCCCGAACGGCTCCGGCAAGTCGACCCTCGCCTACTCGCTCGCGGGTCACCCCAAGTACACGATCACCGGCGGCACCGTCACCCTCGACGGCGAGGACGTCCTGGAGATGTCCGTCGACGAGCGCGCCCGCGCCGGCCTGTTCCTCGCGATGCAGTACCCCGTCGAGGTCCCCGGCGTCTCGGTCTCCAACTTCCTGCGTACGTCCGCCACCGCCGTCCGCGGCGAAGCGCCCAAGCTGCGGACGTGGGTCAAGGAGGTCAAGGAGACCATGGAGCGCCTCTCCATGGACCCCTCCTTCGCCGAGCGCAACGTCAACGAGGGCTTCTCCGGCGGTGAGAAGAAGCGCCACGAGATCCTTCAGTTGGAGCTGCTCAAGCCGAAGATCGCGATCCTCGACGAGACCGACTCCGGCCTCGACGTCGACGCGCTCCGGGTCGTCTCCGAGGGCGTCAACCGCGTCCGCGAGACCGGCGAGGTCGGCACCCTGCTGATCACGCACTACACGCGCATCCTGCGCTACATCAAGCCCGACTTCGTGCACGTCTTCTCCGGCGGCAGGATCGTCGAGTCCGGCGGCGCCGAACTCGCCGACAAGCTGGAGAACGAGGGCTACGAGGCCTACACCACGAAGGGTGGCGTATCCGCGTGACACAGTTGCCGGGCCTCCTCGACACCGAGGCGCTCCGCAAGGACTTCCCCATCCTGGACCGCACGGTCCACGACGGTAAGAAGCTCGTGTACCTGGACAACGCGGCGACCTCGCAGAAGCCGCGCCAGGTGCTGGACGCTCTCAGTGGTTACTACGAGCAGTACAACGCCAACGTCCACCGCGGTGTGCATGTGCTCGCCGAGGAGGCCACGGCGCTGTACGAGGGTGCGCGCGACAAGGTCGCCGCGTTCATCAACGCGCCCAGCCGCGACGAGGTGATCTTCACCAAGAACGCCTCCGAGTCGCTCAACCTCGTTGCGAACATGCTGGGTTGGGCCGACGAGCCCTACCGCGTGGACCACGAGACCGAGATCGTCATCACGGAGATGGAGCACCACTCCAACATCGTGCCGTGGCAGTTGCTCTCGCAGCGCACCGGCGCGAAGCTGAAGTGGTTCGGCCTCACGGACGACGGCCGGCTGGACCTGTCGAACATAGACGAGATCATCACCGAGAAGACGAAGATCGTCTCCTTCGTGCTGGTCTCCAACATCCTCGGCACGGTCAACCCGGTCGAGAAGATCGTGCGCCGCGCGCAGGAGGTCGGGGCCCTGGTCCTGATCGACGCCTCGCAGGCGGCGCCGCACATGCCGCTGGACGTCCAGGCCCTCCAGGCCGACTTCGTGGCCTTCACCGGCCACAAGATGTGCGGTCCGACCGGCATCGGTGTCCTCTGGGGCCGGCAGGAGCTGCTGGAGGACCTCCCACCGTTCCTCGGCGGCGGCGAGATGATCGAGACCGTGTCGATGCACTCGTCGACATACGCTCCGGCCCCGCACAAGTTCGAGGCGGGCACCCCGCCGATCGCGCAGGCGGTCGGTCTCGGTGCGGCGATCGACTACCTCTCGGCGATCGGCATGGACAAGATCCTCGCCCATGAGCACGCGCTCACCGAGTACGCGGTGAAGCGGCTCGGCGAGGTCCCCGACCTGCGGATCATCGGCCCCACCACGGCCGAGGACCGGGGCGCGGCGATCTCCTTCACGCTCGGTGACATCCACCCGCACGACGTGGGCCAGGTCCTCGACGAGGAGGGCATCGCGGTGCGTGTCGGTCATCACTGCGCACGCCCTGTCTGCCTCCGCTACGGAATTCCTGCGACCACGCGAGCGTCGTTCTATCTGTACTCCACGCCGGCCGAGATCGACGCACTGGTCGACGGCCTGGAGCACGTACGGAACTTCTTCGGCTGAGGAGCTGGCTGAGACGTGAAGCTGGATTCGATGTACCAGGAAGTCATCCTGGACCACTACAAGCACCCGCACGGCCGGGGCTTGCGGGACGGCGATGCCGAGGTGCACCACGTCAATCCGACGTGCGGCGACGAGATCACCCTGCGCGTGAAGTACGACGGCGAGCAGATCGCGGACATCTCGTACGAGGGCCAGGGCTGCTCCATCAGCCAGGCCTCGGCCTCCGTACTGAACGACCTCCTCGTCGGCAAGGAGCTGTCCGAGGCGCAGAAGATCCAGGGGACCTTCCTGGAGCTGATGCAGTCCAAGGGCAGGATCGAGCCCGACGACGCGATGGAGGAGGTGCTGGAGGACGCGATCGCGTTCGCCGGTGTCTCCAAGTACCCGGCACGGGTGAAGTGCGCCCTCCTGAGCTGGATGGCGTGGAAGGACGCGACGGCCCAGGCCCTGGGCGGAGCCGACGCCGAAAGGAAGACGGCATGAGCGAGACCACAGAGATCAAGCCCGCCTCCGAGGAGGAGGTCCGCGAGGCCCTGCTGGACGTCGTCGACCCCGAACTGGGCATCGACGTCGTCAACCTCGGCCTCATCTACGGCGTGCACATCGACGACGCCAACATCGCCACCATCGACATGACCCTGACCTCGGCGGCCTGCCCGCTGACCGACGTCATCGAGGACCAGGCCAAGTCCGCCACGGACGGCCTCGTCAACGAGTTGCGCATCAACTGGGTCTGGATGCCGCCGTGGGGCCCGGACAAGATCACGGACGACGGGCGGGAGCAGTTGCGGGCGTTGGGGTTCAACGTCTGAGCCCTCGCGCTCACGGAAACGGCCATACCTTTGCGGTATGGCCGTTTCGCTGCATCATGTCGTCGTCGACGCGCACGATCTGCCGGGGCTCGCCCGCTTCTGGTGCCGGGTGCTGGACTGGCGGATCCTCTCCGAGAAACCGCGCGAAGTGGTGATCGGCACCGACGAGTCCGCCGGGACCGGCATCTGCTTCATGCCGGCCGGCGAGCCGAAGACCGTGAAGAACCGGCTGCACCTCGACCTCGCGCCCGACGATCAGGACGCCGAGGTCGAGAGGATCCTCGCCCTGGGTGCGCGGCGGGTCGACATCGGGCAGGGGGAGGCCGTGAGGTGGGTGGTGCTCGCCGATCCGGAGGGCAACGAGTTCTGCGTACTGCGCCCCAAGGCCTCGCTGATCGCCTTCCGCGACCCGCCCGCTTAGTCGAGTCCGTCCACCAGCCGGAACGCCGAATCCGCGCGGTACTGGCCGCTGTTCTGGTACTGGTCCAGCTTGAGTTGGAAGTTCTGGTGGCGTAGATAGCGGCCCGGGTAGTTGACCGACTCCAGCATCACCGCGCCCGAGTAGGACGACGTGCGGGGGCAGAAGGTGGCGTCCTGCTTGAAGAGGGACGAGCCGTCGTTGCGTTCCGCGCGGAGGATGAAGTTGCGGTGGCGGAGGTAGCCGCCGTCGGCTGTCGCGAAGGAGTAACAGGAGCTGTTGGCAAGGCCCTTGACCAGTTTGAAGGTGGCGGCGCCGCGGGCCGTCGCGGAGCTGATCGGGTTGAGCTTGACGTAGTCGCCGCTCACCTGCCAGTAGCGGTCCGGGTAGTTGACCGAGCGGACCGACCTCAAGGTCGACGAGGAGCTGGACGACGAACCGGATGAACTCCCTTGGGGCGCCGTCGACTTGGACGGTGCGGGTGCCTTCGCGGACGGCGTGGAGCTGTGTTTCGCGGTGGCGGCCGAAGGAGTGGTGGCCGTCGCCGAGGCCGGCGTGTGCTCGTCCGGTGTGGGCGTGCTCTTCTTCGACGGTGAGGCGAAGGAGAGCAGGCCGGGGCCGTCCGCGCCGATCGGTGAGGTGGGATCGGCCTGATTGGCGGGTGATGTCTCGTCGGACGACTTGTCCATCACGGCGATCGTGGCGACGCAGGTGAGGACGGTGGTCAGGGCGAGCGCCCCGGCCAGCCAGAGCCGGCGGGTGCCGGGGGCCCGGGAGCTGTCGGGGGTCCAGCCGTTCTCCCAGGGGGAGTTGGGGGAGGGTGGGGACGAACTGTCTGGCATGCGCTGTTCCTCCAGCGGCGCCCATGGCGACGGTCGTGACCGTAAGAGCCAGGTGTGTGAACGGTGAAACAGTAGTGGAGCGAGAGGATTCCGAGCACCCGTTTCAGCGAGCGGTTTCTACGAGATTCCGGCGCCGACGTGCGACGTAACGGCCCTCGTGTGACGTATGGGACTTCACATCCCCCTCTCAGCGCCCTCCCATCGTCGGCTCATCGGCGGACGGCACCGTGGCGGAGTGGCTACCTCCGCTCTTACCCCCACCCGCCCCGTGTTCGTCCTCGGCTGCCCCCGCTCCGGCACCACGCTGCTGCAGTTGATGCTGCACGCGCACCCGAGAATCGCGCTCCCGCCCGAGACCCGCTTCGTGCTCCCCGCCTACGAGGGCCGCCTCCGCTTCGGTGACCTGCGGGAACCGGACAACCGGGCCGGGCTCGCCCGGTGGATCACCGGACGGAAGGAGACCCGCTTCCATGAACTGGGGCTCGACGCGGGCGCGGTGGCGCGGAAGATCGCGGGCGGCCCGCCCACCCTCGGCTCGGCCCTCGGGATCACGCTCAAGGCGTACGCGGAGAGCCACGGCAAGGCGCGCTGGGGCGACAAGCGGCCCGCATACGCCCTGCACGTCGAGGAGATCCTGCGGCTCTTCCCGGACGCGCAGTTCGTGCACCTGGTCCGGGACGGCCGCGACTGTGTCGCCTCGCTGCTCGGCATGCCCTGGTGGCACCGCGGTTTCCACGAGGCCGTCGCCACCTGGGCCCAGGTGATGGACGTGACGCGGCGCTACGCGGGCAAGTTGGGGCCGGAGAGCTGGCACGAGGTCCGCTTCGAGGACCTGTTGGCCGACCCCGAGCCCCGACTCAGGGAGATCTGCGCCTACTTGGGCGAGGAGTACGCCCCCGAGATGACCGAACCGCGCCGCCTCGCCCGGCAGGCGGTGCCCGCCCGCAAGACCTGGCACCGCCGCACCCACGGCGCGCTGGACGCCTCCCGGGCGGGGAGCTGGCAACTACGTCTGACGCCCGATCAGATCCGGTTGTGCGACGCCGTGTTGGGTGACCGCCTGGTCCGGCACGGCTACGAACTGAGCGGCGCCGTCCGACCCGACCCGGCCGAACTCCTGCGCTACCGAAGGGTGTCGGCGCTGCGCCGCGCGGCCCACGCCAAGCGGCGACTGCTCGACCGCGTGGCGCGAATGCGTGAACCGGGACCGGTTGCCGCCTCGGAGTCCGGGGTCTGATCCACGGGTGCCGGTCGGTCGCGCTGTGGCCAGGCTGTGCCACCCCTGTTATGTACACTCGTACACATGGGATTCCTGATGCTCCTCACGGCGATCGCCGCGGAGGTGGGCGGCACCACCGCCATGAAGTTCAGCCACGGCTTCAGCCGGCTGTGGCCCTCGGTCCTCACGGTCCTCGGATACGTGCTCTCCTTCGCGCTGCTCGCGCAGACGCTGAAGTCCATGTCGGTGGGTACGGCCTATGCGATCTGGGCCGGCCTCGGCACCGCGGCCATCGTGGGCATCGGGACGGTGTTCCTGGGCGAGGGGATGACCTTCGCGAAGGCCACCGGTATCGCGCTGATCATCATCGGGGTCGTGGTCCTCAACCTGGGCGGCGCGCACTGATGGCCCGGCGCTACGACCCCGAGCGGCGCCAGCGGATCATCGACGCGGCGATCCGGGTCGTCGGGCGGAAGGGCATCGCCGGACTCAGCCACCGCTCCGTCGCCGCAGAGGCCGACGTACCGCTCGGCTCGACGACGTACCACTTCAAGACCCTCGACGAACTGATGGTCGCCGCACTGCGCCAGGCCAACGAAGGCTTCGCCAAGGTGATCGCGGCACGCGGCGGTCTGGAGGACCCGCGTACCGACCTGGCCGGGGAACTCGCCGGCTGGATGGGGGAGTGGCTCGCGGGCGACCGCACGGGCGTCGAGCTGGAGTACGAGCTGTATCTGGCCGCCCTGCGCCGCCCCGCCCTGCGCCCCGTCGCCGACGAGTGGGCCCGCGACCTCGCCGAGCGGCTGTCCCGGCGCACCGACCCGGTGACCGCGCGGGCCCTGGTCGCGCTGATGGACGGGATCTGTCTCCAGGTACTGCTGACGGACGCGCCGTACGACGAGGCGTACGCGCGGGAGGTGTTGGCCCGGGTGATTCCCTGAGCGGGCCGCGGGGGCCGTGTGTGTCGTTCCCTGAGACGCCCCGTGGACGAGTTGGTCCCCGTCGCCCCCGCCAGGTTAGGTTTCCCTCATGACCGACACGACCGCAGCTCGCACCACCGGCGCCGTTGCCGCCGGCCTCGCCACCGTCGCCGCCGACGGGACCGTCCTCGACACCTGGTACCCGGCGCCCGAACTGTCCGCCGAACCCGGCCCCGCCGGTACGGAGCGGCTCTCCGCCGAGCGTGCCGTGGAACTGCTCGGCGCGGGTGCGGCCAAGGCGATCGGCCCGGACGTCCGCCGGGGCGTCGAGGTGATCGCGGTCCGCACGGTCATCGCCTCCCTCGACGACAAGCCGCTCGACGCGCACGACGTGTACCTGCGTCTGCACCTCCTCTCGCACCGTCTGGTCCAGCCGCACGGCCAGAGCCTGGACGGCATGTTCGGCTTCCTCGCCAACGTCGCCTGGACCTCGCTCGGCCCGGTCGCCGTGGACGACGTGGAGAAGGTCCGGCTCAACGCGCGCGCCGAGGGCCTGCACCTCCAGGTGACGTCCATCGACAAGTTCCCGCGCATGACGGACTACGTGGCCCCGAAGGGCGTCCGTATCGCCGACGCCGACCGGGTCCGGCTCGGCGCGCACCTCGCCGCGGGCACCACCGTGATGCACGAGGGCTTCGTCAACTTCAACGCCGGCACGCTCGGCACGTCGATGGTCGAGGGCCGGATCTCCGCCGGTGTCGTGATCGGTGACGGCTCGGACATCGGCGGCGGCGCGTCCACCATGGGCACGCTGTCCGGCGGCGGCAACGTCCGTATCACCATCGGCGAGCGCTGCCTGGTCGGCGCCGAGGCGGGCGTCGGCATCGCCCTCGGCGACGAGTGCGTGGTCGAGGCCGGCCTCTACGTCACCGCCGGCACCCGCGTCACGATGCCCGACGGCCAGATCGTCAAGGCCCGCGAACTCTCCGGCGCCTCCAACATCCTCTTCCGCCGCAACTCGGTCACCGGCACGGTCGAGGCCCGCCCGAACAACGCGGTCTGGGGCGGCCTGAACGAGATCCTGCACAGCCACAACTAGCCGTGCCGTGACGCGAGTCGAGCGCCCTTCCGTCCGCCGGGAGGGCGCTCGCTCATGTCCGTACGGTCGCCGCGAAACCCGCCAGCGCCGTGAAGTCCCCCTCGCGCAGCCCGAGTCGGGGGCTCACGTGATGCAGCAGCGCCGGGCCGGGATGATGGGCGGTCACGAACTCACCGTCCGGCGCGCTCTGTTCGTCGTCCACCCAGGCGAACGGACGGCCCTCTGCGTACGCCACGATCGCCGCCGTCTTCCAGTGGACCCCGTCGGGCCGGACGGCGAACAGGCCGGTGCCGAAGTCGACGTACGGCAGCTCGGGGAGCCCGACGACCGGACCGATCCAGCGGTTCGCGGCGTCCATCCAGGTGGTCGCCCAGCAGAGGTCGTAGCCGAGACCCAGGAGCGCCGGTCCGTGCGCGGGGTTCAGCCAGACCCGGAGCGGGCGGCCCGGTCGCACGGCGGCCCTGATCGTCGTATAGCCCTCGGGGCGGCGCTCCGGCTGCGCGGCGTACGGGTTGAGGGGGCCGTCGACGTCGAGGAACAGCAGAGGGCGGCGGCTCATGGGGTCACCGTACGGGAGTGGTTGTGGGAGGCGGATGGAATTGGTTCAAGGTGAGAGGCATAGCCGCCCGTCCCCGCGAGCGTCACAAGGGGAACAGGGGCGGGGCATCGGGTGCCGTCGGGGAAGTGAGTGAAGGTGACGATGGATGCCGAAGGGCTGGAAGGTTTCCGGGACTTCGTGGACAACAGGTCGTCGGCGCTGCTGAGGACCGCCGTGCTGCTCAGCGGGGGAGACCGGCACGCCGGTGAGGATCTGCTGCAGAACGCCTTGGCCAAGGCGGCCGGACGCTGGGAGCGGATCGACGAACCCGAGGCCTATGTACGGCAGATCCTCTACCGCCAGCAGATCGGCCGATGGCGGCTGAAATGGCGAAGACGCGAACTGACCGTCGCCGAACCGCCGGAGACCGGTACGGCCCCGGACGCCTCGTCCGCCGCCGAGCTGCGCGTGGTGATGCGCGAGGCGCTGTCCCGGCTCACCGCCCGACAGCGCACCGTCCTCGTGCTCCGCTACTTCGAGGACCTGCCGGAGGCCGAAGTGGCGCGGCTGCTGGGCTGCTCGGTCGGCACCGTACGGTCCACCACCCACCGTTCCCTCGCCCGGCTGCGCGTCCTGGCGCCCGAACTGGCCGCCCTGGGCCCGGCCGACGCCGAACTCCGGTCGTCCCGTGACCACTTGCCCGTGGAGGTGCGCCCGTGAACGTCGACGATCTCCTACGCGACGCGTTGCGCGAGCAGGCGGCCGAACAGCCCCCGGCGGGGCCGGGGTTCGCCGACTGGGTGCTCGCCGTCCGCCGGCGCCGCCGTACCCGAAGGCTGGTGACCGTAGTCGCCGCGACGGTCGCCGTGATCGCCGTCGCCGTGGGCGTGCCGCTGCTCGACTCAGGGAAGGGCGACGTCCGTCCGGCGAATGTCGTCGACCGGGAGAAGGTGAGCGGCCACCCGAGCCAGTCGCCGCCGCACGAGCTGATCGCCGCCGGTAAGTCCGCACTCGCCGCCTACTACGTCCCGGCCACCGTCAAGCTGTCGGCCACGGAAACCGCCTCAGAGCGCACCTACTGGCTGCTCGACCCGAAGACCAACACCTATGTGAAGGCCCCCAAGTGGTCGGTCGTCGCCGTCGCTCCGGGCATGAAGACCGCCGCCGTCCTGGAGCGGCCCCTGCCCGCCTCCCGGATCGGCCTGCTCGACCTGGCCACCGGTGAGGTGAAGCGGTGGATCCCGGTCAGCCACAGGGTCGGTGGTCTGTCCTTCTCGGCCGACGGGCGGAAACTGGTCGCGACGACCTACACCGCCAACCCCGACGCGCAGTTCCACCCGCTGGACCCCAATGTCGGCGAGCTCGAACACCCGTCGAGCCGCACCGGTTTCTACGTCCTCGACGTGGCCTCCGGCAAGGGCCCCTGGAGTGGGGTCGCGGTCGACGGCCAGCGGGTGGACGGCCTGGAGACCTCCATCAACAACCGCCAGGACTTCGCCCTCACCAGCGACGGCAAGTACATCTGGGCCGGTCTCCCCTCCGACGGCGTCAACAAGCTGTTCTACGACTTCACGGGCGCCGAGGTCCCCGCACCGGAGGACGGCAACAAGTACCTGTACTGGTTCATCGGCGCGGGGCTGTCCCCCAGCGGCAAGCTCGTCGCAGGTGACTTCGCGGGAGAGAACTGGCACACCTCGTCCTACGTCATCGACTCCCGCACTGGCGCGAAGACCGAGATCCACGGGCAGGAACTGCTTGCCTGGGCCGACGACAGGACACTCATCGCCTGGGACGTGGGCAAAGGCGCCAACGAGAGCGAGTTCCACCAGCGGCTCGTCCTGGTCACCGTCGGCAGTGACAAGGAGGTACCGCTGAGCGGCTTCCGCAAGGGCACCGACGTCAGTGCCGGACGCTGGCAGCCCGTGTTCGCGGAGCGTTGAGCACCTCGGTCACCCGGTCACGAACTCCTCGTAGGCCGCCAGGAGTTCGTCGACCGCCCCGCGGCCGGCGGACCGCAGCGGTGCCCGGACCGGCCCCCCGGGCAGGCCCAGCGCGTTGAGCAGGGCCTTCGCGGTGACGGTGCCGGGCAGCCCCGCCGCCATCATCAACTCGATGAGCGGCGTGGCGCGTTGCTGGAGGCGGGCGGACACGGGGGTGTCGCCCGCCTCGAACGCGTCCAGGATCGCCCGGAGTTGGGTGGGCACGACGTTCGCGACCGTGCTCACGTACCCCGTCGCGCCCACCGCGTACAGCGCCAGAATCTGCTCGTCGCACCCCGCGTAGTACGCCAAGTCGGTTCGGGCCAGCACCTTTTGGGTGCCGAGGATGTCGTAGGAGCAGTCCTTGACCGCGACGATCCTGGGATGCTCGGCGAGCCGGATCATGGTCTCCGGTTCGATACGGGTGCCGGTGCGGCCCGGGATGTCGTAGAGCACGAGAGGCAGTCCGGAGGCGTCGGCGACCTCGCGGAAGTGTGCTTCCAGGGCGTCCTGCGGGGGCCTGCTGTAGTAGGGCGAGACCACCAACACTCCGTCGGCGCCCGCCTTTTCGGCCGCCAGGGCGAGTTCCACGGTGTGCCGGGTGTCGAAGGTGCCGACGCCGGAGATGAGGGACACGTCGGCACCCACCGCCTCCCGGACCGCCGTGACGAGCGCCGACTTCTCCGCGTCCGTCGTGGTCGGCGACTCACCGGTCGTCCCGGACAGCACCAGCCCGTCACAGCCCGCCGACACCAGCCGCTCGGCGAGGAGTCGGGCACCGTCGAGGTCGAGCGCCCCCGCCTCGGTGAAGGGCGTGACCATCGCGCACAGGGCGCGGCCGAAGGGCGGTGGGGCGGAGGGCGCGGTGTTCGTCATGGGAGTAGTCTCGGCGGAGCGACAGTGAAGCTCCACTTAATTCTTCTGCAGGGTATCGATAAGGAATGCTGCGACATGGATGACGCGGACACCGGGGACCCCGCGCGCCACCGCGACGACGGCGTCCCGCTGGCCCGGTTCACCGGCCGCGTACTGGTGGTCTGCCCCGGCTGCGGTGGCCGCGCGCTCGTGGTCCCGCGGCCTGGTCTGCCCGCGCCCAGGTACGCCACGGAACTCCTGTACCAGCCGCGCCGGTTGGTGTGCGCCGGATGCGGTGCCGTCCGCGACTGGACGGCCGACCTGCGGGACAACGCCCTGGTCGGCGCCGAACCCGGCGGCACCGAGGACCCCTTCTTCCGGCGACCCCTCTGGCTCCAGACCCGGTGCGTCGGCCACGTCCTGTGGGCCTACGACGAGGCGCATGTCGATGCCCTCTGGGCCTACGTGGGCGCGCGGTTGCGCGAGCGGGGCAGTCTGTCGCCGACCCTGGCGATGTTCGCGCGGCTGCCGGCCTGGATGAAGACCTCCGAACACCGGGCCGAGATCCTGACCGGCCTGAACACCCTCCGAGCCCTGGCCGAGCGCACGGCCCCCGCCGACCGCTCCGACGCGGCACACGAACACGGCGACCGACCTCGGCGCCAACGCAGCGTGTACTTCCGGGGCGGCCCGTACTGACCGGAGTCAGCCCAGGGAGCACCACGACTTCTGGGCCGACGACCCACCGCACCCGTCGGCCGGAATGGCGAGGACGAGCCTGTAGACCCCGAATGCCAGCGCCCCCAGGATCGCCACGGACACCACGACGTGTGCCGCCCGTGTCCACCGTGCGCTCCAGTAGGTGTGGCCGATGCCGAGGAGCAGGGCGGCGAGCAGCCAGACGAACACACCGACGACCACGATGATGACGACCCCGAACGTGTGCACAGGGCCACGATGCCCGTCGGCGCCCCCGGCCATGCGTACCCGCCGCCTGCCGCCCGCCCGCCGTCACAAGGCCCTATGTCCAATTGGCCCCTTCATGGGCCACCATGGCCAGGAAGGTCACAGGTACAGGAAGCCGATCCACCCTGGTCACGGGAGGCGTCATGAAGCTCGGCAAGGCACTGGCCACCGGAGTCGCGGAAGAGCGACCCCAGGACCACGAAGAGGAACTTCAACTGGCTGAGCGGGCCGAGGAGTTGAAGGTACCCGAAGAGGCCCCGGCCGCCCGATGAGGCTGCGGCTCCCCGAGGAACGACCGACGGAGCCGCCGACCGGATTCAAGATCGCCCACCCGGTGCTGTCCCAGGACGGCACCCGGGCCGGGTTCACCGGTGTGTCGCTGGGCGGCGCGCTGCCGTACGGAGTCGTGGCCGACGCGTCCTGCGTGTACGGCCGACGGCACCGCGCCCCGGCGCGACGCTGCGACTGCGGCTTCCACTGTGTGCATGAACGGGCGTCCGCGGAAGCCCTGTTGTGCACCGCCGAGCACCGCGAGGCGGTCCTCCTCGACATCACCGTGCTCGGCGCCTACATCCGCTTCGAACGCGGCTTCCGCTACGCCCGCCAACGCGTCCGCACCGCCACCGTCGGCCCCTGTGCCTGCGGCGCGCGAGCCGTCGCGCTCGCCGACGCCGGTTGGGGCAGGCCCGGTTGGCGCGCCCTGGCCGCCACGTGCGCGGGCTGCGTCCGTGACCGTACGTCCGTCTCGCTCGCCGCGTTCGCCCGGCTGGCCGGGGACGGACTGCGGGTGGTGGCGGGGAGCAGCGGCACGGTGGCGACCGTCGACCCGGGGCTGCCCGAGGGGCTCGGGGTGCCCGAACTCGTCGCGGAGGCCGCCCTGTTGCAGGCCAGGCTCGACTGGTTCCAGAGCCGGCTGGCACGCCTGGAAGGGGGCGGGGCGCAGCCGCAGACCGAGCCTTGACCTCAAGGCTGGTCGAGGTTGAAGGCTGGTCGGTGCACACACCCGTACCGATCAGTGGAGGCCAGCATGACCACGACCCGTCGCACCGACTCCCACCCCGACCTCGCCGACCCCCGCATCGGCGCCCCCTGCTTCAGCACCTGGCGCGTGGACACACCACTGCGCCAGCGGCGGACGGCCGAGGCGGTCGCCGGGGCCTGGGAGCGCCGGCCGTGGCCCAGCGACGACCTCCTCGGCTACCACGTCTACACCGGCCACGACGCCTCCACCCTGCTGCACTACTCGCAGTGGACGAGCGAGCAGGCGTACGAGGCCTTCGTCCGGACCCGCCGTCAGGAGCGCGTCGACGAGATCGACGCCGCCGTACCCGGCATCGAACGACTGGGCCTCGGCCGCTACCGGCACTACCGCAGCGGCGGCCCGGCGGACCGGGGTGGCCGCGTCCCAGGCTGCGTCGTGATCGTCGACGTCGAGTTCGAGGGTCCCGACCCCGACCGCCAACGCGCCTGGGTGGACGCCGTGTTCGAGGCGCTGGAGCACGAACCGGCCCCGCACCCCGGCGGCATCTCCGCCCACTTTCACCTCTCCACCGACGGCACCCGCGTCCTCAACTACGCCGAATGGGACAGCGCCCAGTCCCACATCGAGGCCCTCGCGGCCCCGGGCGACGGCATCGGCTCCGCCACCGCACTGTGGGAACGCGTCCAGACCTGGCCGGGGTTGAAGAGCACCACGGTCAGCCGCTACGGCCACGCACTCGGGCTGGTCCCCGACTGACTGTGGCCGGTGACCGTCACGACGACCGCTCGGCCGCGAGCCCGGTGATACCCAGCCTCCGCGGCCGCGTCCAGGAAGCTCACCCGCCGCCACCGGTCCCGGTCGTAGCCCTCGCTCCCGTGCCAGATGTGGACGATGCCGCAGAGCTGGTTCCAGTGCTTCCTGATCATGGTGAGTCGCTGCTTCTCCCTGGCGATCCGCTCGCTCTCGGTCGGTGCGCGGACGGGAGTGGGCGGACGGGCCGAGGGGGCGCGGACGTGCGGTCTCTTGGGGCCGCGGATCTCCGATTCGATCGACGGCACGAGGACGGACAGCGCCTCGGTGAGCGCGGCGGCCGTGCGGTGCTCCTCCGCGCTGCGGTCGATGGTCCCACCGACAATCCCATCCTCCTGGACAAAAAAAGTTTTCGGTGAGACGGTGGACGCATGCTGGACGTCACCGTGATCGAGGACCCCGAGGCCGCAGCCGTCTCGCTGGACCCCATAAGGGCCCGGCTGCTCGCCGAGCTGGCGGCCGGACCCGCGTCCGCCACCATGCTGGCCGGCAAGGTCGGACTGCCCCGGCAGAAGGTGAACTACCACCTCAAGGCGCTGGAGCGGCACGGCCTGGTCGAGCTGGCCGGGGAGCGGCGCAAGGGCAATGTCACCGAGCGGCTGATGCGCGCGACCGCCGCGTCGTACGTCATCTCGCCGCTCGCGCTCGCCGCCGTACAGCCGGACCCGGACCGCTTCCGCGACCAGCTCTCCGCACGCTGGCTGCTGGCGCTCGGCGCCCGGCTGGTGCGGGACGTCGGCTCGCTGATCACCGGCGCGGCCAAGGCCCACCAGCGACTGGCGACCTACGCGCTGGACGGCGAGGTGCGCTTCGCGTCCGCCGCCGACCGGGCCGCGTTCATCCAGGAACTGACCGCAGGCGTGAGCGCCCTCATCCGCAAGTACGACGCGGGGGAGACGGAGGAGGGCCGCGACCACCGGATCGTGGTCGCCGTCCACCCCACGGTCAAGAAGCCATCCACCCCAGAACTGGACCAGTAGGACTCAGGAGTTGGTCATGTCCAAGGAATTCGAGATCGTCTACGAGTTTGAGGTCGACGCCACCCCCGAGGAGGTGTGGGCGGCGATCACCGACGGTACGGGCGGCTGGCTGTGGCCGATGGAGTACGACGGCGAGAACCGCGTCGGCCCCTTCGGATCCACCCTCACCACCTTCGACCCGCCGCACCGGCTCACCGCCCGCACCGAGGACGTCGGCTTCCCGACCCAGAGCCTCAACCAGATCGACGAGACCATCGAGCCCCGCGATGACGGCCGCCGCGCCTGGGTGCGGTATGTGCACAGCGGGATCTTCACCGACGACTGGGACAACCAGTACGACGGCGCGAGCAAGCACAACGCCTTCTACCTGCACACGCTGCGGGAGTACGTCACCCACTTCGCGGGCCGGCCCGTCGCCTTCGCCACGCTCAACGGCCCCGGTGCCTCAACCGCCGCCGACGCCTTCGGAGTTGTCGGCCGGGCGCTCGGCCTCGCGGACGACATCGCGGAGGGGGCACAGGTCCAGGCGCGCGGACCGGAGGGTCAACTCCTGGATGCCGTGGTCGACTTCCGCGACCCGTACTTCATCGGACTGCGCACCGACAGCGCGTTGATCCGCTTCTTCGGGCGCAACCACTGGGGTGCCCCGGTCGGTGTCAGCGTCCACGACTTCGCGCCGGACGCCGACGCCAAGGCGAACGAACTCGCCTGGCAGAACTGGCTGAACGGGGTCTTCGCCTGACCTGGTGCCGGTGTGCGAGACCCCGTCCAACCCGTCCTCGATCGCCGTAGGTGCTACGGCTGGAACCGCAGCACCTGCGGGTCGTGGTCGCTGATCTGGTCGTTGAACTCCGAGTTGACGTGAACGCTGTCGTACTCGAAGCAGTCCTTGCGGATCGACGGGCTGATCAGGATCTGGTCCAGGACCTGCTCGTTGCCCTGGTAGTCGTACGTGTAACGCTCGTTCTTCGGCAGGGACTTGATCGCCGAGTACAACTCTCCCTTGCCTTCGAGGATCTTCGCCGTGTCGGAGAACTCGAAGTCGTTCATGTCGCCGAGCGTGATGACGTCGGCGTCCTTCTGCGCGGCGAGGATCTGCTGGACGAAGGCGTTGACCGCCGTCGCCTGCGCGTGCCGCTGGGTCTCCGAGCTGCGGGTGACCGGCTGGTACTGCGCGGTCAGCGGCTGGTCGCCGCCCTTCGAGATCAGGTGGTTGGCGATCACGAAGACTGTCCTGCCCTTGAAGACGAACTCGCCCGCGAGCGGCTTGCGGCTGGCGCTCCAGGCAGCGTTGGCCGGGTCGATCCGGCCGGGGGAGGCGGTCAGCTGGGCCTTGCCGTGCACCTTGGTGACACCGACGGCGGTGGTGGAGTCGCCGCCCGCGCGGTCGGTGAAGGAGACCCGCTGCGGGTTGAACAGGAACACCTGGCGGATGTTGCCGCCGGGCTCGCCGCCGTCCTGGTCGTTGACCGGGTCGATCGAGCGCCAGTCGTACTGGGGGCCGCCCGCCGCGACGATCGCGTCGATCAGCTTGTTCACGGTGACGCTCGCGTCGACCGTGCCGTCGTCCGTCGCGCCGTTGTTGTCCTGGATCTCCTCCAGGGACACGATGTCGGGCGACTGGAGGTTGTTCACGATCGCGGCGGCGTGTGCGGCGAAGGTGCCGTCCGACGGGTCGAGGTTCTCGACGTTGTACGTCGCCACCGCGAGCTGGTTCTTCGACTGCTTCTTCGTCGTCTCGCGCTGGAGGCCGCCGCTCTTCACGGCGCCGATCTCGCTGGCGACGAGCGTGTAGCCGCCGTACGCGTTGAAGTCCATCGGGCCGGCCGTGGTGCCTGTCAGCTTGTCGCCGACGTTGACGACCGGGAAGTCCGCGGTCGCGCCCAGGGACTGGATCTGCAGGCGGCCGGTGTTCTGCGAGGTGTACGAGCCGTAGACCGTGCCGCCGCGGCGACTGGCGTTCTCGTGCGGCTTGACCGTGACCCACAGCTCCGCGTACGGGTCGGTCGCGGTGACCACGCGCGCGTCGGAGACCTGGACGTTCATGCCCTCGAGGGACTCGTAGTAGTCCAGGGCGTACTTCTTCGGCTGGAGGGGCAGCCCGTTGATCGAACCGCTCGCGGCGGTGTCGCCGGCCGGGGTGTACGCGGCCGGCACCGACTTGGCGCTGATCACCACGGGGGCCGGTACGGCGTTGCCGCTGGAGACGACGGTGACCGTCGGCTTGCTGATCTCGGTCAGCGACTGGTTGCCCGTGGCGGCGCCGCCCGGGACGTACTCGGAGACCGTGCCGGAGACGGTCACCGCGTCGCCGACGGCGACCTTCGGGGTCGAGCTGGTGAAGACGAACACGCCCTCACTGGTGGCCGGGTCGGCGTCCGGGGTCGCGTCCTGGAACCAGAAGCCCTTGGACGAGCCGTACGTCCGCACGGCGGTGACGATGCCCGGTACGTCCGTGACCTTCTGGCCGGCGTACGGGGACACCCGGGTGGTGCCCTGGATGTCGTGGATGCGGACGCCGTCGGCGTGCGCGGGCGAGGTGAGAACGATCGTGGACGCCATGGAACAGACGGCGGCGACGGTCAGCGCGGCGAGACGCGCGGAGGACTTGCTCGGCAACGGGATCCCTCCGGGGACATGCATGAGTGCCGGGACGAGGGTGCGTGGAAAGGGTGGAGCGGGTGCGGCGGCGGTGGGAGCCACGACCGGTGGGGCGGTTGCGACGCGCGTAGAAGATACCTGGATTGGGTGTCCATGACATTTCTACGCGCGTCAATCTCATTGCGGGGACGCCCAGTTGTCAAGGTTTCAGCCATGTACACCGTGCGGCCAGCACGTGAACCGGGCGGCATGGGTGGAAATCCGTCTAGGCTGAGCGGCTGAGTCGTGTGTCGTGTACGGCCGTGGTACGGCCATCGAGGCGCCCTAGGAGAACCCGCCGATGTCAGACAGCTCCCCCCTGCCGCCGGTGCGGCTGCACTCCGAAGCGGAGCTGGCGCGCGACGCGCTGTCCACCCCCCTGCTCGCCCGGGCGGCACGGCTCGCCCGCTGGGCGGGGCCCGACACCCGGATCGACGCCGGTGGCGGCCTTGTCGACGAGCAGTTGCCCGCCGCGGCCGAGGTGCTCGGGCTGACCGGCGACGACGCCGCGGCCGACGCGAGCGAGGCCTGGCGGGTCGCCGTGGACACCGGGCTCGTCGAGGTCGTCGACGAGGAGGAGGGCACCGTGGCGGCGGGCGAGGAGCTGGCCCTGCTCACCTCCGGCTCGCCGCACGACGTGCTCGCGGTGTGGCTCGGCGCCCTCGACACCCTCCTCGCCGATGCGAGCGTGCCCGATCTGGACGGTCTTGTCGACGCCGTGGACGAGGGCGGCGAGGTCGATTTCTCGTCACTCGACTGGGACCCCGAGGCGGAGGCCGAGTTCCTCGACGGCGTCCTCGGCAACCTCTATCTGCTGACCGTCAACGAGGACGGCCCCGGCGACGGCCCCGTCCCGCTGCCCGCGCTGGCCGCGTCGATGATCGTGCCCAGCGACATGGGGGAGCCCACCAACGACGTACTGGAGCAGGTCTCCGAGGCGATGATGCGCCTCGACGACCAGTTCCGGCTGCTCGCACCGGTCGGGATCGTCGAGTACCAGCCCGTCGACGAGGCCCTCATGGCCGACTCCGACGAACCGGCCGACGGGTCCTCGGCGGCCGTCGACGAGACCGACGTCACCCGCTACGGCATGGTGCGGCTCACCCCGCTCGGCCTCTACGGCCTGCGCGCCCGGCTCCTGGAGGCCGGCTTCGCGGCGCCCGCCGTCGGAGACCTCGCCGACAAGGGCGCCGACGCGCTGCTCGACGGGACGTCGACGTTCCCGCAGGGGGCCGCGCGGGCCGAGACCGAGCAGTGGCTGGCCGGCCGTGAACCCCTCGACGCCGCACGGGAGTTGCTGGCGGCGGCCCGCGGTGGGGACGCCGGCGCGCCGCTACGACGGCTGCTCTGCCAGCAGGCGCTCTCCCTCGTTGGCGGCGAGGCCGAGCCCGCGGTGCGCGCGGTGCTCAACGACCCCGAACTGGGCGGCCTCGCCCGCGTCTGGCTCAGCGAACGCGGTGCGAGTGACGTCCCCGCCCCCTCCGAGGACCTGGTGTTCTGGCTGACCGTCGACACGGTGGCCGCGCAACTGGCCGCCGAGGGCAACTCCGAGGAGCTGCAGGCCCTGGTCGAGGGGCTGGCCCAGCAGCACAACGGGTTCTTCGCGGCGGCCTGGCGGGTGGACCACCCGGCGACCGCGGACGTCCTGGAGGCGATGGGACGGCTGCACCCCGACAAGCGGATCGCCAAGGAAGCACGGAAGGCGGCCTTCAAGGCCCGCTCCCAGCAAGGGAGTTGAACCAGCGAGCCACCCGTGACTTTTGAGTCCCATGGGTGAGCGCATACGGATTCATGGAAGAGAGCCCGGCGAAGTCGGCCGGCGTTCAACTCGTGTTCAGACATGGGCGGAAGCGTGGCGCCGACCGAGGTCCGCCACCCTCCACGGCACACCCACCGTCACAGGAGACACCATGTCGCTCACTCGCAGGGATTTCGCCGCCAGATCCGCGATCACCGGTGCCGGGGTCGCACTGGCGGGCAGCGTCGGCGCCCTCGCCACCGCACCCAACGCACTCGCCTTCACCGACACCGACGTAGACGCCGAGAGCACGGCCGGGAAATCGACGGCCGGACACGTCGGCGTCGGCTACGGCCCGCTGATCGCCGACCCCGACGGCCTCCTCGCCCTCCCCGCCGGCTTCAAGTACCGCGTCATCACCTACAGCGGCAAGACCAAGCTGGAATCGGGCGAGTTCACCCCCTCCAACCACGACGGCACGTCCACCTTCGACGGCCCGCGCGGCGCCACCCTCCTCGTCAACAACCACGAACTGGCCGGCCCCCGCGCCAACTGGCCCCACCCCGTCCCGCTCACCGAGGGCCTCGTCTACGACCCCGCCGCGGCCGGCGGCTGCACGGTCGTCGAGGTCCGCCGCGACCACGTCGCCGAGTGGGTCGGCGTCGCCGGCACCGCCACCAACTGCGCGGGCGGCAACACCCCTTGGGACACCTGGCTCACCTGCGAGGAGACCGAGGACAAGGCCGGCACCAACGGCTTCACCAAGGACCACGGTTACGTCTTCGAGGTCGACCCCGCCGACCGGCGCGCCAACCGAAACCCCAAGCCCATCAAGGCACTTGGCCGCTACGCCCACGAAGCGGTCGTCGTCGACCCCAAGCGCGGCCACCTCTACCTGACCGAGGACGCGGCGAACCCGAACGGCCTCCTCTACCGCTGGACCCCGCCGGAGCACTTCCACCACGGCCGCGGCCAACTGCGCACCCTCGCCGACGACGCGGGCGTCCTCCAGGCCTTCAAGTGCTTCGACTCCGGCGGCAAGTTCATCGACGACCTCTCCCGCGCCACGAAGATCGGCACGGTCTACGGCGTGGACTGGGTCGACGTCCCCGACCGCGACGCCAAGACCACCTCCGTCCGCAAGCAGTTCGCCACCGGTGAGGTCACCCGCGCCCGCAAGCTGGAGGGCATGTGGTGGGGCGACGGCGGCACCTACATCGTCTCCTCGTTCGCCCGCACGGAGAGCCCCGTCCAGCACGACGGCGCCGTCTGGTTCTACGACCCCAAGCGCCGCACCCTGACCCTGAAGGTGCTGCTCGGCGTCAACCCGGACCCGTCCGTGGACGGCGCGTTCGACGGCCCCGACAACATCACCGTCTCTCCCTACGGCGGCCTCGTCATCGCCGAGGACGGCGAGGGCGTCCAGCACCTCTTCGGCGCGACGGACAGCGGCCGCACGTACCCGATCGCCCGCAACGAACTCAACATCGGCACCGCAGAGAAGCCCGAATACAGCGAGTTCACCGGCGTCACTTTCTCACCCGACGGCAAGACCCTGTACGCCAACATCCAGACGCCGGGGATCATGCTGGCGATCACGGGGCCATGGAAGCGGCAGAAGCGCGGCTAGTAATTCGTTCGCCCATCCTCGGCTGCGCCTCCTACTCTGAGATCACAACAGCACGCACCTCCCGGTGCGCAGGCGGCGGTTACTTCGTTGAAACCGAATCAGGCACCGCGGCCGTTCTTGATCTCGGGAGGCGCAGCTCATGGTGGGTGCCCGGTGCGTAGGCAACGGTTACTTCATTGGATCGGACGGTTGCGGGTTCGAGTCCCGTCATCGACTTCGGGTCGGTGTAGCTCAATTCGGTAGAGCATCTGGCTAAGTCCGTCGCCGCCTTCTGAACTCGGGCACCCACCTTTCGCTGCGCCCTCCTTCCGAAACACCAAAGAATTCGGGGGAATTCACCATGGCGCGATTCAACACCAAGGCGGCGAAGCCCCAGCCCACTTCGCGCGTCACCTCCACGGGCCGCGTGCTCCGTACCTATCAGGGCGGCAAGGGCCGTGAGCGTGACGCGCGCTCCGAGCTCTTCCTGCTCGCGGTGGCCAACTTCGTCTCGCAGCAGACCTTCTACGAGACCGGCGCCGACCGCGACGACCGCTTCGCGACCCTCGTGCGCGAGCTCGCCGTCACCGACCCCGCCTGGACGGCCGGCCTCCTCGGCTGGCTGCGCGGCGAGGGAAACCTCCGTACCGCCTCGATCGTGGGCGCCGCCGAGTACGTGAAGGCCCGCCTCGACGCCGGCGCGACCGACGGCCCCTCCAACCGCCAGGTCGTCGACTCCGTGCTCCGGCGCCCGGACGAGCCCGGCGAGCTGCTCGCGTACTGGACCGCGCTGTACGGCCGTAACATCCCCAAGCCCGTCAAGCGCGGTGTCGCCGACGCCGTACGACGCCTCTACGGCGGCCGGTCGCTGCTGAAGTACGACACCGAGTCCAAGGGGTACCGCTTCGGCGACATCCTCAACCTGGTGCACGCGGCGCCGGACCCGGACAAGGCGTGGCAGGGCGAGCTGTTCCAGTACGCCCTGGACCGCCGGCACCACCCGGACACCGCCGTACCGCCCGCGTCGAACACCGTGCTGACCGCGCACCGCGAGCTGATGGCGCTGCCCGTCGAGCGGCGGCGCGCGGTCGTCACCGCGCCCGACGGCGCCGAGCGGCTCGCGGCGGCCGGGATGACCTGGGAGGCGCTGGCCGGCTGGCTCCAGGGCCCGATGGACAAGGCGGCCTGGGAAGCCGTCATCCCCTCCATGGGCTCGATGGCGCTGGTCCGCAACCTGCGCAACTTCGACGAGGCCGGGGTCTCGGACGAGGTCGCGGCCCGGGTCGCGGCGAAGATCAGCGACCCGGCGGAGGTCGCGCGCTCGCGGCAGTTCCCCTTCCGGTACCTCGCCGCGTACCGGCACGCGCCCTCGCTGCGCTGGTCGTACCCGCTGGAGCGGGCGCTCGGCCACTCGCTGGCCAACGTGCCCGCGCTGCCCGGCCGCACGCTGGTGCTGGTGGACCGCTCGGGTTCGATGTTCTACGCGCGGCTGTCCGACCGCTCGGAGCTCAACCGGGCCGACGCGGCGGCGATCTTCGGCGCGGCGCTCGCGCTGCGGGCGGCCGACGCGGACCTCGTCGAGTTCGGCACCACGAGCAGGCGGCTGGACTTCGGCGCGCGCGACTCGGTACTCAAGACCCTGGGCCGCTTCGGCGACCTGGGCGGCACCGACACCACTTCGGCGGTCCGCGCGCACTACCGGGGCCAGGACCGGGTGCTGATCATCACCGACGAGCAGGCCGCGTACAGCCGCCACGGCGACCCGACCGAGCAGGTCCCGGCCCACGTGCCGGTCTACACCTGGAACCTCGCCGGATACCGGGTGGGGCACGGCCCGTCCGGCAAGGCCAACCGGCACACCTTCGGCGGCCTCTCGGACGCGGCCTTCCGGATGGTGCCGCTGCTGGAGGCCGCCCGGGACGCGGACTGGCCCTGGGCCGCCTGAGGTGTCAGTGGGCTCGGCCACTATTGACATCTAACATTTCAGTTCTACGATTCGGTTCATGGAGGCCCTACGACCCGTCCGGCGCACCCTGCTCAGGGACCGCGCCTACGAAGCGATCCGCGACGCCATCGTCGCCGGGGAGATCGAGCCCGGCGCGGTGGTGCGCGACGCCGAGTTGGCGGAGCGGCTCGGGCTGTCGCGGGCGCCGGTGCGGGAGGCGTTCTCGCGGCTCGTGGACGACGGGCTCCTGGAGAGCAAGCCGCAGAGCTACACGCGGGTGACCCCGGTCGTGGCCGCCGACGTACGGGACGCGGCGGCCGTGGTCGGGGCTCTGCACGAGTTGGTCACGCGGATCGCCGTACCCCTCCTGCGGGATACGGACGTTGACGTGATGCGCTCCGCCAACGACCGGTTCGCCGCCGCCGTGCGCGCCGGGGACGTGGACGCCGCGCTGCGTGCCGACGACGAACTGCACGACGTCCTGGTCCGGGTGAGCGGCAACCGCGCCGCGGCCGCCACCGTCGCCCGCTACACCCCGCTGATCCGCCGGCTGGAGCGACGACGCTTCGGCGAGGGCGGCAACTGCCGTTCGGCAGGACTGCACGAGCGGCTCATCGAAGCCTGTGCCGACGGCGACGTGGACGACGCGGTCCGCGTGACGGCGGAGATCTGGCGCGGCCTCGAAGGCCTCGCCGACCCCGACTGATCCGTGCCCCGACCGACCCGGGAGAACCCCATGTCCCTTTCCTCGTACGACCGTTACCCCCTCCTCTTCGGCCCCTCGCCCGTCCACCCGCTGGAGCGCCTCACCGCCCACCTCGGCGGCGCCGCCCTGTGGGCCAAGCGCGAGGACTGCAACTCCGGTGTGGCGTACGGCGGCAACAAGACGCGCAAGCTGGAGTACCTCGTCGCCGACGCCCTCGCCAAGGGCTGCGACACCCTCGTCTCGATCGGCGGTGTGCAGTCCAACCACACTCGCCAGGTCGCGGCCTGTGCCGCCCGCGCCGGGCTCAAGTGCGTGCTGATCCAGGAGAGTTGGGTGGAGTGGCCCGACTCCGTCTACGACAAGGTCGGCAACATCCTGATCAGCCGGCTCGCCGGAGCCGATGTGCGGTTGGTGAAGGCCGGGTTCGGTATCGGCTTCAAAGAGAGCTGGGAGCAGGCGTTGCGGGAGGTCGAGGAGAGCGGCGGCAAGCCGTACGCCATCCCGGCCGGCGCCTCCGACCACCCGCTCGGCGGCCTCGGCTTCGCCAACTGGGCTTACGAAGTCGCCGAGCAGGAGCGGGAGTTGGGCGTCTTCTTCGACACCGTGGTGGTGTGTTCGGTGACCGGCTCCACCCAGGCAGGGATGGTCGCCGGGTTCCGGGCGCTGGAGGAGGCGGGCGGGCGTGAGCGACGCGTGCTCGGCATCGACGCCTCGGCGAAGCCCGCCGAGACCCGCGAGCAGGTCGCCCGTATCGCGCACGGCACCGGCCAACTGATTGGCGTCAAGCGGGAGTTGACCGTCGACGACGTCGAACTGGACGACCGCTACCACGCCGGCATCTACGGCATCCCGGACGAGACCACCCTGGACGCGATGCGCCTCGCCGCCCGCACCGAGGGGATGGTCACCGACCCCGTCTACGAGGGCAAGTCGATGGCCGGGATGATCGACCTGGTCGAGCGCGGCGAGATCGCCCGGGACTCCACCGTGCTCTACGCCCACCTCGGCGGTCAGCCGGCGCTGAACGCCTACAGCGCCCTGTTCTAGGCCGCCTTCTCGGTCCTCCTGCCGGTGATCACGAACGCCGACACCAGCAGCGCGGTCAGCGCGATCAGCGCGCCGACGCCGAACGCGCGGGCCGAGCCGTGGACCAGGATGTCGGACGGTGACCCGGTCGCGTGCCGGGTCGCCGTGCCGTAGACCGTGACCAGGATGGACAGGCCCAGGGTGCCGCCGAGCCACTGGAGGGTCTGGAGCAGGCCCGACGCGGCGCCCGCCTCGCGGGGCTCGATGCCCGCGAGGATCGTCGCGTTGAGCGGCATGAAGCTGAGGCCGACGCCCACGCCCATCAGGAGGAGCGGGCCGAGGAGACCGGTCAAGTAGCCGTCGTCCGGGCGGAGTTGCCAGAGCCATCCGGCCGAAGTGGCGAGCAGGCTCATACCGGTGAGCAGGACCGGCTTCGCGCCGAAGCGGGCGAGCAGTCGCGGTACGAAGCGGACGACCGTGAAGATCGCGAGCGTCATCGGCAGGAAGGCGAAGCCCGCGCGCAACGGGCTGTAGTCCAGTACCCGTTGACTGATCAGGGTGAGGAAGTAGAACGCGCCGAACATGCCCGCCGGCAGCAGCAGGACGCCCGCGTAGCCGCCCGCGCGGTTGCGGCTCGCGAACAGGCGCAGCGGCATGATCGGCTGTTCGGCGCGGGACTCGACCAGGGTGAAGCCGGCCAGCAGGGCCGCCGCCGCGCTGAACCCCAACTGTGCCTGGAGATCGCCCCAACCGTCCGACGAGACCCGGATGAACGCGTACACCAGCGAGGTCATGCCGGCGGTGCCGGTGAGCGCGCCCGCCGCGTCGAACCGGCCCGCGTGGCGCGGGGTCTCGCCGACGAAGCGGGGGAGGGCGAGGGCGACCGCGATGCCGATCGGTACGTTGATGAGCAGGGACCAGCGCCAGGACGCCCACGAGGTGAGCATGCCGCCGATGACCAGCCCTATCGAGGCGCCGATGCCGGCCATGGAGGTGTAGATGCCGAGCGCGTGGTGGCGGCGCGGGCCCTCCGGGAAGTTGGTGGTGATCAGGGCGAGGGTGTTGGGCGCGATGAGCGCGGCGCCCATGCCCTGGAGCGCGCGGGCCGCGAGCAACCAGGCGTTGTCGGCGGCCAGCCCGCCCAGGAGGGAGGACGTGGCGAAGAGCAGGACGCCGATCGTGAGCGTACGGCGGCGGCCGACGATGTCCCCGACCCGGCCGCCCAGCAGGAGCAGTCCGCCGAAGGCGAGCGTGTAGGCGTTGAGGACCCAGGACAGGCCGGTGGGGCTGAAGTCGAGGTCTTTCTGGATGTCGGGCAGCGCGACGTTGACGACGGTGGAGTCGACGCCGACCATCAAGTAGGCGGTGACGACGACGAAGAGGACGGTGCCGAGCCTGACGGGTCGGGGTGGTGCGGAGGGAGCGTTGACGGTGGTGGACGGGGTGGACATGGAGTTCTCCCGGTCTGGTGTCCCCGGCTGAAAGGCGTGCGGGCAGCGCGGACTGCCCGCCAAGATAAGCGGGGACTGTCTCCGTTTAGTACTCGGTAAGATACGGAGAGAGTCCCCGGTTCGCAAGGAGTATCTGGATGACGCAGGTCAGGCCCATGCGCGCGGACGCTCGGCGCAACTACGAGCGCCTGCTGAAGGTGGCGGCCGAGGCATTCGCCGAGCACGGGGAGAACGCGTCGCTCGACGACATCGCGAAGCGCGCCGGGGTCGGGTCCGGCACGCTCTACCGGCACTTCCCGACACGGCAGGCGCTGCTGGAGGCGGCCTACGTCGAGCGGATCGAGGCGCTCGGGACCCGCGCCGACGAACTCGCGAAGGAACTGCCGCCGGGCGAGGCGCTGGCCGAGTGGCTGTACGAGGTCTGTGTCGGCACCATCCAGGTGCGCGGGATGAAGGCCCTGCTGGGCTCGGCCGTCACGGACGGCAGCCAGGCGGCGCTCACGGCCTGCGCGACGTCGATGAAGGGCGCGGCGGAGCGGCTGGTCGAAGCGGCGCAGCGGGAGGGGGCCCTGCGTCAGGACATCGAGCCGATCGAGGTCCTGCGACTGGCCCACGGGGTGTCCACGGCCTCGGAGTTGGCGAACGGACAGGGCAAGCACATCCGGCGTTATCTGTCCCTGCTGACGGACGGCCTGCGGCCCTGAGCGCCGGGCGCCCCGTGCCTGTCCGGCTCAGGGGCGCCCGCAGCGGTCGTAGGACTGTTGCTTGTGCTGTTTACAGGGACTGTGCCGCCGGCTTCACCATGCCGCGCACCGTGCGGGACTTCACGAAGTCGCCCATCGCGGTCATGTCCCACTCGCCGGAGAACTGCTTGATCAGCTTGGCCATCATCACGCCGGTCTGGGCCTCGGCGTTGGTGAGGTCGAAGCGGACCAGTTCCTCGCCGGTCGCGGCGTCCAAGAGGCGGCAGTAGGCCTTGGCGACCTCGGTGAACTTCTGGCCGGAGAAGGAGTTGACCGTGAAGACCAGGCCGGTGACCTCCTGGGGGATACGGCCGAGGTCGACCACGATCACCTCGTCGTCACCGCCGCCCTCGCCGGTGAGATTGTCCCCGGAGTGCTTGATCGCGCCGTTCAGGATCGACAGCTTGCCGAAGTAGCAACTGTCGATGTGGTTGCGCTGCGGGCCGTAGGCGATGACCGAGGCGTCCAGGTCGATGTCCTTGCCGCGGAACGCGGGCTCCCAGCCGAGGCCCATCTTGACCTGGGAGAGGAGCGGGCGGCCGCCCTTGACCAGGGACACCGTCTGGTTCTTCTGGAGGCTGACGCGGCCCTTGTCGAGGTTGATCTTCCCGGCGCCGAGCGGGGGCGCGGCGGGCGGCGGCGGGGGAGCCATCGGGGCTTGTACCGGCGGAGCGACCGGAGTGGGCGCGGCCACCGGGGCCGGGGCCGGTTCCTCCACCGAGACGCCGAAGTCGGTGGCGATGCCCGCCAGGCCGTTGGCGTAGCCCTGGCCGACCGCGCGGGCCTTCCAGGCGCCGTTGCGGAGATAGATCTCGACGACCACCAGGGCAGTCTCGGCGCCCAGTTGAGGCGGTGTGAAGGTGGCCAGCACCGAGCCGTCGTCCGCGTTGCGGATCGTCGCCGTCGGCTCGATGCCCTGGAAGGTCTGCCCCGCGGCGTCGGGGCTCGCCGTGACGACGATCTTCTCGATCCCGGGCGGCAGCGCGGCCGTGTCGACGGTGATCGCGTCCGGGGACGTACCGCCGCCGGAGCGGTACGCCACACCCGGGCCGTTCGGCTGGTTGTAGAAGATGAAGTCGTCGTCCGAGCGCACCTTGCCGTCGCCGGTGAGCAGCAGGCTCGACACGTCGAGCCGCACGGGGGCGGCGACATCCACCGCCACCCGGGAGACCGGAAGAGGGATGTTCGAGCCAGGGGTCATAGCTGTCATGGCCGGTGAACGAACGACACCGCTTTACCGTTCCCTTACTGTTGGACCGGCCCCCGTTCGGCTCAGGGAACCACCACGATCTTCCGCCCCACACCCGCCGCGAACTGCGCCAATGCCTCCGGATACCGCTCCAGCTCCATCCGGTCGCTGATGAAGACCTCCGGGTCGAGCACCCCGTTCGCGAACAGCTCCGCCGCCCGCTCGAAGCTGTGCAGCACGGCCATGGAGCCGGTGATGGTGATCTCCTGGTTGTAGATGCGGTACGGGTCGATGGTCACCCGGGTCGCGTAGTCGGCGACGCCGAACTGCAGGAACGTGCCCGCCTTCGCCACCCGGTCCAGGCCGTCCTGGATCGCCGCCGCGTTGCCGGTGGCATCGACGACGAGGTCCCAGCCCTGCGGCCGGTCCAGCTCGTCCGCGTTCGCCGCCGACCCGGAGACACCGAGCGTGCGGGCCGTCTCCAGGCGCGTCGGGTTGAGGTCCACTATGTCGACGCTCGCCGCGCCGGTGCGCTTGGCCAGCTCCAGCATCATCAGGCCCATGGTCCCGGAGCCGTAGATCAGGACGTGCGCGCCGAGGCGGGACTTGAGGACGTCGTAGCCGCGCACCGCGCACGACAGCGGCTCTACGAGGGCCGCGTCCTCGGTGCGCACGTGCTCGGGCAGCTTCACGCAGTTCGCCACCGGGGCCACCGCGTACTGGGCCGCGCCGCCCGCCGTGGTGACGCCGATCGCGGCCCAGCGTTCGCAGAGGTTGTTGTGGCCGTTGCGGCACTGCCGGCATTCGTAGCAGTACAGCGACGGGTCCACGGCCACCTGGTCGCCGACCGAGACCTCGGTGACCTGGGTGCCGACCGCGACGATCTCGCCCGCGAACTCGTGGCCCGGCACGATCGGCAGCTTGGGCGCGAACTCGCCCTGGAGGATGTGCAGATCGGTGCCGCACAGCCCGCAGGCGGCGACCTCGACGACGACCTCGCGGGGGCCCGGCGTCGGATCGGGGACCTCGGTGACGACGGCGCGGCCCACGGACTCGATGACGGCGGCCTTCATTTCACGGCTCCCAGGGAGAGGCCCTGGACCAGCTTGTCCTGGGCGGCGAACCCCGCGGCGAGCACCGGCAGGGAGATGACGAGCGACGCGGCGCACACCTTCGCCAGGAACAGGCCCTGGCTGGTGATGAAACCGGTCAGGAACACGGGCGCGGTCTCGGCCACGACACCCGTGAGCACACGGGCGAACAGCAGCTCGTTCCAACTGAAGATGAAGCAGATCAGGGCGGTCGCCGCGATACCCGGGAGGGAGATCGGGGCCACCACGCGCGCGAGGATGGTCGGCAGCCGGGCGCCGTCGATCTGGGCCGCCTCGATGACGGCGACCGGGACCTCGGCGAGGAAGGACTGCATCATCCACACCGCGATCGGCAGGTTCATGGAGGTGTAGAGGATGACCAGGAGCCAGATGTTGTCCAGCATCCCGGCGTTCTTCGCGAACAGGTAGATCGGCAGCAGGCCCGCCACCACGGGGAGCATCTTCGTGGACAGGAAGAAGAACAGGACGTTGGTCCACTTCTTCACCGGGCGGATCGACAGCGCGTAGGCCGCCGGGAACGCCAGCAGCAGCACGAAGAGCGTCGAAGCCACCGACGCCACCAGTGAGTTGACCAGCGCGGGCCAGGGGCTCGCGCCGCCGCCGGTGCCGAAGAACTCCCGGTAGCCGTCCAGGGTGAGGGCGGCCCCGAAGGACGGCGGGTTGGTCGCCGCGTCCGCCTCCGAGTGGAAGGACGTCAGCGCCATCCAGGCGATGGGCAGGAAGAACACGATGCCGAGCAGCCAGGCCACCAGGCCCAGGCCCGCTCCTTTGCGCCGGGCACGCGCGCGTACGGCGATGCTGCTCATGCGCGGGACGCCTCCTCACGGAACAGGGACGACACCACGCGCAGGGCGAAGGTCGCGATGATGATCGAACCGATGACGACCAGGACACCGGCCGCCGAGGCGAGGCCGTTCTCGTGCGCCTGGTAGAAGCTCTGGTAGACGGTGTAGGGCAGGTTGGCGGTGCCCAGTCCGCCGGACGTGATCGTGAAGACCGCGTCGAAGTTCTGGACGATGTAGATCGAGCCCAGCAGGGCGCCGAGTTCGAGGTAGCGGCGCAGATGCGGGAGCGTCAGATAGCGGAAGACCTGCCAGTCGCTGGCGCCGTCCACCTTGGCGGCCTCGATCTGCTGGTGGTCGCGGCTCTGCAGCCCGGCCAGCAGGATCAGCATCATGAACGGCGTCCACTGCCACACCAGGGAGGCCTCGACCGCGAGCAGCGGGGTGTTGGAGATCCAGTCCGGCTGGGGGCCGCCCACATAGTGCAACAGCCCATTGAGAAGGCCGTATTCAGGGTTGTAGAGCACATGCTTCCAGAGCAGGGCCGCAGCCACCGGCACCACCAGGAAGGGCGCGATCAGCAGGGTGCGGACGAAGCCCCGGCCGCGGAACTTCCGGTCCAGGAGCAGCGCGAGCAGCAGGCCCAGGACCAGGCTGGCCAGGACCACCGCCACGGTGAGGAGGATGGTCGTCCAGACCGAGTGGCGCAGGTCGGCGTCGGTCAGGACCTCGTGGTAGTTGTCGACGCCGGTGAAGTGACGGGCCTTCGGATAGAGGGCGTTCCAGTCGAAGAAGGAGATCACCAGCGTGGCCACGAACGGGAGTTGGGTCACGACGATCATGAAGACCAGGGCGGGCAGCAGTGGGGCGCGGGTGGCCCAGGCGCGCAGCCTGTCCGAGGGCTGTCGCGCGGTGCGGGTCGGAGTAGCGGCCAGAGGGGCCGTTGTCGTGGCGGTCATCGTCCCTCGTACTCCTTGGAGATCTTCTCGGCGAGTTTCTGGGACTTCTTCAGGGCCGAGTCGACGGACTGGCGTCCGGCGATGGCCGAACTGATCTCCTGGGAGACCTTCGTACCGAGGTCGGTGAACTCGGGGATGTCGACGAACTGGATGCCGGGCGCGGGGCGCGGCTGCACCCCCGGGTCGTTGGGCTTGGCGCCCTCGATGGCCGCCTTGGTCATCTCCTGGAAGGCGGCGGCCTCCTTGACGTAGTCGGGGTTCGTGTACGTCGAGGCGCGCTTGCCGGCCGGCACGTTGGACCAGCCGTCCGTGTCGCCGACCAACTGCTCGTACTGCTTGCTGGACGCCCAGGACACGAACTGCCAGGCCTTGTCGGAGTTGTGGGACGCCTTCTGGATGCCCCAGGCCCAGGTGTAGAGCCAGCCGGAGGAGTCGGTCTTCTCGACGGGCGCGGGGACGTAACCGATCTTGCCCTTGACCGGGGAGCCCTTGGCCTCCAGTGATCCGGCCGCCGAGGTGGCGTCGTACCACATGGCGACCTTGCTCTGGGTGATGTTGTTGAGGCACTCGGCGAAGCCGGACTGGGCCGCTCCGGACTCGCCGTGCTTGCGGACGAGGTCGACATAGAACTTCGTCGCCTGTTCGAAGCCGGGGGAGTCGAGCTGCGCCTTCCAGTTCTTGTCGAACCAGGTGCCGCCGAAGGTGTTCACGACAGTCGTCAGCGGCGCCATCAACTCGCCCCAGCCCGGCAGTCCGCGCAGACAGATGCCCTTCATGCCCGGCTTCGCGCCGTCGACCTTGGCGGCCAGGTCGGCCACCTGGGTCCAGGTCGGGTGCGCGGGCATGGTGAGGCCCTTCGCGGCGAACACGTCCTTGCGGTACATCAGGAAGGAGGACTCGCCGTAGAACGGCTGCCCGTAGAGCTTGCCATCGTCGGCCGTCAGGGACTGCCGCATCGGCTTGAGGATGTCCTGCTCGTCATAGGCGGTGTCCTTGGCGACGTACGAGTCCATCTCGTGCAGCCAGCCGTTGCGGGCGTAGATCGGGATCTCGTAGTTGGACAGGGTCGCCACGTCGTACTGGCCGGCCTGGTTGGCGAAGTCCTGGCTGATCTTGTCGCGGACGTCGTTCTCCGGCAGCACCGTGAAGTTGACCTTGATGCCGGTCTCCTTCGTGAAGCGCGGGGCCAGTTTCTGGAGTTCGGTCATCTGGGGGTTGTTGACCATCAGGACGTTGATCGAGTTGCCGCCTGATCCGGCGCCGCCCGCTCCGACCCAGCAGCCGGAGAGCAGCGGGGCGAGCAGCGTCCCTACGGCGGCCAGGGCGAGCGTGGCTCGCGGCGGCCGTCGTCGGCTCTGGGTTCGCATGGATCGCTCCTGCACGTATGGGGAGAAAAGGGATGCGCACCGGAACGGCACACCCCTGGTGGGTGAGTTGGGATGTCGAACGGTGCGTTAGACGCGGATGACCTGTGGCCCCAGCAAGGAGTAGCGGTGGGCCTCGGCCGACGGGAGCAGGGTGCTGGTGACGATCGTCTCCAGGGCGCCGATGTCGGCGAACCGGCAGAAGCTGACCGCCCCGAACTTGGTGTGCACGCCCGCGAACACGGTGCGCCGGGAGGCGCGGATGGCCTGTGCCTTGACCTCGCTGACCGCGGGGTCGGGGGTGGTCAGGCCGTGTTCGCGGGAGATGCCGTTGGCGCCGATGAAGGCGAGGTCGAGGACGAAGCCGGCGAGCATCTTCGTCGTCCAGTGGTCGACGGTGGCGAGGGTGCCGTGCCGGACCCGGCCGCCGAGCAGCAGCACCGAGGTGTTCTCCGACTCGGCGAGCACGCCCGCGACCGGCAGGGACGCGGTGACCACGGTCAGCGGTCGGTCCCTGGGCAGGGCCTCGGCGATGAGCTGGGGGGTGAAGCCCTCGTCGACGAAGACCGTCTCGGCGTCCCCGAGCAGCTCGGCCGCCGCGAGGGCGATCCGGCGCTTCTCCGGGACATGGCTGGTGGCGCGGAAGGCGAGCGTCGTCTCGAAACCGGCGCTCTCCACGGGGTAGGCGCCGCCATGGGTCCTGCGGATCAGCCCGTGGTCCTCCAGGGCCCGCAGATCCCGCCGTACGGTCTCCTTGGCCACGCCCAGCTCGGCGGCGAGCGCGGTGACGTCGACCGCGCCGGTGCGCCGCGCGGCACGCACGATCTCGCGCTGACGCTCTTCCGCCGAACTCGTGCTCATGGCCGACACCGCCTTCCCACTCACTGGAGTACTGCCCGTTCGGGCCCGGTGGGACCCTTGGGGGAAGTTCTACAGCGGGTGCGCGGCACTGACCAGGCCTGTTGCACGCCCGATGCTGCCCGTGTGTGACCGTTTACCGCACGCGGTGCCCGTCGCGGACCTGCACGGCTGTCCGCCGGGGCGTGAGATCGGGCAGCGTCCGTGCCCGAACATGCCGACGGGCGGGCCCGTTCGGTGCCCGCCCGCCGTCGCGAAGGTCGTTTTCCCGTCAGTACGGCCAGATCGGCGGGTCGTTCACGAAGTGGCCGCCCAGGTAGGCGTGCGCCTCGTTGTCCGGCTCCAGCTCGCCCTGCTCGGCGATGAGCTTCTCGGCGTACGGCTCGGAGTCGTCCTGGGGTTCGTAACCGAGAGCCCGCGCGGTCGTCAGGTCCCACCACAGGCGGGTGTTGGCGGAGGAGCCGTAGACAACGGTGTGCCCTACGCCTTCTGCGGTGAGGGCCGCGTGGAAGAGGCGGGCGCCGTCGGCGGGGCTCATCCAGATCGACAGCATGCGCACGCTGCTGGGCTCCGGGAAGCAGGAGCCGATGCGGACGGAGACGGTCTCCAGACCGTGCTTGTCCCAGTAGAGCTGGGCGAGGTCCTCGCCGAAGGACTTGGACAGGCCGTAGAAGGTGTCGGGGCGGTGCGGGGTGTCGACCGGGATCAGCGGGTCGTCGTGCCGCGGCCTGGGTGTGTAGCCCACCGCGTGGTTGGAGGAGGCGAAGACGATGCGGGGGACGCCCTCCTCGCGGGCGGCCTCGTACAGGTTGTAGGTGCCCTCGATGTTCGACCGGAGGATTTTCTCGAAGGAGGCTTCCAGGGAGATGCCGGCGAGATGGATGATCGCGTCGACACCCCGGACGGCCTCGCGCAGCGCGGCCCGGTCGGAGAGGTCGGCGGTGATCGCGTCCGGTGCGTCCTCGATCGGGCGGACGTCCAGCAGACGGAGGTCGTAGCCGTAGGAGGGGAGCAGGTCCCGCATCAGGGTGCCGAGCCCGCCTGCGGCGCCGGTGAGCAGAATGGTGCGCGGAGCGGTGCGGGGAGCGGGCATCCTCGTTCTCCTCATGTGTGGCTGGCATTCACATTCATGGACAAGCTAGGGATTGCTCGTCGGGTGCGTCAAGTGTGGCGCGTACCTGGTGAATCCGCTCCTCCGTTGCGTATGCGCGTGCTTGACCCGCCCTTATGAGGCTCCTTAGGGTGGGCATGTTCAGAAATGTAGACACTGATCAGAAGAACGCACGCGCCTGTTCGCCTGTCATAAGGGAGAGCCCGTGACGCCAGCCCCTCTCGCCGCCCGGCTCGGTATCCCCAGCGGGCCGCTGTTCTTCCCCGTCACCGCGTACGGCCCCGACGGTTCCCTGGACCTCGACGTCTACCGCGCGCATGTCCGCCGGGGCGTCGAGGCCGGTGCCGCCGCGGTGTTCGCGTGCTGCGGCACCGGGGAGTTCCACGCGCTGCTGCCCGAGGAGTTCGAGGCGTGTGTCCGGGCGGCCGTGGAGGCGACGGACGGCCGGGTGCCGGTGGTCGCGGGCGCCGGCTACGGCACGGCGCTCGCCGTACGGTACGCGCGGCTCGCGGAGCGCGCCGGGGCGGACGGGCTGCTCGCCATGCCGCCGTATCTGGTGGTCGCCGGGCAGGAGGGGCTGCTGCGGCACTACCGGGAGGTGGCCGCGGCGACCGCGCTGCCCGTCATCGTCTACCAGCGCGACAACGCGGTGTTCACCCCCGCCATGGTGGTCGAACTCGCGCGCACCGAGGGCGTCATCGGGTTCAAGGACGGCCTCGGCGACCTCGATCTGATGCAGCGGATCGTGAGCACCGTACGCACCGAAGTACCCGGTGACTTCCTGTACTTCAACGGACTGCCGACCGCCGAACAGACCCAGCTCGCCTACCGGGGCATCGGCATCACCCTCTACTCGTCCGCCGTGTTCTGCTTCGTCCCCGAGATCGCGCTCGCCTTCCACCGGGCGCTGGCGACCGGCGACGACACCACGGCGAACCTCCTCCTGGACGGCTTCTACCGGCCGTTCGTCGAACTCCGCGCCCAGGGCCGGGGTTACGCGGTGTCGCTCGTCAAGGCGGGGGTACGCATGCGGGGACTGGACGTCGGCGAGGTCCGCCCACCGCTGACCGAACCGACCGAGGACCACATCAAGCAACTCGCCCAACTCATCGAGCGCGGCTACGCGTTGATCGAATCGCGGGCGGACTCGCCGATCGAGGAGGACGCGTGAAGGCATCGGCTTTCGTCTACCCCTGGGACGTCAACGGCGACCCGGAAGCGGGCGCCAGGATCGCCGCACTCGGCGTCCGACAAGCCACCCTCGCCTCCGCCTACCACTCCACACGCGCGCTGACGCCCCGTCACCCGCGCCACCGCGTCGTCACCGCCGAGCACGCCGCCGTCCTGTATCCGCCGGACACCCGTTGGGCGGGACGGGAGTTGAGGCCGTACCCGGCCGGCGACTGGGCCCCCGGCGACGCCTACGGCGAGGCCGCCGACGCCCTCGCGGACGCGGGCCTGGAGGTGCACACCTGGGTCGTCCTCGCCCACAACTCCCGCCTGGGCGCGGAACATCCAGGCACCTCGGTGATCAACGCCTACGGCGACCGCTACCCCTGGGCACCTTGCATCGCGCAGCCCGCCACACGCGAGTACCTCGTCGACCTCGCGGCCGAGGCGGCGGTACGCCCCGGCGCGCAGGGCACGGAACTCGAATCCCTGGGCTGGTACGGCTTCGCCCACCTGCACGCCCACGACAAGACCGCCGGCATCGGCCTCGGGGACGCCGGCCAGTACCTGATGGCCCTGTGCTTCTGCCCGACCTGCCGGGAGGGCTACGGCGAACAGGGTCTCGACGGCGAGGAGTTGGCGGCGGTGGTACGGGCCGCGCTGGAGCCGGTGTGGCGTGGGGCGCCCTCCGACGGCGGCTGGGCGGGCGTCGAGAAACTCCTCGGCATGGCCAACGCGACGGCCACGCGCGCGTGGCGCGACGAGCGGGCCCGCGCACTCCAGGAGACAGCGGTCGCGGCGGTCCGAGCCGCCGCCCCGGCCGACTTCCAGGTCCTGCTCCACGCGGACCCGGAGTCGTACCACTGCGGCGCCAACGCGGGCGTGGACCCCCGCCACATCCTCTCGATCGCCGACGGCGTGGTCGTCCCCTGCACGGGAGGAGCGGGCCTGCTGACCCCGTTCGCCGAACAGGCCCGGGCCGGGGCGGTGTTGGCCGCCAACTTCACGGTGGTCTCCGGGATGGGCGGACGGCCGGGAGCGCTGGCCGCGGACGCCGCACGGGCGCGGGACCTCGGGGCGAGCGAACTACGGCTTTATCACGCGGGGTTGGCGTCGGACGGTGACTCGGCGGAGGTACGGGAGGCGTTGGCGGCGCTCTGAAGCAACGGCACCGCCGTCAGCAGCTCGGCCGTGCCCAGCACCGCCAACACGAGCCGGTAGTCGACCAGTTCGACCAGGCCCGCACCCACGGCGAGCCCGAGCGCGTTCGGCATGAACATCAGGGTGTTGGCCGTGGCGGTCGTACGGCCGAGAAGGGAGCCGGGTGTCTCCTGCTGTACGGCAGTCAGCGCCGCGATCAGCACACAGGGCAGGCCCACACCGTTCGCTGCGCTGCACGCCAGGGCGACCGGGTCGGACGGAATCGCCCGCAGGGCCGTCGCGCACGCGGTGAGGGCGATCCCGCAGGCCGCGAACCGGCGCTCGCCCAGGCGCCGCAGGGCCGGCCCGGACAGCAGCCCGATCGCGACCGAGCCCGCGCCCTGGACGACGTACAGCACACCGGTGAACGCGGGCGAGTGGCCGAGGCCGGCCACGATCGCGTAGATCATCGCGCCGTTGAGACCCGCGCACAGCATCGTGGAGCCGCCCGCCACGACCAGTGGGCGCAGCCGTGGGTGCGTCCGGAGGTGACGGACGCCCTCGGCGGTCTGCCTGCGCCAGTTGGTGACCTGCCGCGGGTCCGGCGCGGTCTCGTGGACGCGGAGACGGGCGTACAGGCCGGCGGCGAGCACGAACGTGGCCGCGTCCAGGAGCGCCACACGCGCGCCGCCGTACACCGTGTAGAGGCCCGCTCCGGCCAGCGGCGCCACGAGCTTCATGCCCTCGTTGGCGGCCATGCGCAGGCCGTTGAGGTCGCCGAGCAGGGAACTGTCGACGGCGGCGGAGACGAGTGCCGACCCGGCGGCGTCATGGACGACGTCCGCCGCGCCGTAGAGGAAGAGGACCACGAAGAGGAGCCACAGGTCACCTCGGGAGTCGACGGTGAAGAGGGTGAGGAGGAGGGCCGCCAGGGCCAGGTCGAGTGTGATCATCAGGGGTTTGCGGCGGGTGCGGTCGGCGAGCGTGCCGAGGAGGGGGCCGATCATGGTCGGCGCCCAGAGGGCGAACCGGCACAGCGCCGCCAGACCGTTCGAGCCCGTCAGATCCTTGACCCAGATGCCGGACGCCAGCCACAGCGCGGAACTGCCGAAGCCGGATACCGTGATCCCCGCGAGCGAGAGCCCCGCGTTGCGGTCCCGCACGACGCGGGTCACAGTCCAGTCTTTTGTCGTCATGCCTGGTCATCGTGGGTCTAAGGCAGGGGGAGAGGCATCGGGCAGGTGCCGTAGAAACGACGCGCGGCGCGGGTCCGCCACGGGTGTGCGATGAGTTTCGGGAGCGCCGGCGGTCTACCTCATGAGTGAAGACCGATCCCCGGAAGGGAAGCGCATGAGCGACAGCATCTTCGACCTCGGCCCGCAGACACGTGTCGTCGCCCGTCTCGTGGAGGGCGTCACCGACGAGCAGCTCAAGGACGTGACCCCGTGTCCCGGCACCGCCGTACGCAACCTGCTGGGACACCTGCTCGGCCTGTCCGTCGCCTTCCGTGACGCCGCGCGCAAGGACCTCGGCGTCATGACGGACACCGCACCGGACAGCGCCGCCTCGGACATCGGCCCCGGCTGGCGCGAGGACTTCCCCAAGGTCCTCGACGCACTCGCCGAGGCCTGGCGCGACCCGGCCGCCTGGACCGGCATGACCCGCGCGGGCGGCGTCGACCTCCCCGGCGCGGTCGCCGCAGCCGTCGCCGTAGACGAACTCGTCATCCACGGCTGGGACTTGGCCACGGCCACCGGCCAGTCCTACGACCCCGACCCGGTCGCGCTCCAGGCCTCACACGCCTTCCTGCTCGCGGCAGCCGAGGATCCGACCAGAGGGGGCGGCATCTTCGGACCGGTGGTGCCGGTAGCGGCGGACGCGCCTCTGCTGGACCGGGCGGTCGGCCTCAGCGGACGGGATCCGGGCTGGAAGCCTTAGACACGGGAGGAACCTTCGCCCTCAGACGTGGACCGGGAACGACGCCTGGAACGCCCTTGCGGCAGCCGAGGATCCGACCAGAGGCGGGGGATCTTCAGGCCGGTGGTGCCGGTAGCGGCGCAAGCACCTCTGCTGGACCGGGCGGTCGGCCTCAGCGGACGGGATCCGGGCTGGAAGCCGTAGGCGCGGAGGAGGAGCCATTGCCCTCAGACTGAACCGGTCTCACACGTGGACCGGGAACGACGACTGGAACGCCAGACGCGCGTCCGCCCCGTCGCCGATCCCGGTGAGGATCTCGTCGAGCGCGAGGAACTCCTCCCACACCGCCCGGCCCGTCGCCTCGGCGAGCCGGGCCACGACGAGGTCCTCCAGGTCGGGGACGCGTTTGTTCTTCCAGACCTTGTCGGCGAGGCTCACTAGGAGGTCCTCCAGGCCGACAGCCGACCGCGTCCAGGATGCGTGCGTCGCGGCGAAGCAGGCCAGTTCGGGGGGAACTCCGTGGTCGAGCAGGAGAGTTCGGCCCGCCTCCTCGTGCGCCGCGCCCGGTCCGGAGAGTTCGGAGACGTGCACCGTCTTGCCCACGTCGTGCGTCGCCGCCCCGAAGAGCACCGCCTCGCGGTCGAACTCCGCGGCCGGACAGTGCCGTTCGACCCAGTCGACGAGCTGATGGGCGACGTCATGGACCGCCCGCAGGTGCGCCGCCAGCCGCGGCGGGCTGCCAAGTCGCGGCAGCAGCTCGACGACACGATCCGGCATCGGAAGCAGGGGCGGGTCGACGGTGCCGCTCATCGCCCTCGACAGGAGAGTGGTGGCCATCACCGCGTCAGGGTACTGACGGCCGGGCGCTCCCGGGCCAGGCGTCGTGGAACGCCCTGAAATATGAGTACGGAGGGTCCCGGAACCGTACTCTTCCCCACCATGCCCCTCAGCCTGACCGTCCTCGGCACCGCCTCCCCGCATCCGCGCCCCGGCCGCCCCTGCTCCGGATATCTGCTGCGCGGCGGCGGCGCCGAGGTGTGGATGGACGCGGGCACCGGCACGTTCGCGGAGTTGCAGCGGCACACCGATCCGGCACGGCTCACCGCGATCTGGGTCTCGCATCTGCACGCCGACCACAGCGCCGATCTCCTCGCGGCGGCCTACGCGTTCGCCTTCGGCGGGATGGCCCCGGCCGCACCGATCCCGCTCTACGCCCCGCAGGCCTGCGCCGCCCGGCTCGCCGGCTTCTTCGGGCAGCCGGACGTACGGTTCCTGAGCGGTGTCTTCGACTTCCGGCCGCTCTACGACGGTCACGCCGTCCGGCACTGGAACCTCCGGCTCACCGCCCGCGCCGTCCTCCACGACACCGAGGCGTACGGGCTGCGCGCCGAGTGCCAGGGGAGTGTGCTCGGCTACTCCGGGGACAGCGGCCCCTGCGAGGCGCTGGCCGAACTCGCGGGCGGCGCCGACGTGTTCCTCTGCGAGGCCGACCTCGACCGGCATCGCGAAGGCGAACGCCAGGTGCACCTCACACCCGAGGACGCGGGGGCCTGCGCCAAGGGCGCGCGCGAACTCCTCATCACCCACGTGGGACCCACCCTCACCAGGGAAGCGGCCCTGGAACGCGCCGCCGCGATCTTCCCCGGCCGGACCTCCGCCGCCCTCGAAGGCGTCACCAAGACCATGTGAAGCGCTTTCTCGTTCTTCTGTCAGAAGCATTGACGAAACACAGGGCCGCTCCTACCTTCAACGCGTCGTACTTCGTACGTCATATATGAGACGCGATACGCGAGATCAGATACCTGAGATCGGATACGCGACCGCAGCCACGTGACATCCGAGAGGCGCGCATGACCTCTGTGCCCACGCCGATCCCGTCCCGCACGCAGTACGTGCTGGACGCGATCAAACACCGCATCCTCACCGGGCAGTTGACCCCTGGTCAGCCGCTGGTCGAGACCGAACTCGCCGCACAGTTCGGGGTGTCCAAGACCCCGGTGCGCGAGGCGCTCAAGACCCTGGCCGGTACCGGGCTCGTCGTGATGAACCAGTACAAGGGCGTCACGGTGCGCATGGTGGACGCGGACATGGCGCGCGAGGTGTACGACGTCCGGCTGCTCCTCGAACCCGAGGCGCTGAGGCGGGCCGTACGGCTGGGCTCCTCCCTGGACGCCGCGCGCTCCGCCCTGACCCGCGCCGACGAGGCCACCGACACCGCCGAACGCTCCCTCGCCAACCGGGAGTTCCATCGCGCCCTGTACCTGCCCTGCGGTAACCCGCTGCTCGGCCGGATGCTCGACGAGGTCCGCGACCAGGCCGCCCTCGTCTCCGCCGTCGCCTGGGCCGCCTCGCCCTCCTGGGAACGGGAGGCCGGCGAACACCGCGAGATCCTGCGGCTCGCCCTCGACGGCGACGCGGACGCCGCGGCGACCGCACTGCACGCCCACATCGCGTCGTTCGTGCAACGGGCCTTCCCCGACGCCGAGTCGGCGGCCCAGGGAGAGGACGGTCAGGCATGACGGCGGCGTTCGAGACCGGGCGGGCCGCGTTGGCCGACGTGGTGGCGATCCCGGTGACCCCCTTCGCCGAGGACGGCAGCGTCGACCAGGACACGCACCGGGCCCTGCTGCGCCGGCTGCTCGACGGCGGGATCCGCATCCTCACGCCCAACGGGAACACCGGCGAGTTCTACGCCCTGACCCCTCAAGAGCGCCGACTCGTCACGGAGTTGACCGTCGCCGAGGCCCGCGACCGCGCCGTCGTCCTCGTCGGTGTCGGACACGACGTGCCCACCGCCATCGCCTCCGCCCAGCACGCCCGCGACCTCGGTGCCCAGATGGTGATGGTCCATCAGCCCGTCCACCCCTATGTCTCGCAGGGCGGCTGGGTCGACTACCACCGTGCCATCGCCGAGGCCGTGCCCGACCTGGGCGTTGTGCCCTACATCCGCAACGCCCAACTGCTCGGCGCCCGGCTCGCCGAACTCGCCGACCACTGCCCGAACGTCATCGGCGTCAAGTACGCCGTCCCGGACGCGGCCCGCTTCGCCGCGTTCGCCCGGGACGCGGGGCTCGAACGCTTCGTGTGGGTGGCCGGGTTGGCGGAACCGTACGCGCCCTCCTACTTCTCGGCGGGCGCCACCGGTTTCACCTCGGGGCTCGTGAACGTCGCCCCGTCCGTCTCGCTGAACATGATCGAAGCGCTTCGATCCGGGGACTATCCCGGGGCGATGAAGGTGTGGGAGCAGATCCGCCGATTCGAGGAACTACGGGCGGCGAACGGCTCCGCGAACAACGTCACGATCGTCAAGGAAGCGCTTGCGTCCCTCGGCCTGTGCCGCCGCGAGGTCCGCCCGCCGAGCAAGCCCCTGCCCGAGAGCGAGCGCGACGAGGTCGCCGCGATAGCCGCCGGATGGTCCCTGTGAAGTCACCGGAAGAGCTCAGAAGCCACCAGTGGTACGGCACCGACGGGCTGCGCTCCTTCAGCCACCGGGCCCGCACCCGCCAGCTCGGCTACCTCCCCGAGGAACACCTCGGCAAGCCCGTCATCGCGATCCTCAACACCTGGTCGGACATCAATCCCTGTCATGTGCACCTCCGTGAGCGCGCCCAAGCGGTCAAGCGAGGCGTGTGGCAGGCGGGCGGCTTCCCCCTCGAATTCCCGGTCTCCACACTCAGCGAGACCTTCCAGAAGCCGACCCCGATGCTCTACCGCAACCTCCTCTCCATGGAGACCGAGGAACTGCTGCGGTCCTACCCGGTCGACGGGGCCGTCCTCATGGGTGGCTGCGACAAGTCGACTCCCGCGCTGCTCATGGGCGCCGCGAGCGTCGACCTGCCGACCGTGTTCGTGCCCGCCGGACCGATGCTGCCGGGGCACTGGCGCAACGACGTCCTCGGCTCCGGCACCGACATGTGGAAGTACTGGGACGACAAGCGCGCCGGCCTCATCGGCGACTGCGAGCTGACCGAACTGGAGAGCGGCCTCGCGCGCTCGCCCGGGCACTGCATGACCATGGGGACCGCGTCCACGCTCACGGCCGCGGCGGAGGCGCTGGGCGTGACCGTGCCGGGCGCGTCGAGCATTCCCGCCGTCGACTCGGGGCACGATCGGATGGCCGCGCAATCCGGCATAAGGATCGTTGAACAAGTCCACAAGGAGCGTGTTCTCTCGTCGATCCTCACCCAGGAGGCCTTCGAGGACGCGGTCACCACCGTCCTCGGCCTCGGTGGCTCCACCAACGCCGTGATCCACCTCATCGCCATGGCCGGCCGCGCGGGCGTCCGGCTCACGCTCGACGACTTCGACCGCATCGCGCGTACGGTCCCGGTCCTGGCGAACGTACGGCCCGGCGGCCGGACGTACCTCATGGAGGACTTCCACTTCGCCGGCGGCCTGCCCGGGTTCCTCTCCCGGATCACGGACCTGCTCCACCTGGACCGGCCGACCGTCTCCCACGACACCCTGCGCGAACAGCTCGCCGGCGCGCGGGTGCACAACGACGACGTCATACGACCCCGCGACAACCCGGTCGCGGACGAGGGCGGGGTGGCCGTCCTGCGCGGCAACCTCTGCCCGGACGGCGCCGTCATCAAGCACATCGCCGCCGAACCGCACCTGCTCAAGCACACCGGCCCCGCGATCGTCTTCGACGACTACCGGACCATGCAACGGACCATCAACGACCCGGAGTTGGGCATCACCGCCGACAGTGTGCTGGTGCTGCGCAACGCGGGCCCCAAGGGCGGACCGGGCATGCCCGAGTACGGCATGCTCCCGCTCCCCGACCATCTGCTCAAGCAGGGCGTCCGGGACATGCTCCGGATCTCCGACGCCCGGATGAGCGGGACGAGTTACGGCGCGTGCGTGCTGCACGTCGCGCCCGAGTCGTACATCGGCGGACCGCTGGCGCTCGTGCGGAACGGGGACACCATCACCCTGGACGTCGAGGCGCGCACCCTCCAACTCAACGTGGACGACGATGAGTTGGAGCGACGCAGGGCGGAGTGGACACCGCCGCCCGCACGGTACGAGCGCGGCTACGGCGCGCTCTACAACGAACAGATCACCCAGGCGGACACCGGCTGCGACTTCGAGTTCCTGGCCCGGCCGGGCAAGGTGCCGGACCCGTACGCCGGTTGAGCACCCGCTGCCTTCGCGCGCCCGCCGAGCAAGCGCTTCCTGCACCTGCCGCATCCGTACCCGCTGCATCCGCACCTGCTGTACCCGCCCCACTGGAACGGAGAACAGTCATGGCCCAAGCCGCAGCCGTGGCGAAACCGCCTGCGCCACCCCGGCGGCGCCGTGGATCCGCGACCCCGCGCAGGCTCCCGTACCTGCTGATCGCCCCGGCCGGACTGCTCATGCTGGGCTTCATCGCCTACCCGGTCATCAGCGTCTTCTACTACAGCCTGCAGAACTACAACCCCACCAAACCGTGGCGCAACGGCTTCGCGGGCTTCGACAACTTCACCCAGGCCTTCACCAACGACCCGCAGTTCTGGGACACGTTGACCTTCAGCGCCAAGTGGGTCGTCGTCGAGGTCGGCCTGCAACTGCTGTTCGGGCTCGCGCTCGCGCTGATCGTCAACCAGACCTTCGTGGGCCGGTCCATCGGCCGCGCGCTGGTGTTCTCCCCGTGGGCCGTGTCGGGCGTCCTGACCTCCGCGATCTGGGTGCTGCTCTACAACTCCCAGACGGGCGTGACCCGTTACCTCGCCGACATGGGAGTCGGCCAGTACGGCACGAGTTGGCTGTCGGACCCCTCAACCGTCTTCTCCGCAGCGGTGGTCGCGGACCTCTGGCGAGGCGTCCCCTTCTTCGCGATCCTCATCCTGGCCGACCTCCAGTCCGTCTCCAAGGACCTCTACGAGGCCGCCGAGGTCGACGGCGCCAGCCGCTTCAAGCAGTTCCTGCACATCACCCTGCCGCACCTCAAGGACGCGATCGTCCTGTCCACGCTGCTGCGCGCGGTGTGGGAGTTCAACAACGTCGACCTCCTCTACACCCTGACCGGCGGCGGCCCGGCCGGCGAGACGACCACGCTCCCGCTCTATGTCGCCAACACCAGCGTCGAGGCCCACAACTTCGGCTACGCCTCAGCCCTCACCACGGTCGCGTTCGTGATCCTGCTGTTCTTCTCGATCGTCTATCTGCGGCTCAGCAAGTTCGGAGGTGGCGACAAGTGATCACCGAGATCGCCCCGGCCCGTGAGCAGGAGTCCGTCGCCCCGCGACAGCCGCGCAAGGCCCGCCGCGCCTGGGACGAGGTACCGCGCTGGCAGATCTACCTCCCCCTGGGGATCTACCTCCTCTTCACCCTGATCCCCTTCTACTGGATCCTGCTCTTCGCCCTCCGCCCGGCCGGCTCGACCTCCCTGGTGCCCTGGCCGATGACCTTCGACCACTTCCAGAAGGTCTGGACCGAGCGAAGCTTCGGGGTCTACTTCCAGAACAGCGTCTACGTCGGCGTGGCCACCCTGATTCTCACCACGCTCGTCGCGCTGGCCGGCGGCTACGCGCTCGCGCGCTTCGAGTTCAGGATCAAGCGCACCTTCATGCTGGCCCTGCTCTGCTCCCAATTCGTGCCGGGCGCGCTGCTGTTGGTCCCGCTCTTCCAGATCTTCGCCAAGCTCCAGATGATCAACTCGCTCGGCAGTGTCATCATCGCGGAGACCGTCTTCCAACTGCCGCTGTCGATGATCCTGATCAGCGGCTTCATCCGGAACGTCCCGCAGTCCCTGGAAGAGGCCGCCTGGGTCGACGGCTGCAACCGCCTCACCGCGTTCCGCATCGTCGTCCTCCCGCTGCTGCGGCCCGGGCTGATCGCCGTCGGCTCCTTCGCCTTCGTGCACGCCTGGAACCACTTCCTGTTCGCGCTGATGTTCCTGTCCGACCAGAGCAAGCAGACCATCCCGGTCGGCCTCAACACCCTGATGAGCGCGGACAGCGTCGACCTGGGCGCGCTCGCGGCCGGCGGAATCGTCGCGGCCGTACCCGTGGTGATCGTGTTCGCCTTCATCCAGAAGTGGCTGATCACCGGCTTCAGCGCGGGGGCGGTGAAGGGATGAGGCAACCGCTTACCCTGCTGGCGAAGATCGTCGAAGCAGGGAGAATCCCATGACACGCGTGACACCCAAGACCGGTCCTACGACCCTCACCGCACCGGCCGCCGCGCCCGCCACCGCGGCGCCCGTCTCCATGCCCGTCCCGGTCGTCCTCGCGGGCGCCCGCGGCCACGGCCGCTGGCACGTCGAGAACATCCGTCGGCTCCAGGACAAGGGCCTCGTGCGCCTCGCCGGAATCTGCGAGCTGACCCCGCTGACCGAGGAGGAGTTCGGGGGCGAACTCCCTGCCCAGTCACCGGACTTCGGCGCACTCCTCGACTCCACCGGCGCCCGGGTCGCGGTCATCTGCACCCCGATCCCGACCCACACGGACCTCGCCCTGGCCGCCGCCGAGCGAGGCGTGCACCTGCTCCTTGAGAAGCCGCCCGCGCCGTCGTACGCCGAGTTCCGCCGGATGGCCGACGGAGTCGCCGCAGCCGGAGTGGTCTGCCAGATCGGGTTCCAGTCGCTCGGCTCGCACGCCGTGCCCGCGATCCGCGCACTGATCGAAGAGGGCGCCATCGGCAGCCTGACCGGGGTCGGCGGGGCCGGCGCCTGGGCGCGCGACGAGGCGTACTACCGGCGCGCCCCCTGGGCCGGCAAGCGGCGCCTGAACGGTGTCGACGTGATCGACGGCGCGCTCACCAACCCCCTCGCACACGCCGTCGCCACCGCCCTCGCCCTCAACGGCACGACCCGCGCCGAGGACGTGACCCGGATCGAGACCGAACTCGCGCGCGCCAACGACATCGAGTCCGACGACACCTCCTGCGTCCGCGTCACCACCGTCCAGGGCCGCCCGGTCACCGTCGCCGTGACCCTGTGCGCCGAACACCCCGGCGAGCCCTACGTCCTGGTGCACGGCAGCCAGGGCCGGATCACCTACTGGTACAAGCAGGACCGCGCCCTGCTCCAGCGCGCGGGCCACGGTCCGGAGGAGTTCGAGTACGGCAGCACCGATCTGCTGGAGAACCTGGTCGCCCATCTCGTCGACGGCGACGAGCTGTTGGTCGAACCGGACTCGACGGGCGCCTTCATGAAAGTGGTCGAAGCGATTCGCGAGGCCCCCGACCCGGCCCAACTGCCCGCCAACGCCTGGCACTTGATCCCCACCGAGAACCGCCGGGTGGTCCCCGGCATCGACGCACTGGTCACGGCGGCGGCCGACACCCTCGCCCTCTACTCAGAGCTGGGCGCCCCCTGGGCCCCACCGAAAGAGGTGAGCACCTGATGATCACCCACGACACGCCGGTGCTGCGCGTCGCGGGCCGCCCGGTCGCCCGGTACGTCACCCGGCCCGAGCTGCCCGCCCGGCTCTCCCCGCGCCCGTATCTGCACCCCGTCACCACCCTGGCCGGGACCGCGGTCACCGAACTGAGTCCCGTCGACCACGCCCACCACCTCGGCGTCGGTGTCGCCGTTCCCGACGTCGAGGGGCACAACTTCTGGGGCGGCCGCACCTACGTCCGCGACCAAGGACCGGTCGAGCTGGACAACCACGGCGCCCAACGGCACTCCGCCTACCAGCTCCGCGATCCCGACGGCTTCGTCGAGGAACTGCGCTGGGTGGCCTCCGGCGCCGAGCTGCTGCGTGAACGCCGTACGGTCGCGGCCACCGAACTCACCGACACCGCCTGGGCGTTGGACTTCACCTTCTCGCTCACCAACGTGACGTCCGACCCCCTGTCGATCGGCAGCCCCGCCACCAACGGCCGCCCCGGAGCCGCGTACGGCGGCTTCTTCTGGCGGGCCCGCAAGGAGGCCGAGACCCCGAGCGTCTTCACCGCCGACCGCGAGGGCGAACCCGAGGTCCACGGCACCCGCGCCGACTGGCTCGCCCTCGCCGGCACCGGCTGGACCCTGGTCTTCGCCGGGGCCACGGACCGCACCCGCCAGGACCCGTGGTTCGTCCGCACCGCCGAATACCCGGGCGTGGGCTCGTCGTTGGCCCCGGCCGAGCGGCTGCCGGTCCCGCCCGGCGACACGGTCGTACGACGGATCGTCACCGTCGTCGCCGACGGCCTGCTCGACCCGGCCGAGGCGGCGGTGCTGGTGCGGAAGGCGGTCGGCCAGTGACGCAGGAGACGTACACCAACCCCGTCCTGAACGCCGACTGGTCCGACCCGGACGTCGTCCGCGTCGGCGACGACTTCTACCTCACCGCGTCCAGCTTCGGCCGCGCACCGGGCCTGCCGCTGCTGCACTCCCGCGACCTGGTCAACTGGACCCTGGTCGGCCACGCCCTCCAACACCTGGAGCCGAAGGCCGAGTTCAGGACCCCGCGCCACGACTGCGGCGTCTGGGCACCGGCGTTGAGACACCACGACGAACGCTTCTGGATCTTCTGGGGCGACCCCGACCAGGGCATCTTCCAGATCAGCGCCCCTGAAATACGAGGCCCTTGGACCCGCCCCCACCTCCTCAAGGAGGGCAAGGGCCTGATCGACCCGTGCCCCCTATGGGACGACGAGAACGACGAGGCCTACCTCGTCCACGCCTGGGCCAGGTCCCGCTCCGGCATCAAGAACCGCCTCACCGGCCACCGTATGCACCCCGACGGCACATCCCTGCTCGACGACGGCAAGGTGATCGTCGACGCGGACCGCCTCCCCGGCTGGTTCACCCTGGAGGGCCCCAAGGTCCACCGGCACGACGGCTGGTTCTGGATCTTCGCCCCCGCCGGGGGAGTCGAGACCGGCTGGCAGGGCGCCTTCCGCTCCCGCGGCTTCTTCGGGCCGTACGAGGAGAAGGTCGTCCTGGAACAAGGGGACACCGACGTCAACGGCCCCCACCAGGGCGCCTGGGTGCGCACCCCGACCGGCGAGGACTGGTTCCTGCACTTCCAGCAGCGCGGCGCCTACGGCCGCGTCGTCCATCTCCAGCCGATGCGCTGGGGTGAAGAAGGCTGGCCGGTCATCGGCGACGAGGGCGCCCCCGTGGCCGTACACCGGAAACCCGACCTGCCGCCGCAGCCGCCCGCAGCGCCCGCCACCGACGACGACTTCCCCGGCGGACGCTACGGCCGCCAGTGGCAGTGGACGGCGAACCCCCGGGACGGCTGGGCCACCCACCACTCGGGCGACGGCCTGCGCCTGACCTGCGTCCGCTCGCCCGACGCACACGACCTGCGCAGGCTCCCGCACCTCCTCACTCAGCGGCTCCCCGGCACACCCGTCGCGGTCGAGGTCGAACTGCGGCTGCACAGCGCGGAGTTGGGAGCACGCGCCGGACTGGCCGTGCTCGGGGACGCGTACACCTGGATCGGACTCCAGCGCGGCGCGGACGGAGCGGTGCGCTTCGTGCACCGGTTCGCCGAGCCCGTGGCCGTGGGGGCACCTCCCACGCCTTTCGGGCAGTGGGGGAGGGAACGCGACGCGGGGGAGTCCTGCCCCGCACCCGAGGAGCGGGTCCAACTCCGCATCGAGATCGGCGCCGGAGCACGCTGCCGCCTCTTCTACGACGTCGGGGGCGGGCCGCGCCCGACCGGTCAGGTCTTCGCGGCCACCCCCTGGCGCTGGGTCGGTGCCCTGCTCGGGCTCTTCGCGCTCGCGCCCGCCGGCACGGGACATGCCGGCGCGGCCACGTTCACGCGGTTCCGGATCAGCCCGCTCCACTGACTCGCCCTGCCCGTACGCCTGTTGGGAGTCGCCATGACGCACCTCCGTAGCAAGCGCTTGCCAGTAGCCCCCCATGACGTCATCACCCCGTTGGACCCACAAGAAGAGAGCCGACCTATGAAGACCAGCATCCGCAGAAGCCGGCGTGCCGCGATGGCCGTCGCCCTGGGCTCCGTGCTCGCGCTGACCGCCACCGCCTGCGGCGACGACGGCAGCGGCGGCGCGGGGGACAAGGGCGACGAGGGGTCCGGCAAGGGCACGATCACCTTCTGGGACAACAACGGCGGCGTCCGTACCGACATCTGGAAGCAGATCATCGCGGACTTCGAGAAGAAGAACCCCGACATCAAGGTCAAGTACGTCGGCATACCGGCGGCCAGCGCCCAGTCCAAGTACGACACCGCCATCCAGGGCGGCGGGCTGCCCGACGTCGGCGGGGTGGGTACCGCGGTGCTCGCCGAGGTCGCGGTGCAGGGGGCGCTGGAGCCCTTGGACAGCCGGCTCAAGTCCAGTTCCCTGAACGGCAAGTTGAGCCAGAACCTGCTCGACGTCAGCAAGAGCGCGGGCGGCGGGGACACCCTGTACCAGATCCCGACCTCGGCCAACAACGGCACGCTCTGGTACCGCACCGACCTGTTCCAGACGGCCGGTCTGGACGCGCCGACCACCTGGGCGAAGTTCTACGCCGCCGCCGACAAGCTCACCGACAAGGCCAAGAACAAGTTCGGCTTCACCATCCGGGGCGGAGAGGGCTCCATCGCGCCGGCCCTCGACGCGGTGTACGGGCAGACCGGCATCACCTCGTTCTGGAACGGCGACAAGACGACGGTCAACGACCCCAAGAACGTTGCCGCGTTGGAGAAGTACATCGCCCTGTACAAGAAGGACACCCCGTCCGCCGACCTCAACAACGACTTCACCAAGATGGTCGCGCAGTGGGACAGCGGCACGATCGGCATGCTGAGCCACAACCTCGGCTCCTACCAGGACCACCTGAAGGCGCTGGGCGCGGACAAGTTCAAGGGCATTCCCAATCCGACGCTGGACGACGGCACCCGGGTGCAGATCTCCAACCCGGTGGACGGGCTGAGCCTGTTCAAGTCCAGCAAGAACAAGGAAGCGGCCTGGAAGTTCATCGAGTTCGCCGCCTCCGCCGAGGAGAACTCGAAGTACAACGAGTCGGCCGGTCAGGTTCCGGCGAATACGGATGCCGCGGACGCCGCGTGGATCCAGAAGTCCGAGCCCACGAAGTTGGCGGCGGAGGCGCTCAACGGGGCCGACACGAAGATCGTGCAACTGCCGTACTACCTGCCGGACTGGAACACCATCTCCAAGGCCGACAACGAGCCGAACTTCCAGAAGCTGCTGCTGGGGAAGATGACGGCGAAGCAGTTTCTGGACACATTGGCCGACCAGTTGAACAAGGCGCAGGCGGATTGGAAGCAGAACCACTGAGTTCGGTGGTTTCGGATCGCGGGGAACTGCGGGCCGGTCGCGCGCAGTTCCCCGCACCCCCCAGAGGTCGGAAGGTGAACCAATCGTGTCCCTCACCCGTAGGCAAGTCGCGTTGGGTGCCCTCGCCGCCGTTCCCTTACGGGGCGCCGGTGTTCGACGGCGGACTCTCCATATCGCCGGTGATTCCACCGCCGCCCAGAAATACTCCACCGAAGCCCCGGAAACGGGATGGGGAATGGCCCTTCCCTTCTTCCTCCGGAAAGACGTGAAGGTCTCCAACCAGGCCGTGAACGGCCGGAGTTCGAAGAGCTTCGTCGACGAGGGGCGGCTGGACGCCATCCTCGCGACGATCCGGCCCGGCGATCTCCTCCTCGTCCAGTTCGCGCACAACGACGAGAAGACCGCCGATCCCACCCGCTACACCGAGCCCTGGACCACGTACCAGGACTATCTGCGGCTCTACATCGAAGGGGCCCGGGCCCATGGCGCCCGACCCGTGCTCGCCACCCCCGTCGAGCGCCGCAGGTTCGACGTCGACGGCAACGCCGTGCCGACGCACGGCGACTACCCGGCGGCGATGCGCGCGCTCGCCCAGCAGGAGCGGGTCGCGCTGCTCGACATCGAGGCGCTGTCGCTGGCGTTGTGGCAGCGGCTCGGGGTCGAGGAGACGAAGGTCTACTTCAACTGGACCGACACCGAGCAGGACAACACGCACTTCAATCCGCCCGGCGCGATCGCCGTGGCGCGGCTCGTGGCGCGGGAGTTGCTCCGTACCCGGGTGCTCGCGCCGCGAGACGTCGTCCGGCTGCGCGACGACATCCCCACGTCCTGGATTACCTGGTCCGAGGCGACGGACGCCTCGGAGCTCTGAGCAAGGAGACCCGCACAGTGCGCACACAGATATGTCATGCACGCGTCATAGCAATGCTGGTCGGCTGCACCGCCCTGGCCCTCACCGCCACCACGACCACCGCCTCGGCCCATCCGCACAGCCTCGCCCGCGAGACCCTCGGCGCCAGTGACGGGTGGGCCTCCTACGGCACCGGCACCAGCGGCGGCGCTGCCGCCATCCCCGACCACGTCTACACCGTCTCCACCTGGACCGACTTCAAGGCCGCCCTCGCCGCCGGCGGTACCGCACCGAAGATCATCAGAGTCAAGGGCACGATCGAGGCCAACGCCGAAGGCTGCGACTCCTTCGCCGCGCCCGGCTATGACTTCGCCCAGTACCTCGCCACCTACGACCCCGCCGTCTGGGGCTACGACCAGAACCTGGACAACGAACCCGCCGACAGCCAGGAGGGCCTGCGCAGAGTGTCGGCCGCCAACCAGAACACCGCCATCAAGGCGTCCGTCCCCGCCAACACCACCATCATCGGCATCGGCAAGGGCGCCGGCTTCAAGGGCGCCAGCCTCCAGATCACGGCGGTCGACAACGTCATCGTCCGCAACCTGGCCTTCGAGAGCCCGCTCGACTGCTTCCCGCAGTGGGACCCGACCGACGGTGACACGGGCAACTGGAACTCCGAGTACGACAGCGCCGTCATCTACGGCTCCACCCATGTGTGGCTGGACCACAACACCTTCACCGACGGGGACCACCCGGACAGCACCCTGCCCACATACTTCGGGCGGATCTTCGAACAACACGACGGCGAACTCGACATCGTGAAGGGCGCCGACTACGTCACCGCCTCCTGGAACGTCTTCACCGACCACGACAAGACGATCCTCATCGGCAACAGCGACAGCGCCTCCACCGCCGCCGTCGACCGGGGCCACCTGAAGGTGACGCTCCATCACAACCTGTTCTCCAACCTGGTCGAGCGCGCACCCCGCGTCCGCTTCGGCCAAGTGGACTCCTACAACAACCACTTCGTCGCCGAGCCCGGATACAGCTACAGCTACGGCATCGGCCTGGAGTCCCAACTCGTCGCGGAACACAACGCGTTCACGGTCCCGGCCGGCATCTCCGAGGCCACCATCGTCAAGAAGTGGTCCGAGGCGCCGCTCACCGCCGACGACAACTACGTCAACGGCGAGCTCACCGATCTGATCGCCGTCCACAACGCCGGTGTGCCCAGCGAGATCCTCCAGTCCGGCGCGGGCTGGACCCCGACCCTGCGCACCAAGATCGACCCCGCGAAGGCCGTGCCCTTCCTCGTCGACCGCGGCGCGGGCTCCGGCCGCCTGCGCTGACACCGCCACACCGAAACCGGGCCGGTTCCTCCCGACCGGCCCGGCGCCGGCGCACACCTCACGAGCCGCACGCGAAGGAGCATCCGCATGCCCTCGCACCACTCCCTGCAACTCCCTCTGTCTCAACTGCCTTTGTCCAGAAGGGGATTCCTCACGGCGGGCGCAGGCGCGGGCGCCGCGCTCGGTCTCGCCGCGATCCCGGCCGTGGCGACGAGCAGGCCGCGCCCGTTCGGCCGCTACGGTTCACCGGCCGTCCGCCTCACCCCGCTCACCCTGTACGTCGACCAGCGCGGCCGGGGCGACTTCACCACCGTCCAGGCCGCCGTCACCGCCGCGACCGGCGCCGGATACACCCTGGTCATCGCCCCCGGCGTCTACCGCGAGACGGTCACCGCCGGAGTCACCGGCCCGGCGACCGGCCAACTGGGCACGGCAGCCTCCGAGATGACCTGGATCGGCGCAAGCGAGAACCCACGCGATGTCGTCGTGGTGTACGACAACGCCAACGGCACCCAGAAACCCGACGGTTCGGGCACCTACGGCACCTCCGGCTCGGCCACCACCCTCATCCGCACCGACGGTTTCACCGCCCGCCGGATCACCTTCGCCAACGACTGGCTGCGCGCCGACCACCCCGACATCACCGGCACGCAGGCCGTCGCGATCAAGGTGCAGGGGGACCGCTCGGCCTTCTTCGACTGCCACTTCCTGGGCCACCAGGACACGCTGTACGCCGACTCGCTCGCCCTCGGGGTCTTCGCCCGCCAGTACTACGCGCGCTGCTACATCGAGGGAGACGTCGACTTCGTCTTCGGGCGGGCGACGGCCGTCTACGACCACTGTCACTTCCGCACCCTGAACCGCACCGACCTGGCGACGGCACCGTACGGCTTCGTCTTCGCGCCCTCGACGGCGGTAGCGAACCCTAAGGGCTACCTGGTGACGCACAGCCGGGTGAGCAGTCAAGCCCCTGACGGCTACTACAAGTTGGCCCGCCCCTGGGTGCCCGGCTCGGACACCACCGCCCACCCGATGCTCACCGTGCGGGACACGGTGCTGGGTGCCGGGATCGACGCGGTGGCGCCGTACACCAACATGTCGGACGCCTATCCCTGGCAGAGCCAGCGCTTCGCCGAGTACCGGAACACCGGCCCCGGCGCCGTGATCAGCGTTCCGGAAAACCGCCCCCAACTCACCACCGCACAAGCCGAGTCGGCGACCCGCGCGACCTATCTCGGCGACTGGACACCGGGGCGGAGGCACTGAGATGGCTCTGCGCAGACGCACGCTCCTGACCGGGATCGCCGGGGGACTGGTGGCCGCCGGTGCCGGGCCCGCCGTAGCGCTGGACCGTCGCCGTGCGCTGCACGTGCGGCCGGGTGACTCGGTGCAGGCGGCCGTGGACGCCGTCGAGGGCGCCGACTGGACGATCGTCGTGCACCCGGGGACGTACCGCGAAGTCGTCAACGTACCTGCGAGCGCCGGTGAGCTGACCTTGCGTGGCGCAACGCGCGATCCGCGCGACACCGTCATCGTCTTCGACAACGCCAACGGGACGCAGAAACCGGACGGTTCCGGCACCTACGGTACGGCGGGCTCCGCGACCTTCACCTCGGCGGCGTCCGGGCTGACCGTCCGCGACCTCACACTCGCCAACGACTGGCTGCGCGCCGACCACCCGGAGATCACCGGGACGCAGGCGGTGGCCGCGTATGTGACCGGCGACCGTTCGCTGTTCTCGAACGTCCGGCTGCTGGCCCACCAGGACACCCTCTTCGTGGACACGACGGCACTCGACGCCTTCGACCGGCAGTACTTCACCCACTGCTACATCGAGGGGGACGTCGACTTCGTCTTCGGGCGGGCCACCGCGGTCTTCGCGGACTGCCACTTCCACACCCTCCAGCGGGACGTGACCTTCACCCCCAAGGGCATGGTCTTCGCCCCGTCCACCGCCCGCGCCAACCCGCGCGGCATCCTCGCGGTCCGCTCCCGGATCACCTCCGGCGCCGAGGACGCCGCCTACAAGCTGGCCCGCCCGTGGGTCCCGTCGTACGAGACGACGGCCTGGCCGTCCCTCGTCGTACGGGACACCCGGATCGGGCCCGGCATCGACCCGGTCGCGCCCTACGTCAACATGCGCGACGCCTACCCCTGGCAGTCGATGCGCTTCAACGAGTACCGCAACACGGGCCCGGGCTCCGTGATCACCGTCCCGGAGAACCGGCCCCAACTCACGCCGGCCGAGGCCGGGTTGCACACCCCCGCGACCTACCTCGGTGACTGGCGACCCCTCCGCTCAACCTGACCGACCCAACCCTGGTCGGCTCAGCCCTGATCGACGAAAGGACCCGCACGTCATGCGTCGTATCAGCACCTTCACCGCACTCGCCGTGACCACGGCATCCCTCGGACTCGCCGTGATCGCCACCCCGGCGCACGCCGCGACCGTGGTGGTCAGCAACTCCACCGACCTGTCCAACGCCATCAAGAACGCCACCGCCGGCACGGTCATCCAGGTCCGCGGCGGCACCTACTACCCGACCGCCACCCTCCAGTCGACGGCCAACGGCACCTCCTCCGCGCCGATCACGCTCACCGCGTACGGCTCGGAGACGGTCAAGATCGACGGCTCGTCGATGGCGGCGGGCTCCTGGATCTTCAAGCTGACCGCCGACTACTGGAACGTCTCCAACCTCACCTTCCAGAACTCCCCGGACAGCGCGGTCGTCTGCCAGTCCTGCACCGGCACCAACTGGAGCAACGTCAAGACCATCAACGGCGGCGACTCCGGCTTCACGCTCACCGGCGACGGCACCGTCAACAACACGGTCAAGAACCTTGACTCGTACGGCAATTACGACGCCGCGACGCACGGTGAGAACGCGGACGGCGTCGCCATCAAGTTCGGCTCCGGCAGCGGCAACCTCGTCACCGGCGCGCGCCTGTACAACAACTCCGACGACGGCATCGACTTCTGGTCCTTCTCCACGCCGGTCACCGTCGAGCACACCTGGTCCTTCGGCAACGGCGTCAACCGCTGGTCCGACTCGGCGTTCGCGGGCGACGGTAACGGCTACAAACTGGGCGGTGACGGCGAGGTCGTCGCGCACGTCGTCAACAACTCGGCCGCCTGGGGCAACGCGGGCAACGGCTTCACCGAGAACTCCAACACCGGCGCCCTCTACATCAACCGCACCACCGCGTACGCCAACGGCAACTGGGGCTACTACTTCGCCACCAGCTCCGCCAAGCTCGGCAAGAACCTCGCGGTGAGCAACGGCAGCGGCTCGGTCACCAAGGGTTCCGCGGTCACCTCGGCCGGCAACAACTGGGACTCCGGCATCTCCACCCCGTCCTTCATCTCCACGGACGCGTCGACGACGTACAACGCCCGTTCGTCGAGCGGAACGCTGCCCGCGACGACGTTCCTGACGACAGGGAGCACGACGATCGGCGCGACGATGAACTGACCCGAGTCGACCTCACCTGTTCGCCACTCAAGTGGAAGAGGGGCTTCCCATGAATCCGATACCAATCCGGTAACGGCGCTCGCGCGTTGGGTGCGTGATGCGCGTAGATGATCCCTGACCTGGCGCATCACTCATCAAGCAGATCCCCAGATCCGGAGATTCCATGCGGAAGTCCCTCAGAGCGGCCGCCGTCGGCGCCGCCTGCGTCGTAGCCGGTGCCGCCCTGTACGGAACGGGCGTCGCCACGGCCGGTCAGTCGACGGCCAACTCGACCCACGAGCCGTACAACATAGGCCTGTTGACGAAGGACATCGACACCTACTACGGCACCACGCTCGACAGCAACGGCGTGTACCAGGCCTCGGCGACCAGCCCCTACGCCAAGGACCTGGCGCGTATCGACGCGTCCGCCAAGAAGTACATCGACGCGGCCGTCCGCAAGCACCACAAGGGCGTCAAGCCCGCGGTCGTCTTCGACATCGACGACACGCTGCTGCTCAGCCTCGACTACGAGAAGAAGAACAACTACGGCTACAGCTCGGCCACTTGGGCCGCGTATGTCGCCCAGGCCAACCGCCCGGAGGTCTTCGGCACCCCCGAGCTGGTCAAGTACGCCGCGTCCAAGGGCGTGACGGTCTTCTACAACTCGGGTCTGAAGGAGTCGCAGCGCACCTACGCGGTCGACAACCTGAAGAAGGTCGGCGCCGACGTCAACCTCGACGCCGACCACATGTTCCTCAAGGACGCGGACAACCCGCCGTCGTACCTGAGCGGTTGCGCCACCGTCGGCACCTGGACCTGCACCACCGTGCAGTACAAGTCCGGCACCAGGAAGCACATCGAGTCCCTCGGGTACGACATCATCGCCAACTTCGGTGACCAGTACTCGGACCTCGACGGGGGCTACGCCGACAAGACGTACAAGATCCCGAACCCGACGTACTTCGTGAGCTGATCCGTCCGCTTGATCGGTCGCGTGATCTTTTTTCTCCCTTCCTCCGCCGCCACGGCAACCCTTTCCGGTCGTGGCGGCGACAAGGACTCAGAAACGGGCCGGGGCGGCCCCTCCGGCCCGTTTCGTGAGCGAAGCAGTCCACGTGTTCATCCAGGAAAGGAACCAACGCCGTGCGCACCAGCACCGGACGCCACCGCAGGACCCGCACCCTCTCGATCGCCGCCGCGGTGGCCGTCGCCGCAGGGGCGGGCGGCGTCTACCTAGGCCTCAACAACGGCGGTGCCCAGGCCGCTTCGTCGACGGTCACGGTCTCCACCACCGCCCAACTGGAGACGGCCGTCGCGAACGCCACCGCCGGCACGGTCATCCAGGTCCGCGCGGGCACCTACACCCCGGCCGCGACCCTCAAGTCCACGGCGGACGGCACCAGTTCGGCCCGCATCACGTTGGAGGCGTACGGCACCGAGAAGGTGAAGATCGACGGCTCCAAGCTGCCCGCAGGACAGTGGCTGGCCGGGATCTACGGCGACTACTGGACCGTCCAGAACCTCACCTTCCAGAACTCCCCGGCCCAGGGCTTCGTCGCCACCTCCTCGGTCGGCGGGATCTTCAAGAACCTGGTGACCGCGAACAACGGCGACTCCGGGTTCACCCTGCGCGGCGACGGCACCACGAACAACCTCGTGCAGAACCTGGACAGTTACGGCAACTACGACGCCGCCGGACACGGCCAGAACGCCGACGGCATCGCCATCAAGTTCGGCTCCGGCACCGGCAACAAGGTCACGGGCGCCCGCCTGTACAACAACTCGGACGACGGCCTGGACCTGTGGCAGTTCTCCTCGCCGGTCACCATCGAGCACTCCTGGTCGTTCGGCAACGGCAAGAACCGCTGGAACGACTCCGCCTTCGAGGGCAACGGCAACGGCTTCAAGCTCGGCGGCGGAGGCGTCTCGGTCGCCCACGTCGTCAACGACAACGCGGCCTGGGACAACACCCTCAACGGCTTCACCGAGAACTCCAACACCGGCGCGATCGTCCTCAACCGCAACACCGCCTACTCCAACGCCTCGGCCGGCTTCTACTTCGCCACCAGCAAGGCCCGCCTCGCCCGCAACCTCGCCGTCAGCAACGCGGGCGGCCTGGACAAGCTCGGTTCGTCGACGGTCTCCGCGGCCAACAACTGGGACAGCGGCGTGGCCACCCCGGCCTTCAAGTCGACGGACGCGACGACGGCGTATGGGGCGCGGTCGGCGAGTGGGGCGCTGCCGACGACGACGTTCCTGACGACGGGGTCGACGACCATCGGCGCGACGATGAACTGATGTGCGAGGAGGCCCCGGTCCCTGGGCGACCAGGGCCTCACTCCAGCATGGACGCGGCGCAACGACCACCGCGTCGCCACGAGACGAGCCCTCTTGCGTAGGAACCGTGGGCAAGTTGGTCAGTGTGACTCACACTGTGCCTCATGGACGATGGCGCTCTGTGGGTGGCCTTGTTGACTGCGGCCACAGCAGTGGTGGCCAGTTGGGTGACCAGCAAAGGTAACGCCCAAGCCGCTCGTGTGCAGGCGCAGGCGGCTGCTGAAGCCGCGGAAGTCGCCCGGAAGCGCGAGGCACGCAGAGCGACACATCTCGGTTTCATCCAGCAAGCCAACGACATGGGGATCTTGTACCGTCGGATCCCCAGGTATTTGAGGGTGGAGGACGAAGAGGCGCGCCGTGCGTCTCTCTCAGAGCTTCGGGATCAACTGCGTGATGCCTACGGACCGTTCATGCGTTCACTGGCTGTCGTCTCCCTGGAATGCCGCCCCGAGCCGATAGCGGCGGCGAACGCTGTCCATACAGCCTCCGGAAGGGCGTACGTCCGCCTCATAGCCGCCGAGGAGGAGATCCACGAGGCCGAGGGTTTCCGACAGGCCGTTGACGACTATCTGGCCTCGGTCGACTCGTTCATCGAAGCCGCACGGCGAGCCGAGCGTCAGGTGTAGAGATCCACTCTCGATACCCGGCCTGGACGACCAAGCAATACCGGCTGTCTCGCGAGCCGTGGCATCCATCGCCTCAAGAGGCACCGAGCCGTGGCCACGAGGTACTGATCGCTGCCGTCAACGAGTGGCTATGACCTCTGACGTCAGGTCAGGCCGCGGCGTGCTGCAGCGAGAAAATCCGCCTTGAACGGCTCCAGGTGCTCGGCCAGGCTCCCCTCGTCACGCTCCTGCCAGACCGCTTGATTAAGGGCGCGGGCGTAGGCGGCCGCCGGTGAGTGAAGGCCAGTCGCACACAGCAACTCGATGCTCTTCTCGGCTATTCGGAGACCGTCCATCGCGGGCCTGGCCGTCACATACCAGTCATCACCGACTTCCCAATGTGGTGGCCGCGCATGCGCAACACCCTCAGCCTCCAGCGCGCACCGGATGAACTCCAGCACGGTCCTGATCTGCTCGGCACGTCGCTCCTCCGCCCGCGCCGCGGCCCGCCTCTGTTCGTCAGCCCGGTCAGATGCCCGCTGCGTCGTGCGCTGAGTCAGATGCGTCAACGCACCACCTACAGCCACACCGGCCATCGAAATCACTGGGGTCCACAGGTCTCCTGCCACGGCCGACTATTACCAGAACCTGGCCACCGACCGCTGCCCTCCACAACACGACACCCCCACCGATCGTCACCGGCAGGGGCGTCGCTCTGCTGACCGAGGGGGGCTCAGGTCAGCAGGTCTATGCAGTCGAACGACGTGCCCGGGCTGAGGTACGCCGAGCCTGTCGAACCACTGACTACGTTGAGCTTCAGGACGTTGTACTTCGAGACATCCGAACTCCACGCACTGGAAGGGACGTTGAAAACGAACGTGTGGTTGTTTCCGCGGTAGGAACCCGTGGTGAGATCGCGCGTGGCGGGCTGTGTGGGTGGGGTGGGGATCGCCGAGACCCAGTCGTTCACGGTGACTTGGGGGCGGGCGTTGATGTACGCCGTCGTCGCCCCGACGCGCAGCGTGTGTGCCACGGCGGCCTGCGCAGCGGTCAGCTTGAAGTAGACGAGGACGCCGTCGTTCACGTCCTTCCACAGGTACGCGGGGAAGGATGCCGCCTCCGTCCCGCTCCCGATCGTCACGTTCCCCGTCCACTTCGCCGCCCGGGCGTCGGAGGGGTGCGCGTACGTCATCAGCTCGGCGTTCTTGAACTCGCCGGGCGTGCCGTCCCAGTCCCCGAGCCGCCAGACCGCCGAGGCGTTGGAGGGGTCGCCGGTGATGCTCAAGGTGTGCAGGGAGGTCGTACCGCCCGCCGTCACCGTCACCGACCCGGTGTACACGGCGAGTTCGCCCTTGAAGACGGTCAACGTGTACGTCCCGGGCAGCATCCCCTTGCAGGAGAACGCGCCGGTGCCGGCCGCGGCCTTCGTCCAGTACTGCGCGTCCGCGTTGGAGAACCCCACCGTGTAGGGGTAGTTGGCATCCATGCCCTTCAGGCCCACTCCCGCCACCTTGCCGCGGCCCGCCTTGCCGACCCAGCCGGTGATGCCGAGCGAGTCCGCCCAAGAGGTGTCGAGGTTTGCTGCGGAGAGTGAGGACGAGGGGGCTGCGCCATCCGTGAAGGCCACCACGAACGGGCCCTGCAGGCCGAAGCGTTCGGGCTCCGTCTGGGCCTCGTTGTAGTGCAGGATCTCGTACAGCCCGGCGCCGCCTTCGTTCGAGTGGCGCAGCAGGGATCGGTAGAAGGGGCCGCCGGACGCCTTCTCGTGGTTGGAACGGATCAGCCAGAGGCCGACCGAGCCGGTGGTGAAGCCGACGTGGTCGTAGTCGATGGTCCGCTTGCCCGAGTAGTGCTTGGAGCGGGTCGTGCCGTCGGGGTGCTTCCAGACGTCACCGGCCTCGATGATCGTGTCGGTGGTCGAATCCCACGCGTCCGAGCCGGAGTTGGGGAACATCCCCGGCTTCACCCGCACGATGTAGCGGGTCGCGGTGAAGGAGGCGTCCGCCTTGTTCGTCCACAGGTAGACGTTGTTCTCGCCGCTGCGGGCCGCGTACCACTGGGTGATCGCCCCGTGCACGACCTTCACGAGGATCGTAGACCCCGACTGCTTGATTGTGACCGTGGAGGCGCCGAGGCCGGACTCGACGTGCGAGTGCTTGCCGCCGTAGCCCTCGTACTCCTTGCCCTTGTAGGTGAGGGACGTGATGTCGCCGGTCGACTTGGAGATTTTGACGACGAGTGAAGCGCCTGTGGTGATCACGTAGTTGGAGCCGTCGTCGGTGTATCCGAAGGCGGCTGCGGAGGCGGAAGTGAGGAGGCCGGTGCCGCCCGCGACGGCCGCGCCGGTGGCGGCGACACCGATCGCGGAGGCCCCGAGCACCCGCCTGCGGGTGAGGTGTTTCTTGTGCGTGCTCAAGCGACTTGCTCCGTGTGACTCCGTGCGAGAGGAACCTTGCGCCTCCTGGTCGTCACCGGCCGGGAAAGGGTTGCCGCCCGCGAGAAGTTTTTTCCACGACCGCCGGCTACGACTTCTGCGCCGCGAAGTCGCCCTTCACCGCGAGCTGTTGGCCACCCGCCGCACCCGTCGTACCCGCCGCCGAGTAGCTGTCGTCCTTCGCGTCCCGGCCGCCGCGCTCATGGTCGTACTGCCCGGCGAAGACCCACTCGCCGGCCGCGACCGTACGGCCCTCATTGAGCACCCAGGTGTAGACCAGGAACCCGTCCTGCTCGGCCACGGTCAGCGTGAAGTCGTCCTCCGGCAGTGAGCGCCAGGAGCCCGTCGAGGTGACCCCGCCGGTCTGCTTGATCTTCAACTGGACGGTGAGCGCGGTGAGTTGCTTGGTCGTCTTCAGGGTGACATCGCTCTGCGCCCAGAAGTCATTGCTGCCCGGGTCGATCGAGCCGTCCGACCACAGCGGGCCGTCCTCGGTGCCGGAAGCGGTCGGCAGCACCGGAGTGGACGGCGTGGCGGTCGCGGAACGGGTCGGGGAGACGCTCGCCTTCGGAGAGCTGTGCGAGGGGGCGCCGGAGTCCGAACTGGGCTTCGGGGCGACCGGTTTGACCGGGGCCTGGCTCGTCGCGGCCGGCGACTGTGTGGGCGTCGGGGAGACGGACACCGTCTGCTGGGCGGGGGAGTCGCTCTTCACCGCGGACGCCACCGCGTAGCCGCCGATCGCGAGGACGCTCGCCACCGCGGCCGTGGCGCTGACGACCCGCACCCAGCCGTACACGGGCGGCCGGGTGGCCCGGTGATCGGGGCGGGACTGCGCGGCCATGCCGCGTTCGAGCCGCGCCAGGATGCGCGCCCGGTCGGGTTCGTGCCTCTCGGCCGCTTCGTGCAGCCTGGCGCTCAGCTCCTCGTGCACGTCCTGGTGTCTCATCGGTTCCTCCCTCCGGTCTCGCCGCCGCGTGCCATCGCCGCGTGCATCCGCAGCGGAGGGCTCTGCGGTCCGAGCAACCGCTGCAACTCCGCCATGCCCTTCGAGGTCTGGCTCTTAACCGTACCGACGGATATGCCGAGGGCGAGCGCGGTGTCCTTCTCCGAGAGATCGAAGGCGTGCCGCAGCACCACACAGGCCCGCTTGCGGAACGGCAGTCTGCGCAGGGCCTCCTGGACGTCGACCGCGCCGGCCACGTCCGGGTTCTCGGTCTTCTCCTCGCGCTGCGACCAGAACAGGGCGACCCGCCGCCGCTCGCGCACCGCGCTGCGGATCCGGGTGCGGGCCAGATTGGCGACCACCCCGCGGGCGTAGGCCGCCGGATGGTCGGCGGCGCGCACCCGGTCCCAGCGGTGCCAGAGCGCGAGCAGCGCGTCGGCCGCGAGATCGTCGGCGGCGTCCGCCTCGCCCGTCAACAGATGGGCGAACCTGGACAGTTCGGCGTAGTGGCGTTCGAAGAAGGCATGGAACTCCACGGAGGCGGCGTCGTCGACGACTGTGCCCACGGTGGACCTCTCCTCGCTGCGGTTTGTGTGTGCCGTGTGGTTGACACGTGATCATCCGGGGGTGAGCCCGACGAGTTCCGGAGCGTAGCAGTGATCAACTGGGTGGGTTGGTACAGGCCTTCGAACATCGTCTGACCGACCGACCCCGATTCCGTAACACGGGGAAAACCTGAAACAGGTTCAACGCGGGAACAATCCAGCCAGCATCCGCGCACAGATCATTGAGGCAACGAGGAGTACCCGCATGTCCGAGTCCCAGAAGGTGGCCGAGCGGCCAAGTGCCGAACCACCGGCGACGAACGGTGTCGACCGGTTCTTCAAGATCTCCGAACGGGGATCCACCTTCGGCCGTGAGATACGCGGCGGCTTCGCCACGTTCTTCACGATGGCTTACATCCTTGTCCTGAACCCGATCATCCTGGGCAGCGCCAAGGACAAGTTCGGGCACACGCTCGACACCGGCCAGCTGGTCACCGCCACCGCCCTGGTGGCCTGTGTGATGACCGTCATCATGGGTGTCGGCGGCAATCTGCCGCTCGCCATCGCCGCGGGCCTCGGCCTGAACGCCGTCGTCGCCTTCCAGTTGGCCCCGCTGATGAGCTGGCCCGACGCGATGGGCCTCGTCGTCATCGAGGGCGTCCTGATCTGCGTCCTGGTCCTCACCGGACTGCGCGAGGCGATCATGAACGCGATCCCGCAGCAGCTCAAGCAGGCCATCGGCGTCGGCATCGGCCTGTTCATCGCGTTCATCGGCTTCGTCGACGCCGGGTTCGTCAGTCGTATACCGGACGCCGCCGAGACGACGGTGCCCGTGCAGCTCGGCGCCGTAGGTCATCTGACCGGCTGGCCCGTGCTCGTCTTCTGTCTCGGGGTGCTGCTGACCATCGCGCTGTTCGCCCGCAAGGTGAAGGGCGCGATCCTGATCAGCATCGTCACCATGACCGTCGTCGCGATCATCATCAACTCGGCCGCCGACATCAAGAGTTGGGGCCTGATGACCCCCAAGGTGCCGGACAAGATCGTGGCCGCGCCCGACTTCGGGCTCATCGGTCACTTCAGCCTGTTCGGGGCCTTCGGCGAGACCAGCGCGATCACCGTGATCCTGCTGATCTTCACGCTGATCCTGTCGGACTTCTTCGACGCCATGGGCACGATCGTCGGCATCAGCGCCGAGGCCGGTCTCCTCGACGAGGAGGGGCAGGTGCCCAACATCGGCCGGGTCCTGTTCATCGACGGCGCCGCCGCGGTCGCCGGCGGCATCGGCTCCGCCTCCTCCAACACCGCCTACATCGAGTCCGCGTCCGGCGTCGGCGAGGGCTCCCGCACCGGCTTCTCCAACCTGATCACCGGTGGTCTCTTCGGCCTCGCGCTGTTCCTGACCCCGCTGCTGACGATCGTCCCGCTGCAGGCGGCGGCGCCCGCGCTGATCGCGGTCGGCTTCCTGATGATGACCCACGTCAAGCACATCGACTGGGACAGGTACGAGATCGCCATCCCGGCGTTCCTCACCATCGCCGCCATGCCGTTCACGTACTCGATCACCGACGGCATCGGAGCCGGGTTCATCTCGTACGTCGTGATCAAGGCGGTGCTCGGCAAGGCCAAGGAGGTCAACTGGCTGCTGTGGGGCGTCTCGGCGCTGTTCCTGGTGTACTTCGCGATCGACCCCGTGGAGCAGATCCTCGGTGTGAAGTAGCCGGTCGGTCTCAGTTCTTGAGGGCCGCCTCCATCATGGCCTTGGCCACGGGGGCGGCCAGGCCGTTGCCGCTGATCTCCGACCGCGCCGCGTCCGACTGTTCCACGACCACCGCCACCGCGACCTGCTGGTTCGTCGAGTCGGACTTGCCGTAGGCGGTGAACCAGGCGTACGGCGACTGGTCGTTGTTGACGCCGTGCTGGGCCGTGCCCGTCTTGCCGCCCACGGTGACCCCGGAGATCTGGGCGTTCGTGCCGGTGCCCTTGGTGATGACCGTCTGCATCGCGGACTGGAGCTGCTGGGCGGTGCCGGAGCTGACGATCTGCTTCGTCGTCGTACTGTCGTCGTAGTTCTTCAGTACATCGCCGCCGCTGTCGGTGGTCTCCGACACCATGTGCGGCGAGACCAGCTTGCCGCCGTTGGCTATAGCGGCGGACACCATGGCCATCTGGAGCGGGGTGGCCGTCACGTCGTACTGGCCGATACCGGTCAGCGCCGTGGACGACCGGTCCATGTTCGACGGGTACACGCTCGGGTACGCCCGGACCGGGATGTCCAGCTTGTCGTCGTTGAAGCCGAACTTCTCGGCCATCGCCCTGACCTTGTCCTGCCCCAGGTCGACGGCCATCTTCGCGAACACGGTGTTGCACGAGTACTGGAGCGCGACCCGGATCGACGCGTTCGTGCAGGGAGCGGACGAACTCTCGTTCCTCAGCGGCGTGACCGTGCCCGGCAGGGTGTACGGCGAGGGGCTGGTCGTCTTCTGGTCCACCGAGGAGTAGAGCCCGTCCTCCAGGGCGGCCGCCGCCACCACGAGCTTGAACGTGGAGCCCGGCGGCAGCGGCTGGCGCAGCGCACGGTTGGTCAGCGGCTTGTCGGCGTCCGCGTTGAGCGTCTTCCAGGCCGAGCCGGCGGTGTTCGCGTCGGTCAGCGACGAGGGGTCGTAGGACGGGGTCGAGACGACGGCGAGGATCTTGCCGGTCGTCGGATCGATCGCGACGGCGGCACCCTTCTTGTCACCGAGCGCGCTGTAGGCGGCCTTCTGCACGGCCGGGTCGATCGTCGTGACCACGTTGCCCGGGGCGGCCCGCTCGCCGGTGACCGTGTCCATGACGGTCTTCAGACCGCTGTCCGTGCCGTCGAGGAGATTCGCGTAGATCCCCTCCAACTGCGTCGGCGCATAACTCTGCGAGGCATAGCCCGTCACCGCCGCGTAGAGCTTGCCGTCCGTGTAGGTGCGCTTGTACGCGAGGTCGCTGCTGCTCCCCGTCCGCGCCGAGCCGGTGATCGCGTTCCCGGCCACGATGATGTTGCCGAGCGGGTCCGCGTACGTCTCGATCGCGTTGCGCCGGTTGTCCGTGTCGTCCGCGAGCGCCTTGGCGTCGTAGAACTGCACCCAGGTCGCTCTCACGAGGAGAGCCAGCACGAGGAGCAGTGCGAAAACGGAGGCGCGCCTGATCGTCTTGTTCATCCCGCTCTGAAGACGACCGGGCGGGAACGAATCGTTCCCTTACGGCGCTTTTCTCATTGAGCGCTCATGAAAACGAGCGCTTGTGAAATCGGCGTTCGTGACATCAGCGCTCGTTCACGAGTCGTCGGCCGTTCGCGAACCCAGCGTCAGCACCAGCTCGTCGATCTCCTCGCCCCGCGCGTTCGCGAACCCCCGGTCCTGCCCGCTGACCCGGAACCCGCACTTCTCCAACACCCGCCGGGAGCCCGCGTTGTCGGCCGCCACGCGCGCGTAGAGCGGGCGTTCGGGCACCTCGGCCAGCAGGTCGCGCAGCGCGGCCGTCGCGATGCCCTTGCCCCAGTAGGCGCGGTCGATCCAGTACGTCACCTCGCGCTCGCCGGGCTCGCCGTACACCGCCGCGTTGCCCACGACGTCGCCGTCCACCAGGATCGTGCGCGGCACCACGTCGGCCGAGGCGCGGATGCGCTTCCAGTGCGCGTCGAAGGCGTCGCGGTCGGCCGGGTCCTGGTGGGTGAAGGCGGCCATCCGGACGGACTCGGGGTCGTTCGTGTGCCGGAAGAAGACCGGCAGATCACTGTCGTGGATCGGGCGGAGCGCGACCTGCATGAGTCAGAGCCTCCGGGTGGCGAGGGTCAGCCGGTCGCGGGCGTCGAACAGGGCGTCCTTCACCATCTGCTCGTGTGCGGGGGTCAGCCGGGCCACCGGCACCGAGCAACTGATCGCGTCCCGGGCCGGAGTGCGGTACGGGATAGCGACCCCGAAGCAGCGCAGCCCCAGCGTGTTCTCCTCGCGGTCCACGGCGAAGCCCTGCTCGCGGACCTGGTGCAGCTCCTCGATGAGCTTCTCCCGGTCGGTGATCGTGTGCTCCGTGAGCGCGGGCAGCGTCTCCGGGAGCATCTTGCGCACCTGTTCGTCCGAGTAGGTGCTCAGCAGCGCCTTGCCCAGCGAGGTCGAGTGCGCGGGGAGCCGGCGGCCGACCCGGGTGAAGGGGCGCAGATAGTGCTGCGACTGCCGGGTGGCCAGATAGACCACGTTGGTGCCGTCGAGCCGGGCGAGGTGGATGGTCTCCGTGGTGTCGTCGGAGAGCCGGTCCAGCGTCGGTCGGGCCGCCGCGACCACCTCGTCGCCGTCGATGTACGAGGTGCCCACCAGCAGCGCCCGTACCCCGATCCCGTACCGCGTGCCCGTGGCGTCCGTCTCCACCCAGCCCAGCTCCACCAGGGTGCGCAGCAGCATGTAGAGGCTGGACTTGGGATAGCCGACGGCCTCCTGCACCGCCGCGAGGGAGTGCATACCGGGCCGGCCGGCGAAGTATTCGAGCAGCTCCACCGTCCGCACCGCGGACTTGACCTGTGCCCCGCCGCCTGTCTCGCCTGCCGACATCGCCGTTGACCCCTTCGTTCGACGAGAACCAGAAGATATAGTCTCGGAGAGCATATTCATCATCAGAGACAGCGTTCAGCATATCGAACGACCCTGGTGAATGACCCAGATCTGCGGCATGACATGTGGAGGGACCCGCGGTGGCAGCAGCACCAGTCTGGAGTGTCGACCCCCGAACCGGGAAGCAGCGGGAACAGGTTGCGGTGGAGGCCACAGCCCAGGAGGTGGACGCCACCGTTCGCGCCGCCCACGCGGCACGCGCTTCCCTCGCCGACCGTACGGTCCGCGCGGCCTTCCTGCGCGGCGCCGCCGACCAGCTCGAAGCGTCCAAGGAGCACCTCGTCGAGGTCGCCGACGCGGAGACCGCGCTCGGCCCGGTCCGGCTGTCCGGTGAACTGGCCCGCACCTGCTACCAGTTGCGCGCGTTCGCGGACATCGTCGACGAGGGCGCCTTCCTGGACGTCGTCATCAACCACCCCGACGACACGGCCACCCCGCCGATCCCGGACCTGCGCCGCTACAAGGTGCCGCTGGGCGTGGTCGCGGTCTACTCGGCCTCCAACTTCCCCTTCGCCTTCTCGGTCCCCGGCGGTGACACCGCGAGCGCGCTGGCGGCCGGCTGCCCGGTCGTCGTCAAGGCCCACCCGGACCACCCGGGCCTGTCCGAGCTGGTCGCGAAGGTACTGCGCCGGGCCGCCGCCGAGCAGGGCATCCCGGACGGCGTCCTCGGTCTGGTGCACGGCTTCGAGGCGGGTGTGGAGCTGGTCAAGCACCCGCTGGTCTCGGCGGCCGGTTTCACCGGTTCCGTTCGGGGCGGCCGCGCCCTCTTCGACGCGGCGTCGGCCCGACCGGTCCCGATCCCCTTCCACGGCGAACTGGGCTCCCTCAACCCCGTGGTGATCACCGAGGCGGCGGCGGCCGAGCGGGCCGAGGCGATCGGCACCGGGCTCGCCGGCTCGATGACGCTGGGCGTCGGCCAGTTCTGCGTGAAGCCCGGCCTGGTCCTGGTCCCGTCCGGCTCCGCCGGCGACGGCCTGCTCAAGTCCCTCACCGACGCGGTCAGCAACACCGACTCCGGGGTCCTCCTCGACCACCGGATGCGCGACAACTTCCTCGCCGGAGTCACCGAGCGCGCCCAACTCCCCGACGTGGACTCGCCGGTGACGCCCGGCGCGGGCGGCGAGCACACCGTGAGCCCCGGATTCCTGACCGTGCCGGCCGAGAAGCTCACCGCCGAGGGGTCCTACGACCTGCTCCTGGAGGAGTGCTTCGGGCCGGTCACCGTGGTGGCCCGCTACGACGACGACACCCAGGCGAACGCGGTGCTGTCGCGACTGCCGGGCAACCTCACGGCGACGGTCCACCTGTCGGCGGAGGAAGCGGCCGGTGAAGGGCGCGGGGCGGAGATCCTGGCCGAACTCACCCCGCTGGCCGGGCGGGTGCTGGTGAACGCGTGGCCCACGGGTGTCGCCGTCGCACCGGCCCAGCACCACGGCGGCCCCTACCCGGCGACGACCTCGACCTCCACGTCCGTGGGCGGTACGGCGATCGAGCGCTGGCTGCGGCCGGTCGCCTACCAGAACACCCCTGAAGCGCTGCTGCCGTTGGAGCTGCGGGACGACAACCCGCTGGGTCTGCCCCGGCGTTACGACGGGCGACTGGAGCGGTAGGCCCGGAGATCTCCGGGCCTGGGATAGTGGGTGAATGGACTTGGAGATCTCCCAACTGCCCTTCCCCCTCCGTACGTACGGGCCCGACGGGCACTGGTCGTACGAGGACGGTGTGCTCACCGGATGGGCCGGTCCCCGCCAGGACCGGTTCGTCCCGCCCACCGGCGAGGCGCTCGACCCCGCCTCCGACGCACCCCGGCTGCTCGGGGCGCCGCACGGCGACTTCCAGCTCATAGCGCGCGTCACCGTCGGGTTCGCGGGCTCGTTCGACGCCGGGGTGCTCTACGTCCATGTCGGTGAGCGGGCCTGGGCCAAGCTGTGCCTGGAGTACTCCCCGGATGTGCCGACCGTCTGCACGGTGGTCACCCGGGGACACTCCGACGACGCCAACTCCTTCACTGTGGAAGGGAGTTCGGTGTGGCTCCGGATCAGCCGCACCGGCCGCGCCTTCGCCTTCCACGCCTCCCTCGACGGCGACCGCTGGACCTTCGTCCGCCTCTTCACCCTCGGCGACGAGAAGGAGACGGACGCGGCCCTGGTCGGCTTCATGACCCAGTCGCCGATGGGCCAGGGGTGCGTCGTGACATACGACCACCTTGAGTTCAGGCCGAGTTGGCCGGACGACCTGAGAGACGGAAACTGAGCAGGGCCGTCACGGCGAAGAGGGCCGCACCGGTCCCGAGGCTCTCCCGCAGGCCCGCGGTGAACCCGTCGGAGACCAGCGCCCCGAACACGGCGATCCCGAGGCCCCCCGACACCTGCCGCGCGGCGTTGAGCACACCGGCCGCGAGGCCCGCCCGCTCGGCCGGTACCGCGTCCATCATCACGGCGGTCAGCGGCGGGACCGTCAGCGCGCAGCCGAGGGCCAGCGGCACGAGGAGCACGCCCACCAGAAGCGGGGGCGTGCTCGCGTCGACGTACAGCAGGACGAGGGCGCCCACGGCGGCCAGCACCTGCCCGGCCAGCATCGGCAGCTTTGCCCCGTACCGCGCCGACAGTCGGCCCGCCACGATGTTCGTCACCGGGATCACCCCCGTCATCGGCAGGAACATCAGCCCGGCGTACAACGCCGAACGGCCCTGCACCTGCTGGAAGAAGAGGGAGAAGAGGAAGACCACGCCGTAGAAGGAGACACTGCACGCCGCACCCGCCGCGACCGCCACGGACACCGCACGACTGCGGAACAGACCGAGCGGCACCACCGGGTGGGCCTGGCGCAGCTCGATCCGGACGAAGGCCGCGCCCGCGACGACCGCGACCAGCAGCGCCACCATCCCGGTCACCCCGCCCTCGATCACCGCGAACGTCACCGCCGTCAGCGCCACCACCGCCGTCAACTGACCCGGCAGATCCAGCGGCGCCCGACGGCGCTCCGAACGAGGCGCCCGGACCAGCAGCACCAGCGCCACCGCGCCCAACGGCAGATTGATGAAGAAGATGCCCCGCCAGTCCCAGACCGTGGTCAGCGCACCCCCGGCCACCGGACCCAGGGCCACCGCCACCGAGCCGCCGGCCGCCCAGGTCGCCACCGCCCGCGCCCGCCGTACCGGTTCGGCGTAGGCCTGCCGTACGAGGGACAGCGAGGCGGGGAGGACGACCGCCGCGGCCACGCCCTGAAGCACGCGCGCGCCGATCAGCGTCGGCAGGTCCGGGGCCAGGCCGCAGGCCGCCGAGGCGAGGGTGAAGACCGCGATGCCGATCGCGTACGCCCGGCTTGCCCCGACCCGGTCGGCGAAGGCGCCGGTGGACAGCATCAGGGCGGCGAAGGACAGCGTGTACGCGTCGACCACCCACTGGAGCCCCGACATCCCGCCGCCGAGCGCGGTTCCGATCGACGGCAGCGCCACGTTCACCACGGACGCGTCGAGGGTGATGAGCGCGAAGCCGAGGAGGGCGGCGGTGAGCGTGAGGACGGGGGAGGAGGGGGTCAAACCGCCGGTACGGGGCCCGAGTTGAGTGGTGGTCGTCGTCATGCCCCCATGCTGCGCAATCGCGACGGCGTACAGTAGCGGCCCGAACGCCATACATCCGGAGGTTCTGGCCATGACCCGGTCCAGTCGTCCTCGCAGGGTCGCCGTCGTCGCGGCGACCCCCGTCTCGATGTTCAACCTGGCCATCCCCGAGCTGCTGTTCGACCGGGTCGAGATCGACGGGGAGCCGGGCTACGACACGGTCATCTGCGCCCCGGAGCCGGGGCCCGTCCCCACCACGGGCGGCCTCGACCTGCATGTCCGGCACGGCCTCGACGTCGTGCGCGACGCGGACATGGTCCTCGTCGTCGGCACCGGCCACCGGTACACACCCGACCCGCGCACGGTGGCCGCCCTCCGCGAGGCCGCCGCCGAGGGCAAGCGCATCGCCTCCATCTGCAGCGGCGCGTTCGCCCTGGCCGAGGCGGGACTGCTGGACGGCCGCCGGGCCACGACGTACTGGAACCAGGCGGCGGAACTGCGCAGCCGCTATCCGCGGGTCGACCTCACCGGCGACGTCCTCTACGTCCAGGACGGACAGGTCCTGACCTCCTCCGGATACGCCGCCGGTATCGACCTCTGCCTGCACATCATCCGCACCGACCACGGCGCCGCCGTCGCCAACGAGGTCGCCCGCCTCGCCCTCGTCGCACCCGTACGGCCGGGCGGCCAGACCCAGTTCACCCAGACCCCGCTGCCGCCCGAGCGCGGCACCGCCTGCGCCGACACCCGGGGCTGGGCCATGCGCAACCTCGACAAGCCGCTCACCCTCACCGACCTGGCCCGGCACGCGGGCGTCAGCGTCCGCACCCTCACCCGCCGCTTCCACGCGGAGAGCGGAGTGAGCCCCCTCCAGTGGCTGCTCCACCAGCGCATCGAGCGCGCCAAGGAACTCCTGGAGACCACCGCCCTCCCCATGGACCAGGTCGCCCATGCCTGCGGCCTGGGCACGGCCGACTCCCTCCGCGCCCACCTGGTCCGCCGCACCGGCCTCACCCCCAGCGCCTACCGGGCCCAGTTCACCCGCCTCGCAACCGAAGCGACGGCCACCACGTCATTGCCTGCATGATCAATGACCGTGGCATCGCCGCCTTCCCCGTGCGCCGGAGGGCGGCCCCGCGGAAACGGTCAAGCTGTTCCGGTTCCACGTCGGCGCCGACCGGTGGCGCTCGGCCTCGGCACTCTGGGGATGCGGCTGCTCCTGGCCGGGGAATGAAGCGCGCTGCTTGAACGTTCACGGGGGAGACGGAGGCAGTCTCCGTTTCATCCTCCTCGCCCCCCGTCCTGGAAAGAGCCGAAGAATGCGCGTCGAGATCTGGTCGGACATCGCCTGTCCCTGGTGCTACGTGGGCAAGGCCCGCTTCGAGAAGGCCCTGGACGCCTTCCCGCACCGCGACGGCGTCGAGGTCGTCCACCGGTCCTTCGAGCTGGACCCGAACCGCCCCAAGGGCGACGTCCAGCCCGTGCTCAAGATGCTCACCAAGAAGTACGGCATGAGCGAGGCGCAGGCGCAGGCCGGTGAGGACAACCTGGGCGCCCAGGCAGCCGCCGAGGGCCTCGACTACCGCACCCACGACCGGGACCACGGCAACACCTTCGACATGCACCGCCTCCTCCACTTCGCCAAGGAGCAGGGCCGCCAGGACGAGCTGATCCAGGCGCTGTACAAGGCGAACTTCGCCGAGGAGCGCTCCGTCTTCGCCGACGACGAGCGCCTCGTCGACCTGGCGGCCGGCGTGGGCCTCGACGCGGACGCCGCGCGCAAGGTACTGGCCGACCCGACCGCGTACGCCGACGACGTCCGCGCCGACGAGCGCGAGGCCGCCGAACTGGGCGCGAACGGCGTCCCCTTCTTCGTCCTCGACCGCAAGTACGGCGTCTCCGGCGCCCAGCCCGCCGAGGTCTTCGCCCAGGCACTGACCCAGGCCTGGGGCGAGCACGCGCCCCTCAAGCTGATCGATGCCGACAGCGACGGCGGCGCGGAGGCCTGCGGTCCCGACGGCTGCGCGGTTCCGCAGTCCTGAAAACCGCAGGTCAGCGCCGACCCATAAGTGTTCCTTAGAGGATTCCGGCAAGAAATCGCAATGGACGGGGGGCGCACCGGCCCGCAGAGTGGTGCCATGGAGACCTTCGAGAGCCTCGTCCGCGCCGAGTTCGCCCCGAAGAACACCTACCTCAACACCGCGAGCAGCGGCCTTCTCCCGACCCGTACCGTCACCGCCATGCGTACCGCCATCGAGGCGGCCGCGATCGGCACGCCGACCGACATGTTCGACGATGTCGAGGCGTCCCGCGCCGCCTTCGCGCGCCTGGTGCGGGTGCCGGTCGACCGGGTGGCGGCCGGGGCCTCGGTCGCGGTCTACAGCGGACTGATCGCCGCCGCGCTGCCGCCCGGCGCCGAAGTCCTCACCGCCGAGGCCGACTTCAGCTCCGTCGTGAACCCCTTCCACATGCGCGCCGACCTCAAGGTGCGCAGCGTCCCGCTGGAGCGCATCGCCGAGTCGGTACGCCCCGGCACGGCGCTCGTCGCGGTCAGCGCCGCCCAGTCCGCGGACGGCCGTATCGCCGATCTGCCCGCACTCCGGGCGGCGGCGGCCGAACACGGCACGCGTACGTATATCGACGCGTCCCAGGCCGCCGGCTGGTTCGACCTCGACGCGGGCGCCTACGACTACGTCGCCTCCGTCGGCTTCAAGTGGCTTGTCTGCCCCCGAGGAGTGGCCTTCCTGGTGACTCCGGCGGACCTCGGCGGACTCAACCCGATCTTCGCGGGCTGGGTCGCGGGAGAGGAGCCCTGGGACAGTTGCTACGGCCCGGTCGAGGAACTCGCCCACTCCGCCCGCCGGTTCGACGAGAGCCCGGCTCTCTTCTCCTACGCCGGAGCCCGCCACTCCCTCGCCCTGCTGGAGGAGTTGGGCCTGCCCGCCGTACGCGCCCACGACCTGGCCCTCGCCGACCGCTTCCGCACCGGCCTCGCCGACCTCGGCCACGAACCCGTCCCGTCGCCCGGCGCACCGATCGTCTCCGTCCCCGGACTCGGCCACCGCCAGGGCGAGTTGAGCACGGCCGGAGTCGCGGTCTCCGACCGCGCCGGGAACCTGCGCGCCGCCTTCCACCTCTACAACACCCCCCAGGACGTCGACCGCCTGCTGGAGGTCCTGGGGGGCTGACCTGAAGCGGTACCGCGCGGGGCGACGGGCGACGAAGGGGCCGTACGGAACGTACTGGAGCAGGCCGCGGCCCTGGCCTGGCTCTGACCCCCTCGCCGCCCGCGTCCCTCACTTCACCGGCGTGAAGTCCCGCGCCCCGATGAACTCGGGCCGCCGTATCGGCGCGGCGAACGGCTCGACGGCCTTGTTCTCCACGCTGTTGAACACGATGAAGACGTTGCTGCGCGGGAACGGCGTGATGTTGTCCCCGGAGCCGTGCATGCAGTTGCAGTCGAACCAGGTCGCCGAACCGGCCCGGCCCGTGAACAACTTGATGCCGTACTGCGAGGCCATGGAGGTCAGCGCCTCGTCGGACGGGGTGCCCGCGTCCTGCATCTGGAGCGACTGGCGGTAGTTGTCCTCGGGCGTCGCGCCCGCGCAGCCGAGGAACGTCCGGTGCGAGCCCGGCATGATCATGAGCCCGCCGTTGGTGTCGTAATTCTCGGTGAGCGCGATCGACACGGACACGGTCCGCATGTTCGGCAGACCGTCCTCCGCGTGCCAGGTCTCGAAGTCCGAGTGCCAGTAGAAGCCGCTCGCCCCGAAGCCCGGCTTCACATTGATCCGGGACTGGTGGACGTACACGTCCGAGCCGAGGATCTGCCGGGCCCGCCCGACGACCCGCTCGTCGCGCACCAGCCGGGCGAACACCTCGCTGATCCGGTGCACCTCGAAGACCGACCGGATCTCCTTGGACTTCGGCTCGACGATCGACCGCTCGTCCGCCCGGATCGTCGGATCGGTGACAAGGCGCTCCAACTCCCGCCGGTAGACGTCGACTTCGTCGTCCCCGAGCAGATCCTGCATGGCGAGGAAGCCGTCGCGCTCGAAGGCCTGGAGGTCACCGGCCGGGATCGGGCCGGGGGTGCTGGGGGAGCCCCAGACGACGGGGTCCTGGCGCGGGACGGACACCTCGGTGGTGCCGCGGCTGGGGTACAGATCGGTGACGGTGGTCATGCTCGTCACACCTCCTCGGGCTCGGTGAGCAGCGGGTAGACGCCGTTCTCGTCGTGGTCCTCCCGTCCGGTGACGGGCGGGTTGAAGACACAGATGCAGCGGAAGTCCTCCTTGATCCGCATCGTGTGCCGCTCGTGTCCGTCGAGCAGGTACATGGTCCCGGGCGTGATCGTGTACGTCCGCCCGGTCTCGTTGTCGGTCAGTTCGGCCTCGCCCTCGACGCACACGACGGCCTCGATGTGGTTCGCGTACCACATCGACGTCTCCGTACCCGCGTAGAGCACGGTCTCGTGGAGCGAGAAGCCGACCCGCTCCTTGGCGAGGACGATGCGCTTGCTCTCCCAGGTACCGGACGCGGCCTTCACATGCCGGTCGGTGCCTTCGAGTTCCTTGAACGAACGGACAATCACGGTGCTGTGACGCCTCCTTGAGGTCGGGTCAGTTGTGGGGTCAGACGGTTTCGCGTACGGCTCGGGCGAGGATGCTGAGGCCCTCGTCCAGCTCTTCGGGGGTGATGGTCAGCGCGGGCAGCAGTTTCACGACCTCGCTCTGCGGGCCCGACGTCTCGACGAGCAGGCCGAGTTCGAAGGCGCGGGCGCAGATCCGGCCGGCGCGCTCCGGGTCCTTGAACTCGAGGCCCCAGACCAGCCCGCGGCCCCGGTACTCCTTGACGTCGGCGAGGTTCTCCTCGGTGATGGAGATCAGCCCCTGCTCGACCTGCTCGCCGCGCGTCCGGGTCTGCTTCTCCATCGCGGACCCGTCCGCCCAGTACGTCTCCAACGCGGCGGTCGCGGTGACGAACGCCGGGTTGTTGCCACGGAAGGTGCCGTTGTGCTCGCCCGGCTCCCAGATGTCCAGCTCGGGCTTGAACAGGCACAGGGACATCGGCAGGCCGTAGCCGCTGATGGACTTGGACACGGTCACGATGTCCGGCACGATCCCCGACTCCTCGAAGGAGAAGAACGCGCCGGTGCGCCCGCAGCCCATCTGGATGTCGTCGACGATCAGCAGCATGTCCTGGCGCTCGCACAACTCGGCCAGCGCGCGCAGCCATTCGGGCCGGGCGACGTTGATGCCGCCCTCGCCCTGCACGGACTCGACGATCACCGCGGCGGGCTTGTTGAGGCCGGAGCCCTGGTCCTCCAGCAGCCGCTCGAACCAGAGGAAGTCGGGAACCTTGCCGTCGAAGTAGTTGTCGAAGGGCATCGGCGTGCCGTGCACCAGCGGGATACCGGCACCGGCCCGCTTGAAGGCGTTGCCGGTCACGGCCAGCGACCCCAGCGACATTCCGTGGAAGGCGTTGGTGAACGACACGATCGACTCGCGGCCCTTCACCTTCCGCGCCAACTTCAGCGCGGACTCGACGGCGTTGGTGCCGGTCGGGCCCGGGAACATCACCTTGTAGGGCAGATCGCGGGGCCGCAGCACCAGGTCCTGGAAGGTCTGGAGGAACGCGCGCTTCGCACCGGTCGACATGTCGAGCCCGTGGGTGACGCCGTCGCGTTCCAGGTAGTCGATCAACGCCCGTTTCAGGACAGGGTTGTTGTGGCCGTAGTTGAGCGAGCCGGCACCCGCGAAGAAGTCGAGGTAGGAGTGGCCGTCCTCGTCGTACATACGGCTGCCCCGGGCCCGGTCGAAGACGGTGGGCCAGCCGCGGCAGTAGCTGCGGACCTCGGACTCCAGGGTCTCGAAGACGCTGAGATCGGGCTGGGTGATGGTCACGCGGAATCGCTCCTAGGTGTGTGGGGGGTGGAGAGCGGGCGGGGTCTCAGAGACTCAACGGGCCGATCTGGTACAGCACTTCGGGATCGTGCGGCCCGTCGGGGAAGTCGCCGGTCTCGAACAGCACCGTGCGCTCGACGGGGGCGCCGTGGCGTTCGGCGTACGAGGTGAAGAGGCGCTCGGAGGCGGTGTTGCCGGGCGTGATCGTGGTCTCGATCCCGGTCACCCCGTACTCGGCCGCGACCCGCTCGGTGAGTCCGTCGAGCAGCCGGGCGGCCAGCCCGCGCCCACGCTGCGCGGCGTCGACGGCCACCTGCCACACGAGCAGGGTGCCGGGCCGGTCCGGCGGCACGTACCCCGTGACGAACCCGACCGGTTCCCCGCGCTCGTCCCGCACGACGGCGGACGTACCGGCGAAGTCCCGACACCACAGCAGATAGCTGTACGACGAGTTCAGGTCGAGGGTGTTCGAGTCCTTGGCAATACGCCACAACGCGGCGCCGTCGGCCACCGTGGGGCGGTCGATCTGCAGGTCTGCTTGGGTGGCAGTCATGCGAATTGAATTTACCGAGGGAAATTTAAAATTGCATGGAGGGATGGGGTTACGTCTGCGGCAGTGCTGTGTTATCACGCGGGCGTGTGCGTGAGAGATGTACTGGTTTGTGCGGCTAATAAGGTGCAAATCGGGTGCCCTGTGTAACGGGTCACAGGGGTGTAACCCTCACGAGATCTACGCGAATTATTTGCGTTTAGGCGCGCGAAAACCGGGCAGAAGAAACTTGGAATTACATCCGAATTAAGCCCCGGTGAGTCCGTCGATATTCTCCCGCAAGATATCGGCGTGACCGTTGTGCCGCGCATACTCCTCAACCATGTGAATAAGCACCCACCGCAGACTGACTTCGGCCCCGGCCATGGGCCCGACCGGAATCCGCCCGAGCTCGTCCAGCGCCATTCCGGCGCAGCGCTCCTGCCCGCGTGCGATCTCTCGGCGCCACACGGTCAACGCCTCCTCGATGCCGCGCCCGGGGACGAGGGCGTACCCGTCCTCGGTGTCGTACACCGGCGGCAGTTCGAGCCCGAACACCCGCTGGAACCAGTTCCGTTCGACCGCGGCGAGGTGCTGGACCAGGCCGAGTAGCGTCAGCGAGGAGGGCTCGGCCGCCGCGCGCCGCACCTGTGTGTCATCCAGGCCGGCGCACTTCATCTCCAGCGTGGCGCGATGAAAGGCGAGCCAGCTTTCGAGCATGGGGCGCTCGGCGCCGGTCATGAGGGGGGCGGGGCGGCCGTCGGGGAGAGTCGCAGTCATGCGGTCAGCGTAGGCAGCCCCGGCCGGCCAGGCGTGAGTTACCGCCACGCTCCTTCTACGGCCCGCCGCGCACCTTCCCCGTCCACCGACACCCCCTGCTCGGCCAGCGCAGTGCCCAGCGCGGCCAATGAGTTCTGTACCGCTTCCGCCGTCGCGTCGACCCCGTAGTGGTTGACCCGGACCATCTCCTTGGCCAGGGCTCCGCCGCCCGCGGCCAGGGGCAGGGCGGGGTTCGACTTCAGGGCCGTGGCCACCAGGTCCGAGGCGATGATGCCCGGTGGGGTCCTGAGGGTCGTGGCGACGGGGGCGGCCTCGGTCGCGGAGTGGACGTACGGTTCGAGGCCGCCGCCCAGGGACAGGGCGCCTGCCCGGGTTGCCGCCGCGGCCGTCGCGTGGCGGTGCATCACTGTGGTCAGGCCCTCCGACTCGATGCGTTCGAGGCAGGCCTCCAGGGCCAGCATCTCCAGTTGGGCCGGGGCATGCGGGAGGGTCGTGCGGCCCGCGTCGGTCCAGCGGGCCTTCCAGTCGAGGAGGGAGAGGTAGGAGCGGCGGGGAGCGCCGGGGTTCGCGGCCATCCGCGACCACGCTCGCTCGCTCACCGACACCGCTGACACACCAGCCGGACCGCCCATCGCCTTCTGCGCCCCGATCACGCACAGGTCGACACCCCACGCGTCCGGCAGAACCGGCTCCGCGCCGATGGAGGCCACGGCGTCGAGGTAGAAGAGGGCGCCGTGCGCGCGCACCATCTCGCCGATCTCCGCGACCGGGTTGGTGTTGCCGGTCGCCGCCTCCGCGTGGACCAGGGACACGAAGTCGATGTCCGGGCGCTCGGTGAAGGCTTCCCGGATCTGGTCCGCGGTGACCGCCGTGTGGAAGGGCACGGCGAGATCGATCACCTCGGCGCCGCAGTCCCGCAGCCAGTTCCCGAAGGTCTGCCCGTAGGGGCCGGTGATGACGTTCAGGGCGACCGTCCCCGGCCCCGCCGTCGAACGGATCGCGCCCTCCAACGGAAGCAGCGCCTCGCCCTGCATGATCACGACATCCTGCTCGGTGCCGAGCAACCGGGCCACCCGGTCCTCGATCGAGGCGAAGTGCGCGGCGCTCAGCGGGGCCAGGTCGAGGAAGGGGTGCGTCACGGCGGTGCTCTTTCACTCGCGGGGGCAAGAAGGTGTCCCAGGAACCGATGGGAACGAGCGTAACCGGCGGCCCCCACTGCCCTCCGTACCCCTCCGACCGGCGACTCCTTAGCCCGTACGGCCCCCTGCCCCACACCTCCCCACGAGCGCGTCGCCCCGCCCCTCCGAATAATCGGAAGCCACAGTTCCGTCACAGGAGGCCTCCGTGAACACGCTCCTCGGCCGCCGCACCCGCACCCTGGCCGCCACCACCGCGACGACCGCACTCGTCCTCGTGGCCGGCTGCACGTCGAGCGACAGCGGCGGCAGCGGTTCGAAGACCGCCGCCGGTGGCGTCGAACTCGTCAAGGCGGGGCAGCTCACCACCTGCACCCACCTGCCCTACCCGCCCTTCCAGTCCGAGATCGACGGCAAGGTGCAGGGCTTCGACGTCTCCCTCATCGACATCGTCGCCAAGGACCTCGGGGTGAAGCAGCAGATCCTCGACACCCCGTTCGAGAACTTCAAGACCGGCGCCTTCCTCAACGCCGGCGAGTGCGACCTCGCCGCCGCAGGCATGACCATCACCGCCGAGCGCAAGAAGAACGTCGACTTCTCCGACCCCTACTTCAACGCCACCCAGGCCGTCCTCGTCGACAGGAAGAGCGGCCTGACCTCGCTCGCCGACGTCAAGGCCAAGGGCAAGAAGCTCGGCGCCCAGGCGCAGACCACCGGCGAGGACTACGCGAAGAGCAAGGGCTTCGACCCCGTCTCCTTCGAGTCCTCCGACGCCGTCCTCAACGGCCTGCGCACCGGCCAGGTCCAGGCCGTCATCATCGACTACCCCGTCGTACAAGGGTGGTTGAAGACCAAGGCCAACGCCGACGCCTTCAAGGTCGTCGACAACCTCAACACCGGTGAGCAGTACGGCTTCACGGTCAAGAAGGGGAACACGAAACTCCTCGCGGCCATCAACAAGGCCATCAAGGACGCGAAGGCCGACGGCACGTACAAGAAGCTGTACGAGAAGTGGATCGGCCCGTACGACGCCACCGCCGCCTCGCCCTCCGCCTCATGACCGAGCTGGAACTCCAGCCGAAGGCAAAGGGTCTGACGCGTCGTCAACGGCGCAGGCTGTCCAGGGGAGTTCAGTACGCCGTGTTTCTCGGCGCCGTGATCGCCTTCGCGGTCACCGCCGACTGGGGCCGCCTGAAGAACCAGTTCGCACAGGGGAGCATCGCCCGGCAGATGTTCCCGGACGTCATCACCATGGCGTTGAAGAACACCGTGCTCTACACCCTGTCCGGCTTCGTCTTCGGGCTGGTCCTCGGCATGGTCGTCGCGCTGATGCGGCTCTCGTCCGTCGGACCGTACCGCTGGCTCGCCGGGATCTACATCGAGATCTTCCGCGGCCTGCCCGCCCTGCTCATCTTCATCTTCGTCGGCGTCGCCGTCCCCCTCGCCTTCCCCGGCACGGAGATCATCGGCGGTACGTACGGCAAGGTCGCCCTCGCCCTCGGCCTGGTGTCGGCCGCGTACATGGCGGAGACGATCCGCGCCGGCATCCAGGCGGTGCCCAAGGGACAGATGGAGGCGGCCCGTTCGCTCGGCTTCTCGCCGTCCCGGGCCATGGTGTCGATCGTCGTCCCGCAGGCGTTCCGGATCATCCTGCCGCCGCTGACCAACGAACTCGTCCTCCTCTTCAAGGACTCCTCCCTGGTCCTGTTCCTCGGCGTCACCCTGGAGGAGCGCGAACTCTCCAAATACGGCCGGGACCTGGCCAGTACGACCGCCAACTCCACCCCGATCCTGGTCGCGGGCCTGTGCTACCTCCTCGTCACGATCCCGCTGAGCTTCGTGGTGCGCCGCATGGAGACGAAGACGGGGGAGGCCGTCCGATGAACGCGAGCCCCCGGCCCGAGATCCAGGTCCGCGGCCTGCACAAGTCGTTCGGCGACAACGAGGTGCTGCGCGGCATCGACCTGGAGATCGGACAGGGCGAGGTCGTGTGCGTCATCGGCCCCTCCGGCTCGGGCAAGTCGACCCTGCTGCGCTGTGTGAACCTGCTCGAAGTGCCCACCGAGGGGCGGGTGTTCGTCGGTGGCACCGAAGTCACCGACCCCGATGTCGACATCGACGCCGTACGCCGCCGTATCGGCATGGTCTTCCAGCAGTTCAACCTCTTCCCGCACCTGTCCGTCACCGAGAACCTCACGCTGCCCCAACGCCGCGTCCTACGCCGGGACAAGGCGGCGGCCGAGAAGGTGGCCGCCGAGAACCTGCGCCGTGTCGGCCTGTCGGAGAAGGCCGACGCCTACCCCGCCTCCCTCTCCGGCGGACAGCAGCAACGCGTCGCGATCGCCAGGGCGTTGGCGATGGGCCCCGACGTGATGCTCTTCGACGAACCGACCTCCGCACTCGACCCGGAGCTGGTGGGGGACGTCCTCGCCGTCATGCGGATGCTCGCGAACGAGGGCATGACCATGATGGTCGTCACCCACGAGATGACCTTCGCGCGCGAGGTCGCCGACCGCGTCGTCTTCATGGACGGCGGTGTCGTCGTCGAGGACGGAACCCCCGCCCGGGTCATCGGCGACCCGCAGCACGAGCGCACCCGCCACTTCCTCTCCCGGCTTCTCGACCCCGCGATGGCGGAGGTGGAGGAAGAGCCCCCGGAGCGGCTTGACTAAGGTGCGGTGCATGAGTGACCAGCCCGTGCTGCACATGAAGGGACGGGTCCTCGCCGGCCCGGCCGAGGACGAGATCCGCGACGAACTCTGGGTGATCGACGGCCGCGTCTCCTACGACCGCCCGACCCTCGGACGCGACATCCGTACGGTCGAGGGCTGGGCGCTGCCCGGCCTCGTCGACGCCCACTGCCATGTGGGCCTCGGCACCCACGGCCCGGTCGACGCGGACACGGCCGAGAAGCAGGCTCTCACCGACCGCGGCGCCGGTGCCCTGCTGCTGCGCGACGCGGGCTCGCCGTCCGACACCCGCTGGATCGACGACCGCGAGGACCTCCCGAAGATCGTCCGGGCCGGCAGGCACATCGCCCGCACCCGCCGCTACATCCGCAACTTCGCCCACGAGATCGAACCCGACGAACTCGTCGCGTACGTCGGCCAGGAGGCCGGGCGCGGCGACGGCTGGGTCAAGTTGGTCGGCGACTGGATCGACCGCGACCTCGGCGACCTGTCCGCCTGCTGGCCGCGCGAGGCGGTGGAGGCGGCCATCGCCGAGGCCCACCGGCTCGGCGCCCGCGTCACCGCGCACTGCTTCGCCGAGGCCGCGCTGCGCGACCTGGTCGAGGCGGGCATCGACTGCATCGAGCACGCGACCGGTCTCACGGAGGACCTGATCCCGCTGTTCGCCTCGCGGGGCGTGGCGATCGTCCCGACGCTCGTCAACATCGCCACCTTCCCGGCCCTCGCCGCCGGTGGCGAGGCCAAGTACCCGAGCTGGTCCGCCCATATGCTCCGGCTCCACGAACGGCGATACGACACCGTGCGCGCCGCCTACGACGCGGGCATCCCGGTGTACGTCGGCACGGACGCCGGGGGTTCGCTGGCCCACGGTCTTGTGGCGGCCGAGGTCGCCGAACTGGTCACCGCGGGCATCCCCGCCGTGGAGGCGCTGTCGGCCGCCTCGTGGGGCGCGCGGCGGTGGCTCGGGCGCCCCGGCCTGGAGGAGGGCGCACCGGCGGACTTCGTCGTGTACGAGACGGACCCGCGCGCCGATGTACGCGTCCTGGCATCACCGCGACGGGTGGTGCTGAACGGGCTGGTGGTCGAATAGTCGTCAACCGATTCGAATACGTTCACGGAAAACCCACGATGGGGTGAAGTGGCGCGGGAACGCTGACGGTTCACCCTTCGTGGGTAATTCTTACCGGGTCCCAAGCATGTCTCTTCTGGGGGTCCCACACCTTGAACGGCACCAACTTCCGCATGCCCGCACGCCGTTGGGCCACCGTCGCCACGGCCACCGCCCTCGCCGCCGGACCCGCGACACTGGCCGGCGCGGGCTCTGCCCACGCGACCACCGACCAGGGTCGCGCGAGCGCCGTCGTCCTGCGCACCGGGCTCGACGTGTCCCTGCTCAACAAGAGCGTGGACGTCCCGCTCGCGGTCTCCCTCAACGAGGTCCAGGCCCCGCAGAGTGCCGAAAAGACCGCGCTCACCGCCCAGTTGGACGGCGTGAACGGCGGCCGGCCCTTCAGTGTGCTCGGCGCGGACGTCGCCACGGCCAGGGCGACCGTCTCCGACACGAAGGCCGAGGGCTACACGAACCTCGCCCACGCCCGGCTGCACGTCCCCGGCTTGCCGCTGCTCTCGCTGATCGAGATCGACGCGGTCACCTCGACGGCGACCTGCGAGGCGGGGAAGGCGCCGGTCGCCACGTCGCATCTGCCGGGGGCCGTGACGGTGCTCGGCAAGCGGACCACGGTGACCGCCACTGGTCCCACGGAGGTCGCCGTACCGGGGGTCGGTTCGGTCCGCCTCGACCTCTCCAAGACCACGACCACATCCCGTACGGCCGCCGCGACCGCGCTCGAACTCAAGGTCTCCGTCAACCCGTTGAAGCTGAACGTGGCCGACGTGGAGGGCACGGTCACGCTCGCGCAGGCGACCTGCGAGGCACCCGAGGCCGCCTCGGCACCGCCGTCCGCCGACCCCGCCGCCGACGTGAAGCCGCAGGGCGCCCCGGCACAGGAGGGGCTGGCGGAGACCGGAGGCGGCTCCATGACCCCGTACATCGCGGGCGGGGCGGTGGCGTTGCTGGTGCTCGGCGGGGGAGCGGTCGTGGTGGCGCGCCGACGGGGCTGAGGCCCGGGTCTCCTCAGCGCCCCACCAACGTCACCGCCTGATCCAACGCCTGCAAGAACCGGTTGACCGTCGTCCGGTCCCGGACCGCCAGCCGCAGCCACTCCTCGTCCAGCCCCGGAAACGTGTCCCCACGCCGGACGGCGAAGCCGAGGTCGCGCAGATGGCGGCGGACGGCGAGGGCATGGGGGACGCGGACGAGGACGAAGGGGCCCTCGGCGGGCTCCATGACCCGGAGTCCGTCGGGGGCGAACTCGGTGAGCCCGGCGACGAGATGGGCGCGGTCGGCGGCGATGCGGTGGGCGGCATGGGCGGCCTCCGCGAGGGCCTGCGGTTCCATGCACGCCTCCGCCGCGGCGAGCGCGGGCGTGGACACCGGCCACAGGGGCTGGGCCCGTTCCAGTGCGCCGATCGTCTCCGGGTCGGCCAGGACGTAGCCGATCCGCAGCCCCGCCAGGCCCCAGGTCTTGGTGAGGCTGCGCAGGACCACGAGACCGGGGACGTCGGTGCGGCCCGCGAGGGCCTCGCGCTCGCCCGGCACCGCGTCCATGAACGCCTCGTCGACCACCAACGTCCGCCCGGGACGGGCGAGTCGGGCGATGGCCGCGGCGGGATGGAGGACCGACGTCGGGTTCGTGGGGTTGCCGATCAGCACCAGGTCGGCGTCCTCGGGTACGGCCTCGGGGGTCAGCCGGAAGCCGTCCGCCTCCCGCAGCAGCACCCGCTCCACCGAGTGCCCCGCGTCCCGCAGCGCCGCCTCCGGCTCCGTGAACTGCGGGTGCACGACCACCGGCTGACGGGCCTTCAGGGCCCGGGCCAGCAGCACGAAGGCCTCGGCCGCGCCCGCCGTCAGCAGGACCCGCTCCACCGGCAGCCCGTGCCGTGCCGCGACCGCCGCCCGCGCCGCCCGTCCGTCCGGGTAGGCGGCGAGGCCGGTCAGCGACGCGGCTATCCGCTCGCGCAACCAGACCGGCGGGGTGTCCGAGCGGACGTTCACCGCGAGGTCGGTCAACCGGGCGCCGTCGTCCCGGACTTCGGCGTCGCCGTGGTGCCGCAGGTCGTGGGCTCTGTCAGTGTGCATGGGCGTGCCCACCGTGATGGTGATGCCCGTGGTGGTGACCGTCGTGGCCGTCGTCGTCCGGGTGGAAGTGCGGCTGCTGCGGCATCCCCACCTTGTCCTCGAATCCGGGCAGCGCGATCCGGTACACGCACGAGTCGCAGTTCATCCGCAGATCACCCTTGACCGCCTCCCGGTAACGCTCCATCACCAGGTCGAGCAACTCCGGCTCCGGACCGATGACTTCGGCCGACCGTACCTCTGTCTCCGGGTGTGCCGCCGCCCAGTCCTCCGTCTGCTGCCGTACCCGCTCCGGCAGGATGCCCGTGAACAGGAAGTACGGCAGCACCACGATCCGCCGCGCACCCAGCTTCACACACCGGTCCAGACCGCTCGGCACGTCCGGCGCCGCCAGCGACACGAACGCCGGCTCCACACCCGCGTACCCGCGTCCCTCCCACAGCAACCGCGCCGCCTTGTGCACCTCGGCGTTGGCGTCCGGGTCCGTCGACCCACGCCCCACAAGGAGCACGGTCACATCGGCCCGGTCGGCGGGTGTCCGCGCCGACTCGCCGAGCGCCTCGTCCAGCCGCCGCTCCAGCACCTTCAGCAGCGACGGATGCGGGCCCAGCGGACGCCCGTACGTGTAGGAGATCCCCGGGTTCCGCTCCTTCTCCCGGGCCAGCGCCGCCGGGATGTCCCCCTTGGCGTGCCCGGCCGACACCAGCATCAGCGGTACGGCGGCGAACCGGCGCACCCCGCGCTCCACCAGCTCGGTCACCGCCTCGCCCAGCGGCGGCGGCGACAGCTCGATGAAGCCGCCCGCGACGGGCAGTTCGGGATGACGGCGGCCCAACTCCCGTACGAAGGACCGGAACGCCTCGGCTCCGGCCTCGTCCCGGGTGCCGTGTCCGGCGATGAGCAGGGCGGGCGGCGGGGTGGTCACGATGTCTCCTCGGACGGTGAAGTGGGGTGGTACAGCAGGGCGTTGAGGGCGGCGGCAGCGACCGCCGAACCGCCCTTCTCGGACACGTTGCTCACGGCGGGCAGCCCGCTCGCGCGCAGCGCGGCCTTGGACTCGACCGCGCCGACGAAGCCGACGGGCAGCCCGATGACGAGCGCGGGAGCGGCGTCCAGCGTCAGCAACTCCTCCAGGGCGGTCGGCGCGTTGCCGATCACCCAGAGGGCGCCGGGGCCGACCTCCTCGTAGGCGAGCCGGATGGCGTGTGCCGAACGGGTCAGTCCCGGCCCGGACTCGGCGTCCCTGAGCCGGCAGACGGTCTCGCGCCGGGTGATCCCGGCGCCCACCATCTCCACGTCCACGACCACCGGAGCCCCGGCATGCAGCGCGGCGTGCGCCTTCACCAACTCGCCCTCGTCCAGGACGAGATCGGTCGCGTACTCCAGATCCGCCGCCGAGTGGATGACCCGCTCCACGACCGCTCGGGTCAGCGGCGGGAAGTGGGAGGTGTCCAGGCGGGCGCGCAGCCGCCGGTAGGACTCCTCCTCGATCGGGTGGACGACTCGGTTCACTCGGAGGCCTCCTGCCAGCGGTAGCCGCGCGGTGTCACCATGCGCCCGGCGATGTCCCGGGTCGCCGTGTTGCCCACGGTCACGACCGTCATCATGTCGACCGTCGCCGGGTCGAGCGCGGCGAGGCTGGTGAGCCGGCTGGACCCGTCCGGGCGCGAGGCGTTCCGTACGACACCGACCGGCGTCGTCGGCTCCCGGTGCTCGGCGAGGATCGCCAGGGCCTTCGGGAGCTGCCAGTCGCGGCCCCGGCTGCGCGGGTTGTAGAACGTCACCACGATGTCCGCCTCGGCCGCGGCCCGCACCCGCCGTTCGATGACCTCCCACGGAGTGTGCAGATCGGAGAGGCTGATCGACACATGGTCGTGGCCGAGCGGCGCCCCGAGGATCGCGGCGGCGGCCAACGCGGCCGTCACACCCGGGACTCCGACCACGTCGATGTCGTCCGAGGCCTCCGCCAGCGCGGGCGAGGCCATCGCGTACACCCCGGCGTCACCGCTGCCGATCAGCGCGACGGCCTGTCCCTTGCGCGCCTCGGCCACCGCCGTACGGGCCCGCTCCTCCTCGGCGCCGAGCCCCGACTCGAGGACCAGTGTCCCGGGCCGCAGCAGATCGCGGATCTGGTCGACGTACTGGTCGAGCCCCACCAGCACGGCGGCGCGCCGGAGTTCGGCCTTGGCGCGCGGGGTGAGCAGATCCCGGGCTCCGGGTCCGAGCCCGACCACCGCGAGCCGCCCGCGCGCGAGCCGCCGTACGACGGCGCAGGTCGCCATGGCGGCCTGACCGTCAGCGCGCTCCGACTTCCGCTTGGGGACCAGGAGTTCGCCGCCCCGCACCAGCGCGGCGGCCTCCGCCACGGACGGTGTGCCCACGGCCGCGAGGGGCGCCTCGGACGGGTTGGGCACCTCCACGGCCGCCAACTCCTCGGCGGAGTACGTGAGTAGCGGCACCCCGAGCCGTCGCGCCGCCTCGACGATGCCGGGCTCGTCCGACTTGGCGTCGACGGTGGCGAGTTCGGCGACGGAGGCGAGCGACAGCCCCGCGTCCCGCACCGCGCTCTCGATCAGCCCGAGCACCTCGTCCACCGGCGCCCCCTTGGACGCGCCCACCCCGACCACGAGGGACGGCGGCCGCAGCACGACCTCCCGCTCGGCGGCCTCGACCGCGCGATCGGTGACCCGGACGACGTAAGCGCCACGGTCCGAAACCTTCAGCGGCGGCAGCGGCCACGCCAACTCGGCGTCCAGGGCGACCGGTTCACCGTCCAGCAGGGCCCGCGAGACCCCGGCGACATCGCCCTCCACGGGGAACCCGAGCGTGTCGAGACCGGGCACCCCCACCGCGTCGGTGGCCGTGGTCACCACCGGCTCGGCCGCGAGCAACTCGCCCACCTGCACGGCGAGTTCATTGGCCCCGCCGCCGTGGCCGCCGACCAGCGACACGGCGAACCGGCCGCCCTCGTCGACGCACACGACCCCCGGGTCGGTCCGCTTGTCGTCCAACAGCGGGGCGATCAGCCGTACGACGGCACCCGTGGCCAGGAAACACACGAGCTGCTCGCACTCCGCGAACGCGGCGCGGACGGCGTCCGCCACGGGGCCCTCGTACACGCGCGTACGGTCCGGCCACGCGGCGGCCAGTTGGTCCCGCGCCGTCGCTCCCGCCGCGGTGGCGGAGATGAGGCCGATCACTGTGCAACTCCTTCAGCAGATGCCGGGGGACGGACGCCCCACAGCAGGAAAACGGGATTGGTCGCCGCCAGCCGGGTCACGTCCCCCGGCAGCGGCGCGAGCCGGGACGACTGCAACAGCACCCCGTCGACCGCGAACCCGGCACCGCCGAGCGCCTCGCGGACCGCCGGCACCCGGTCCAGCGCGGCCATCGCGACCACCACGGTCCGCCGGGCCCGCCGGGCGCACGCGGTGACGATGGCGGGCAGTTCGCTCCCGCCGCCGCCGACGAACACGGCGTCGGGGTCGTCGAGATCGGACAGCACGGTCGGCGCCGCCCCGTGCACGGTGTGCACATCGACGCCGTGCGCCTCGGCGTTGGCACGGATCCGCTCGACGCCGTCCCGGGTCTTCTCGACGGCGGTGACGGCGGCGCCGAGCCGGGCGCACTCGACGGCCACGGACCCGGAGCCCGAACCGACGTCCCAGACCAGTTCGCCCAGGCGCGGACCGAGCCGGGCCAGCGCCAGCGCCCGCACCTCGAACTTGGTGATCATCGAGTCCCGGTGCTCGAACTCCCGCTCGTCCAACGCCCATTGGCCGGGCCCTACGGCGGCCCCGGCGACCGTACGCACGGCACCCGGACCCCGCGACTCGTCGAGACACAGGACCACGCTCACCGCCGTACCCCAGTCCCGGGCGACGGCCTCGGCGGGCGTGACCCGCTCGACGCGTTCCTGCCCGGAGCCCAGCGCGGACGCGACGACGAGGACCCGCCCGTCGGTCCGGTGGGTGAGCGCGGCGCCCAGCTCGGCGGGTCCGGCACCCGGCCCGGTCAGCACGGCGACCTTGGGATGCGCGCGGCACACGTTGACCGCCGTACGCAGCTCGCGTCCGTGCGCGCTGACCACGACCGCGTCGTCCCACGTCAGCCCGAGCCGCGCGAAGGCGGTCGCGACGGAGGAGACACCGGGCCGGACGGCGAGCGCGGCACTGCCGAACCGTTCCGCCAGCACCCGTACGATCCCGAAGAACCCGGGATCCCCGGAGGCCAGCACGACGACCGGCTCGCCTTTGTCGACGTACGTCTCGATGGTGTCCAGGGCAGGCGCCAGCGGACCGAGGACGACCTGCTCGGCGCCCTCCGGGACCGCGACGGCGGCCAGGTGGCGCCGCCCGCCCACGACCAGGCGGGCACCGGCGAGCACGTCGTCCGCGACCGGCGCGCCCGTCCCCGTACCGACGACCGTGATCACGTGCTCGCACCCCGCGACCGCAGCGCCCTCCGGGCCTGAGGGTCGGCCTTGCGGTAGCCGTGGAAATGGCCCGGGTGGTAGAGGTGCGAGCGGGTGCCGTGCGCGTCGAGCGCCGGGCCGACCAGGAAGAGGGTGTGCTTCCAGAGCTTGTGCTCCTTGACCGTCTCCTCCAGCGTGCCGACCGTGCACCGCACGATCAGCTCCTCCGGCCAGGTCGCCTGGTAGGCGACGACGACCGGGGTGTCGGTCGGATAGCCGCCCTCCAGCAGCTCCCGCACCAACTGCCCGCTGCGGGCGGCCGACAGGAAGATCGCCATGGTCGTGCCGTGGCGCGCGAACTCCCGCACCTCCTCCCCGGGCGGCATCGGGGTCTTGCCGCCACCGAGCCGGGTCAGCACGACGGACTGCGCGACCTCGGGGATCGTCAGCTCGCGCTGCGCGAGGGCGGCCACGGCGGAGAACGCGGAGACACCGGGCACGATCTCGGTCGCGATCCCGATCTCCGCACACCGGTCCAGCTGCTCCTGGGTGCCGCCCCACAGCGCCGGATCGCCGGAGTGGATGCGCGCCACCCGCAGCCCCTCGCTCCGGGCCCGCTCGTACACGGCGACGACGTCCTCCAGGGACATCGTCGCCGAGTCCAGGATCTCGGCGCCCTCGCGCGCGTGGTCGAGGACCTCGGCCTGGACCAGGCTGGCCGCCCAGATCACGACATCGGCTTCGGCGATCGCCCGCGCGGCCCGGAACGTCAGCAGGTCGGCGGCGCCGGGGCCGGCACCGACGAAGGTCACCTTGCCGGTGGGGGAGTCGGCATCGGTATCGGCCATGGGGTCGGATCCTCTCGAACAGAACATAAGGAGCGTGCGGAGACTGGGGAACGTGGGGAACGTCAATGCGAATGGGGGTGAAGTGAGCCAGGATGTGCGCGAACAGGGGTTGATCGGATAGCAAGGGGACTATGGCGGTCTTCGTCGCGCTCGGCGCGTTCCTGATGACGCTGGCCGGCGGCTGGACGGCACAGCGCGTGACCGACCGCCGCCATCTCGTCCTGGGCCTGGCCGGCGGCCTGATGCTGGGTGTGGTCGGCCTCGACCTGCTGCCGGAGGCGCTGCGCGCGGCGGGCCGCGAGGTCTTCGGCGTACCGGCCGCCCTGCTGCTCTTCGTGGCCGGTTTCCTCGTGGCCCATCTGGTCGAACGTCTGCTCGCCGCCCGCCAGGCCTCGCACGGAGCCGAGGAGAGCAACGGCCGGGCGCCCGAGGTGGGCCTCACGGCGGCCGCCGCGATGGTCGGCCACAGCTTCATGGACGGCGTGGCGATCGGCGCCGCCTTCCAGGTGGGCGGCGGCATGGGCACGGCGGTCGCGCTCGCGGTCGTAGCCCACGACTTCGCGGACGGCTTCAACACGTACACGATCACCAGCCTGTACGGCAACGCCCGCCGCAAGGCCATCGCGATGCTGGTCGCGGACGCGGCGGCCCCGGTGGCAGGCGCCGCATCGACGGCGTTCCTGACCATCCCCGAGGCGCTGCTCGGCGGCTATCTCGGCTTCTTCGGAGGCGTGCTCCTCTACCTCGCCGCCGCCGAGATCCTCCCCGAGGCCCACCACGAACACCCCGCGCCCGCGACCCTGCTCTGCACGGTCGCCGGAGCGGCGTTCATCTGGCTGGTGGTCGGCCTCGCGGCCTGATTTTCCGGGCGTCACAGTTTCCCGCCCCGCCCGCCCTCGCGCCGCGCGGGCGCGATCAGCGTCGACAGATACGGCAACGGCTCCCCGCCCAGCTCGGCGGCCGGCCGGATCGACTCCTCGGCCAGCCCGAGCGCCGACCCCCACACCGCGTCCTCGATCCGCCCGGTCTCCCGCAACGCCTCGGCGACCTCCGCCGCCTGCCGCCCGAACTTGTACGCCACGACCGTCCCCGGCCCGGCCAGCGCGTCCTTGAGCACCGCGGCCCCCGCGGTCACGGGCACGAGCGTCAACGGCTCGGTCCCCTCCGTGAGTACGGCCCCGGAACGCGCGGCGAGATCCTGCATCGCGGTGATCCCGGGCACCGTCTCGACGACGACCCCCGGCACCAACTCGCCGATGGTCAGGGCGAGATAGGTGAAGGTGGAGTAGACGTTCGGATCCCCGATGGTCGCGAAGGCGACGACACGATGACTCCCGAGCAGTTGGACGACCTTCGCCCCGGCGGCATCCCAGGCGGCCTCCCGCCGCGCCCGGTCGCTCCGCTCGTTCAGCGCAAACACGACCCGCAGCACCTTCTCCTCGGGCACGTAGTGCAGCACGGTGGCCTCGGCCCGCCCCCGCTCACCACTGTCCATCACGGGTACGACGACGACATCGGCGGCTCGAAGAGCGTTGACGCCCTTGACGGTCACCAGCTCCGGATCCCCGGGACCCACCCCGACTCCGATCAACCTGCTGCTGCTCATGACGTCCGGCACCTCTCCACGAACCGACGGGCCACACCGGGCTCGGCCGCCCAGTGCGTGTGCAGATAACTCGCGTGCACACCCTGTTGTACGAAACCTTCGACCCGCCGGTCAGGGGCGCGAACCCCCCAGGCGGGAGCCGCCCCCGAGCCGGGCTCGACGACGGTCCGATGAAACTCGTGTCCACGCATCCGCGTCCCCGCCACGGCCAGCACACTGTCGCTCAGCGCGACGGCATCCCGATAGCCCAGAGTCAGCCGCTCACTCATCCGCGCGGTGGCATCCAGCACCCCGCACATCGGCCGCCCGTCCAACTCCCGGCACAGATACAGCAGTCCGGCACACTCGGCGGCCACGGGCGCGCCACTCTCCGCGAGCGCCGCGACGGCTTTGCGTAGTGGCTCGTTTGCGGACAACTCGGCGGCGTACACCTCCGGGAACCCGCCCCCGATGACCAACCCCGTTGTCCTGTCCGGCAGTTGCTCATCACGGAGCGGATCGAACACGACGACTTCGGCGCCGGCGGCGGTGAGGAGTTCGGTGTGTTCGGCGTAGGAGAAGGTGAAGGCGGGGCCACCGGCGATGGCGACAATCGGACGAGGCCCGGCGTTCTCAACCCCCAGGACCTCACCCGCATCCCAAGCCCCACACGACAACGCCCCCGCACCGCGCGCCAGCGCAAGCAACCCCTCAAGATCACACCCGGCGTCGACCTGTGCACCCATCGCCGCGACAGCCTCCACCGCCGCAACCTGCCGCTCGGCAACCGGCACCAACCCCAGATGCCGGGACGGCGTATCCACCTGCGGCGCCCGCCGCAGCACACCGAGCACCGGCACCCCGGCAGCGTCCAACGCCTCCCGCAACAGCGACTCGTGCCGATCGGACGCCACTTTGTTGAGGATCACGCCCCCGACCCGGACCTCCGGATCCCAGGACGCGAACCCGTGCACCAGCGCGGCGACGGACCGTGACTGCGAGGACGCGTCGACGACCAGCACGACCGGCGCCCGCAGCAACTTCGCCACATGGGCCGTGGACGCCAACTCCCCTTCCCCCGCGGCCCCGTCGTACATCCCCATCACACCCTCGACGACGGCGAGATCACGCCCGCGCGCACCATGCGCGAACAGCGGACCGACCAACTCCGGCCCGCACAGATACGCGTCGAGGTTCCGCCCCACGCGCCCGGTGGCGAGCGCGTGATACCCGGGGTCGATGTAGTCCGGCCCGACCTTGTGCGGAGACACGGCGAGCCCCCGCGCGGCGAACGCGGCCATCAACCCGGTGGCGACGGTGGTCTTGCCGCTGCCGGAGGCCGGCGCGGCGATGACCAGCCGGGGGACGGAGCACGAGGAGGTCATGACGGCTTCACCACTCGATACCCCGCTGACCCTTCTGACCGGCGTCCATCGGGTGCTTGACCTTCGACATGTCGGTCACGAGGTCGGCGAAGTCGACGAGCTTCTCGGGCGCGTTCCGTCCGGTGATCACGACATGCTGGGTCCCCGGCCGATCCCGCAGCACGGACACCACCTCATCGACATCCACCCACCCCCAGTGCATCGGATAGGCGAACTCGTCGAGCACATACAGCTTGTACGTCTCGGCGGCCAGGTCCCGCTTGACCTGCTCCCACCCTTCGCGGGCCTTCTCCTCGTTGTCCATCTGGGAGTCGCGCTGGACCCACGACCAGCCCTCGCCCATCTTGTGCCAGTCGACGGACCCGCCCTCGCCCGAAGCCCCCAGCACCCGAAGGGCGTTCTCCTCCCCGACCTTCCACTTCGCCGACTTGACGAACTGGAACACCCCGATCGGCCACCCCTGGTTCCAGGCCCGCAACGCCAGCCCGAAGGCGGCGGTGGACTTGCCCTTGCCCACGCCCGTGTGCACGACCACCAACGGCCGGTTACGACGCTGACGGGTCGTCAGTCCGTCGTCCGGTACGACACTCGGCTGCCCCTGCGGCACTACGCGGCCCTCCTCTGTACGTCCTTGACCAGCCCGGCGATCGAGTCGGCCCGCAACTCGTCCAGCGTCACCGCCGTACCCTCCAGCTCGCCGGCCAACTGTCCGGCCAACCCCAGCCGGACGGGCCCCGACTCGCAGTCCACGACCACGGAGGCGACCCCGTCGGCCGCGAACAACCGCGCCGCCCGCCCGGCCAGCGCGACCGGCTCGGGACCACCGGTGGCCCGCCCGTCGGTCACCACGACCACCAGCGCCCGCCGCGCGGGATCCCGCATCCGCTCCACCCGCAACACGTCATGCGCCTTGAGCAGCCCGGCCGCGAGCGGCGTCCGCCCACCGGTCGGCAAGGACTCCAGTCGTACGGCGGCGGCGTCCACGGAGGAGGTGGGCGGCAGCGCCACATCGGCGGCCGATCCCCGGAACGTCACGAGCCCCACCTTGTCCCGCCGCTGATAGGCGTCCAACAGCAGCGACAGCACAGCCCCCTTCACCGCGCTCATCCGCTGCCGGGCCGCCATCGACCCGGAGGCGTCCACGACGAAGAGCACGAGGTTGCCCTCACGCCCTTCCCGCGTCGCCTGCCGCAGATCGTCCCGGCGCACCACCAGCCCACGCCCGGAACGACCCCGGGCCCGCTGATGCGGCGCCGCCGCCTGTACGGTCGCCGCCAAGTGCAGCTTGGTGAGCGCCCCTTGGGGACGCCGGGCCCCGGTGGTCCGCCCATGCTCGGTCCGCGCCCGCGAACGCCGCCCGGCGGCACCCTCGCCGATCCCCGGCACGCTCAACACCTTGGCGCGGAAGGGCTCGGAGGCGCGTACGGGTTGCTGCTCCCCGGCTCCTGACGGCTGAGGTTCGCCACTCTCCCCGGCCTCGGGCCGCGCACCGGTGTCCCCACCCTGAGGCCCGTCGGAATCCGACTCGGGCGGCTGCTGACCACCACCCCCACCGGGACCGTCGGGCCCTGGATCGTCGTCCTCGGGCCCCTGTTCCTGCTCCGCGAACTCCTCCAGGGTCTCGTCGAGTTTGTTCTCGTCAAGTCCCGGCGCGTCGAAGGGATTTCGGCGCCTGCGGTGCGGCAGCGCGAGCAGCGCGGCCTGCCGTACGTCCTCGGCGAGGACGTCGGTCCGCCCGGCCCACGCGGCGAGCGCGGTCGCCGTCCGGGCCATCACGATGTCGGCCCGCATGCCGTCCACCTCGAAGGCGGCGCAGGTCGCGGCGATCTGCCGCAGCGCCCCGTCGCCCAGCCGCACGGACGGCAACAGCGCACGCGCGGCGATGATCCGGGCCCGTACGGCGGACTCCTCGTCCGCCCAGCGTGTGGTGAAACCGTCCGGATCGTCGTCGTAGGCGAGCCGTCGGCGCACGACCTCGACCCGCTGGTCGGGCTCCCGGGAGGCCGCGACCTCCACGGTCAGCCCGAACCGGTCGAGCAACTGCGGTCGCAGTTCGCCCTCTTCGGGGTTCATGGTGCCGACGAGCAGGAAGCGGGCGGCGTGCCGGACGGAGACGCCTTCGCGTTCGACGTAGGAGGCGCCCATCGCGGCGGCGTCCAACAAGAGGTCCACGAGGTGGTCGTGAAGAAGATTGACCTCGTCGACGTAGAGGATGCCCCGGTGCGCGTCGGCCAGCAGCCCCGGCTCGAAGGCCTTGACGCCCTCGGCGAGCGCCCGCTCGATGTCGAGCGCTCCGACGAGCCGGTCCTCCGAGGCGCCGACCGGCAACTCGACCATACGAGCGGGGCGCCCGGCCCCGGGTCCAGTCTCGTGCGGCCCGTCCGGGCAGGCCGGGTCGGGCGCGGCGGGATCACAGGAGAAACGGCACCCGGGCACCACGGCGACCTCCGGCAACAGCGCCGAAAGAGCGCGCACGGCCGTCGACTTGGCGGTGCCCTTCTCGCCGCGCACCAGCACACCACCGACCGCCGGCGACACGGCGTTCAGCAGCAGCGCGAGCCGCAGGTCGTCCTGGCCTACAACGGCCGTGAACGGAAAGGGAGTTGTCACTGGTCGTCGCCCTCCAGGTCGCCTTCGAGCTCCAGATAGGTGGCCCGCAGTCGCTCCAGCGTGTCCGCGTCCGGCTCGGCCCACAGGCCGCGCTCGGCGGCTTCGAGGAGCCGTTCGGTGATGCCGCGCAGCGCCCACGGGTTGGACTTCTTCATGAAGTCCCGGTTCTCCGGGTCGAAGACGTACTCGGCGCTGAGCTTCTCGTACATCCAGTCGTCCACGACCCCGGCCGTCGCGTCGTAGCCGAAGAGGTAGTCGACGGTCGCCGCCATCTCGAAGGCGCCCTTGTAGCCGTGGCGCCGCATCGCCGCCATCCAGCGGGGGTTGACCACCCGGGCGCGGAAGACACGGTGGGTCTCCTCGCCGAGTGTGCGGGTCTTGACCTGGTCGGGGGTCGCGGAGTCGCCGACGTACGCCTCGGGAGAGGCGCCGGTCAGGTGGCGGACCATGGCGACCATGCCGCCGTGGTACTGGAAGTAGTCGTCGGCGTCGACGAGATCGTGCTCGCGGGTGTCAACGTTCTTGGCGGCCACGGCAATTCGCCTGAACGCGGTCTCCATGTCCCCGCGCGCCGCCCGCCCGTCCAACCCACGCCCATACGCATAACCGCCCCACACCGCGTACACCTCGGCGAGATCCGCGTCGCTGCGCCAGTTGCGCGCGTCGATCAGCGGCAGCAGACCCGCGCCGTACGCCCCCGGCTTGGAGCCGAAGATGCGGGCCGTGGCCCGGCGCCGGTCGCCGTGCTCGGCGGTGTCCTCGTCGGCGTGGGCGCGGACGTAGTTGGACTCGGGGGGCTCCACCAACTCGGCCACCGCCCGCACCGCGTCGTCGATCAGCCCGACGACGTGCGGGAACGCGTCCCGGAAGAAGCCGGAGATGCGCACCGTGACATCGATGCGCGGCCGGCCCAACTCCGTGACGGGCACGATCTCGAAGCCGGTCACCCGGCGCGAGGCGTCGTCCCAGACCGGGCGGCAGCCCAGCAGCGCGAGGATCTCGGCGATGTCGTCGCCCTGGGTGCGCATCGCCGACGTACCCCAGACCGTGAGCCCGACGGACTTCGGGAACTCGCCGTTGTCCTGGAGGTACCGCTGCACCAGCGAGTTCGCCAGCGACTGCCCGACCTCCCAACTCAGCCTGGACGGAATGGCCTTGGGGTCGACGGAGTAGAAGTTGCGGCCCGTCGGCAGGACGTTGACCAGGCCTCGGGTCGGGGAGCCCGACGGGCCCGCCGGGATGTAACCGCCGTCCAGCGCCTTGAGGATGTGGTCGATCTCGTCGGTGGTGCGGGCCAGCCGGGGCACCACCTCCTCGCAGGCGAACTCCAACACCGCGACGGCGTCCGGGAGTTCGGCGCCGATGACGGCACGCACGAGCGCCGGGACGGCGGTGACCTCCCACTCCTGGGACTCCATGCCCTCGGCGAACCGGCGGCAGAGCTGCTCCAGCAGATCGATCGCGTCGGCGGCCGTACGGGCGGGCCCCTCGACCAGGTCGCTCAGCTCCACCGGCACCTTCACCGGCGCACCCGGCTCGGCCAGCAACTCCTTCTCGACCAGCCCGAAATGCTCGGCCAGCGCGGCCCGCAGCCCCGGCAGCGCGTTGGCCTGCCCTCCCCACACCTGCGAGGCGCGCAGCACGGCCAGCACGAGGTTCACCCGCGCCTCGCCGACCGGTCCGCCGCCGAGGATGTGCAGACCGTCGCGGATCTGGACGTCCTTGATCTCGCACAGATAGCCGTCGATGTGCATCACGAACTCGTCGAACGCCGCGTCGTCCGGCTGGTCGTCCACATGCAGGTCGTGGTGGAGCTCGGCCGCCTTCACCAGCGTCCAGATCTGCGCGCGCACGGCCGGTGCCTTCGTCGGGTCCAGGTCGGACACGAGGGCGTACTCGTCGAGGAGTTGCTCCAGTTTCGCCAGGTCGCCGTAGGTGTCGGCACGCGCCATCGGCGGCACCAGGTGGTCGACGACCGTGGCGTGCCCGCGCCGCTTGGCCTGGGTGCCCTCGCCCGGGTCGTTGACGATGAACGGGTAGATCAGGGGCAGTTCACCGAGTACGGCATCCGGCGCGCAGCCGCCGCTCAGCCCAAGTCCCTTGCCCGGCAGCCATTCCATGGTGCCGTGCTTGCCCATATGGACGATCGCGTCGGCGCCGAAGCTGTTGTCCAGCCACCGGTACGCGGCCATGTAGTGGTGCGACGGCGGCATGTCGGGGTCGTGGTAGATCGCGATCGGGTTCTCGCCGAAGCCGCGCGGCGGCTGGATCATGACCACGACGTTCCCGAACTGCAGGGAGGCGAGCACGATGTCGTCGCCGTCCACGTACAGGTTGCCCGGCGGCTCGCCCCACGCGTCGAGCATGCCTTGACGCAGCTCGGGGTCCAGCTTGTCGAACCACGTCTGATAGTCGGCGAGCGGCACGCGGGCGGGCGCGGCGGCCAACTGGTCCTCGGTCAGCCACTCGACGTCATGGCCACCGGCCGCGATCAGCCGGTGGATCAACTCGTCGCCGTTGTCCGGGTGTTCGTCCACCGCGTACCCGGCGTCCCGCAGCGCGTCCAGCACCCGTACCGCCGAGGCGGGCGTGTCGAGCCCGACCGCGTTGCCGACCCGCGAGTGCTTGGTCGGATAGGCGGTGAACACGAGCGCGAGCCGCTTCTCGGCGTTCGGCTTGTGCCTCAACTTCGCGTGCCGTACGGCGATTCCGGCGACCCGCGCGGCCCGCTCGGGGTCGGCGACGTAGACCGCGACATCGTCCGGACCCTGCTCCTTGAAGGAGAAGGGGACGGTGATCAGCCGCCCGTCGAACTCGGGGATCGCTACCTGCATCGCCGCGTCCATGGGGGAGAGGGCGGCGTCCGACGCCCCCCACGCCGCCTGCGACGAGGTGAGGCAGAGCCCTTGCAGGACAGGGATGTCGAGGATGTTGAGCGCCTCGATGTCCCAGGCGTCCTCGTCGCCGCCCGCGGATGCCTCCGAGGCATGCGTGCCGCCGGCCGCGAGAACGGTGGTGATCAGCGCGTCCGCGCCGGACAGGAGCTCGTACACACCTGATTCCGCGCCGCGCAGTGAACCGCAGTACACGGCAAGGGCGTTGGCGCCCTTCGCCTCGATCGCGGTGCACAGCGTGTCCACGAAGGCGGTGTTGCCGCTCAGTTCGTGGGCGCGGTAGAAGAGCACGGCGACCGTCGGGCGGACCGTGTCGAGTTCGGGTTCGCCGTGGACGCCGTACTCGGGCATCTTCTGCGGCGCTTCGAAGCCCTCACCCGTGAGCAGCACCGTGTCGGAGAGGAAGCGGGACAGTTCGGCCAGGTTCTCCGGGCCACCCTCGACGAGATACCTGAGCGCCTCGGCGACGACACCGGCCGGTACCGACGACTCGGCCATCAACTCCGCGTCGGGGACGGTCTCCCCGCCGAGCAGCACGGTCGGAATCCCGGACGCCTTCAGCGCGGCGAGCCCGTCCTCCCAGGCGCGCTTGCCGCCGAGCAGTCGTACGACGGCGATGTCCGCGCCCGCGACGAGCGCGGGCAACTCGCCCGCGACGTCCACCCGGTTCGGGTTGCCGATCCGGTACCCGGCGCCGGAGGCACGCGCCGCCAGCAGATCCGTGTCGGCGGTCGACAACAACAACACTGTGCTCATGCGGGCGCTCCCGGTGGAATGAAAGGCAGTCCTTGCGGCGCGCCGGACTCGATGAGCCGCCACAGCGCGTCCGTGTCCGCGTGCTGTTCGATGAGGTCGCCGAGCCGGTCGAGCTGCTCCTCGCGCAGCGCGGCGAACGAGGTGTCGGCGGCCGGTACGAACCGGCGGCCCGCGGCGGCCGCCACCTCGCGCAGGAACGCCCGCCGGAACCCGTCCGACTCCAGCGAGCCGTGCCAGTGCGTACCCCAGGTCCGACCGACCCGGCAGCCGTCCAAGAAGGCTTCTCCGCCGGTCAGTTGGGCGACCCCGTGGTGGATCTCGTATCCCTCGACCCGCTCGCCGAGGGCTTCGCCGACGGGCCGGGTGAGGGTCTTCTCGCCGACGAAACGCACGCGCAGGGGCAGCACTCCGAGCCCGTCCACATGTCCGCGCCGGCTTTCGACCTCGTCCTCGATGTGCTCGCCGAGGATCTGGAAGCCACCGCAGATCCCGAGGATCGGGCGCTCCTCGGACGCCCTGCGGACCAGAGCGTCCGCGAGTCCCCGCTCCCGCAGCCACTCCAGCGCCTTGACCGTGCCCCGGGTCCCGGGGATGACGACGAGATCGGCGTCGGCCAGCTCCTCGGGCCGGTCCACGAACCGCACCACGACGCCCGGTTCGGCGGCCAACGCGTCCACGTCGGTGAAGTTGGACATGAGCGGGATCGCGCAGACGGCGACCCGCAGCACGTCCTCGCCGACCGGCGGCGCGGTGTTCGACTCACGGACGGTCCCGCGCAGCGAGATCCGCAGCCCGTCCTCCTCGTCGATCCCGAGCCCGTGCTGGAACGGCAGCACGCCGTAGGTCCGCCGCCCGGTGAGGTCGTGCAGCATCCCCAACCCCGGTTCCAGCAGGCTGACATCGCCCCGGAACTTGTTGACGAGGAACCCGGCGACGAGTGCCTGGTCCTCGGGCGACAGCAGCGCGACGGTCCCGAAGAATGAGGCGAAGACGCCACCGCGGTCGATGTCACCGACGACGAGCACGGGCAGTCCGGCGTTCCGCGCGATGCCCATGTTCACGATGTCGGTCCGCCGCAGATTGATCTCGGCCGGGCTGCCCGCCCCCTCACAGATCACCGCGTCATACGTGCCCCGCAACTCCGCGAGACAGTCCAACACCGTCCCGAGCAGCCGCTGTTGCCGCCCCCCGTGATAGCCGCGCGCGCTCATCTCGCCCACCGGCTTCCCCATGAGCACGACCTGACTGCTCTGGTCGCCGCCCGGCTTCAGCAGCACGGGGTTCATCAGTGCGGTCGGTTCGATGCGGCAGGCCTGGGCCTGCATGGCCTGCGCCCGCCCGATCTCGGCGCCCTCCCGGGTGACGAACGAATTCAGGGACATGTTCTGCGCCTTGAACGGCGCGACCTTCACGCCCTGCCGTACCAGCCACCGGCAGATTCCGGCGGTCACGACACTCTTGCCGGCGTCCGAGGTGGTCCCCGCGACCAGCAGTCCTCCGCCGCTCATGACGTGCGTCCCTTCAGCAGCAGCCGCCCGGCGACACTGGCCCCGAGCGCGAGCCAACTCACGCGCCGGGACAGCCGTACGGCCCGATCGATGTCCGGTACGGCGACGGCGCGCCCGGCGCCGTTGAGCACGGGCCGGTGCTCGACCCGGCCGCCGTAGGAGAGCGTGCCGCCCAGCCGCACGCCGAGGGCACCGGCGAAGGAGGCCTCCACGGGGCCGGCGTTGGGGCTCGGGTGCTTGGGGGCGTCGGTGCGCCAGGCGCGTGCAGCCCCGCGCCGGTCGCCGCCCGCGACGGTCGCGAGGACGGCGGTGAGGCGGGCGCCCGGCCAGCCGACGACGTCGTCGAGGCGGGCCGAAGCCCAGCCGTAGCGGCGGTACTTGGCGGACTTGTGGCCGACCATGGCGTCGAGGGTGTTCACGGCCCGGAACCCGACGAGCCCCGGCACCCCGCCCACGGCGCCCCACACCAGGGCGCCCACCACCGCGTCGGAGGTGTTCTCGGCGACGGACTCGACGACGGCCCGGGCGATCCCGTCGGCGTCGAGGGCCTGGGGGTCCCGCCCGCAGAGGTGCGGCAGGCGCGCCCGCGCACCATCGATGTCACCGGCCTCCAGTGCACGCCCGATGGCCCCGGCCTCGCGGGCGAGCGAGGTCCCGCCGACCACGGCCCAGGTGGCGGCGGCAGTGAGGGCGGCAGAGGCGGTACGGGACGGTCGTAGGGCCGAAGTGGCCGCGGCGGCCAGGGAGACGGCGCCTCCGACGCACACGGCGGTGTGCAGGGCGCCCCACCCGCGGTGGTCGCGCCACAGCAGTCGTTCCACGGCAGCGGCGGCACGGCCGAACGCGGCGACCGGATGCCCGCGGCGAGGATCGCCGAGCAGGTGGTCGCCGAGAAGGCCGGCGGCGGCGCCGTACGCGAAGACGCGATCGGCACGCATCGGCTCAGCCGATCGCCGGGTCGGACACGGTACTGGTACGGGACCTCGAACGGCAGCCGAGCATGGCGGTATGTCCTCACTCAGGGTGTCCACGCCCTGGTTCGACGAGACCGGCGGTGAGAGTTCCTGGCTCCCGGGGTTGTCTACCCCGGTGACAGTGGCGGGACCGCGCCGGATTCGCACCGGCTTCCTCTCCTGCCGCCGTACATGGCTCCGGCAGTCCACCACGGGGTTGGAAGGGGCGTCAACTTGCTGTTGACCTGCGGGGGAGGAGTGTGCTGATGCCCACACAGGGGTCGTCGAGGACGTCACGAAGACGTGGGGTGCGGGACGGTGGTCCGTCCCGCACCCCACGTTGGGTCCAACTGGCGGCCGGTCAGGCCACGATGATGGAGATCCCGTACGCCACCGCCGCCGCGCAGGCCGCGAAGCAGGCGTACGCGCCGGCCAGGGCGAGGGTCGCGGAGTCGCCCTGGGTGGTGGCCCGTTCGCGGCGGGAGAGGGCGGTGATGCCGAGGGTGAAGACGGCCACCAGGGCCACGGTGGCCGCGAGGCTGACGCCGAAGACGGAGCCGAGGGCTGCCCAGTCGATGTCCATGCTGATTCGTTCCTTCTCGTGCCTTCGTACCGGGGCGCGGGCTCAGACGGTGGCGGCCGGCGGGGTCGCCGGGGTCGCCGGGTCGGGCGTGGTGACGGCGGGCGGCGCGGGGATCGTCGCCGTGAGGCCCTCGGAGAGGGCGACCGACGGGGGCGGGGTGACGGCGGCGATCGCGGCGGTGACCACGCCGGCGGGCTCGTCGGACTCGTTGACGTTCGAGGCGTCGACCACCTGGCGGCGGGAGAGCAGCCAGATGCCGGTGCTGGAGGCGACCAGGAAGACGGCCACCAGTGCGGTGCCCCAGTCGCCGAGGTCGGTCACGGACTCGGCGAGCGCGCCGACCAGCGCGGCGGCCGGCAGCGTCAGGCCCCAGGCGACGAACATCCGGGTGGCGGTCGACCAGCGGACGACACCGCCCTTGCGGCCGAGCCCGGCACCCATCACCGAGCCGGAGACGGCGTGCGTGGTGGAGAGCGAGAAGCCGATGTGCGCGGAGGCCAGGATGACCGCGGCGGCGCTGGTCTGGGCGGCGAAGCCCTGCTGCGGCCGGAGGTCGGTCAGGCCCTTGCCCATGGTGCGGATGATGCGCCAGCCGCCGATGTAGGTGCCCATCGCGATGGCGAGGCCCGCGGAGAGGATGACCCAGGTGGGCGGGTCCGAGTCGGGGGCGATGGAGCCGCCGGCGATCAGGGCCAGCGTGATGATGCCCATCGTCTTCTGGGCGTCGTTGGTGCCGTGGGCCAGGGAGACCAGGCCGGCGGAGGCGATCTGGCCGACCCGGAAGCCCTTGTCGGCGGCCTTGCCGTCGGCGTTGCGGCTCAGGGCGTAGGAGAAGCGGGTGGCGACCATCGCCGCGACGCCCGCCACGATCGGAGCGGCGACCGCAGGCAGCAGCACCTTGGTGACCAGGACGTCGCTGTGCACCGCGCCGGTGCCGGCGGAGGCGATCGTCGCTCCGATCAACCCGCCCATCAGGGCGTGCGAAGAACTGGACGGGAGTCCGACGAGCCAGGTCACCAGGTTCCAGAGGATCGCGCCGACCAGCGCGGCGAAGATGACCTCGGGACGGATACCGCTCTCGTCGACGAGCCCCTTGGAGATCGTGTTGGCGACCTCCACGGAGAGAAAAGCGCCCACCAGGTTGAGGGTGGCCGACATGGCCACCGCGACCTTGGGCTTGAGCGCACCGGTCGAGATGGTGGTGGCCATCGCGTTGGCGGTGTCGTGGAAACCGTTCGTGAAATCGAACGCGAGAGCGGTGACAACCACAATCGCGAGAATCAGCGAGAAGCTTTCCATTTACCCAGGCAATCTTTCGAGGTCATCGGCGCGTTGACCGTAGGCAACCTGAATGAACGGAAGATGAACTGAGAGGGTCTCCGTGGTGTCGGCGGATGGGCTAGTCGCCGCGGGCGAACTTCTTCAGTCGGCTCAGGGACCCGTTGAAGAGATTCTGATCACCCGGCAGGCTGCCGCCGTTGTCGTACTGCCAGAAGGTCCAGTACGACCAGCCGGCGGGCAGCGATCCCGCGTCCGCCGACTCGTGGCGGGCGATCCACAGCGCGTGGGTCGAGGCCAGGGCGGTGCTGCCGCCGGTGCAGGTGTTCCACCAGTGGGCCGTCGTGTAGATCACTGGACGGCGGCCGGTCTCCCGCTCGACCTCGGCACTGAAGGCCTTGATCCAGGCGACCATCCTCGCCTTGCTGAGGCCGTAGCAGCCGTGCTTCTTGTCGTACGGGTTGTATTCGATGTCGAGCGCGGGAGGCAGCGTCCAGCCGTCCGCCTTCCAGCCGCCGCCGTGCGCCACGAAGTACGCGGCCTGAGCCGCGCCCGACGACTTGTCCGGCAGGGCGAAGTGGTAGGCGCCGCGGACGATTCCGGCGGCGCGGGCGCCGTTGTACTGCTGGGCGAAGTAGGGGCTGCGGTAGTCGGTGGACTCGGTCGCCTTGACGTAGACGAACGTGGCGCCCTTCGCCTTCGCGCTCGACCAGTCGACGTTCTTCTGGTGCGAGGAGACGTCGTGCCCCTTCGCGGTGCTCGCGGCCGAGGCCGGAATCTCGACGAGCGCGACGGCTGTGAGGGTGAGCGCGGCGACGGAGGCGGCTGAGAGGCGGGCGCGGTGACGGTTGCGGCGACGGGCCATGTTTCCCCCGGGAATGGCGACGTGCACGACAAATCTCCCAGAGGTTATTGGAAGATCTGTCGACTCGGGTCGGTCTCCGGCCAAGGGGCCTCGGCGGGCGGTACATGCCCATATGTGCTCTTTCGGGCGCGCGGCTTCCGGCCTAAAGTGCCCACGCCCGAGCGCGCGTTGGCGACTCGGCTGGCAGGATCGCGGCATGGCTGAGCGGCGGCGCGACGGGCGGGACGGGCGGGAGTCCGCACAGGATGTGGGGCAGGCGCGGGGGAGGAGTGTGCGTGCCGAGGAGGCGGACGCCTGGGGTGCGCTCATCGCGACGGCCCGCCGGACCGTGTCCGACGGACTGGTCGTCGGCACCTCCGGGAACGTCTCCGTGCGCGTCGGCGACACCGTCCTGGTCACACCGTCGGGCGTCCCCTACGACCGGCTCGCGCCCGCCGACACGGTCGGTGTCGACCTCGACGGCCGCCAGGTGCTCGGCACCCTGCTCCCGACGAGCGAACTCCCCATGCATCTCGCGGTCTACCGCAGCACCGACGCCCACGCCGTCGTCCACACCCACGCCGTGCACGCGACCGCCGTCTCGACCCTCGTCCCCGAACTCCCCCTGATCCACTACATGTCCGCCGCCCTCGGCGGCCCGGTCCGGGTTGCCCCGTATGCGACGTACGGCACCGAGGAGTTGGCCGAGAACATGCTCCACGCCCTCGCCGACCGCTCCGCCTGCCTCCTCCAGAACCACGGCACGATCGCCTACGGCAGCTCCCTCGCCCAGGCCTACGACCGCACGGCCCAGTTGGAGTGGATGTGCCGCCTGTGGCTGACGGCGTCGTCGGTACCCGGCCTGTCGCCGTCGCTGCTGACGGGGGAGCAGGTGGCGGAGGTGGGGGAGCGCTTGCGGGGGTATGGGCAGCGGGGGTGACGCGCTTTCCGCGGCTCTGCTTCCCCCTCCCTGACTCTTGGTGTCTTCGGCGTTCTTGGTCCGCGCCGAGCCGCCTCCGGATTTCACTCCGAGCGTCCCCCGGCTGGCCGCCGGGCGGGTCGGCCTGGACACTGGAGCGGTGCGCACAGTCAAAGCGACGGCCGCGGCCGTCTCCGTGGCCCTCGCGGCCGGTGCGGTGGGCGTCGCCGCCGGCCGGTACGCCAGCGACGCGGCGCTGAAGGCGCCGCCCGGACGCCCCCTGCCGACCGAACCCCGGCTCACGGTGCACTCCACCGCCGCCGGCCAGGTCGCGCTCACCCGGGACCTGGCCGCCCTGCGCCCCGGCACCTACGGCCTCGCCGGCGACGGCTCCCACGCGGTCGTCGGCCCCGTCGTCGACACGGCCTCCGCGTCCGCCGACACCGTCGTCCGCCGCCTGGAACGCGTCACCCACGGCACCCTGCGCCCCGGCGACAAGGTGTGGCTCACCCCGAATCTCCACGTCGGCAACCCGAGCACCGCCCTCGGCCTGGACCACGCCGACGTCGACATCCCCGGCGAACTCGGCTCCCTGCCCGCGTGGTTCGTGCCAGGAGCGCGGAGCACCTGGGTGATCGCGGTGCACGGCCTGGCCACCACCCGTGAACTCTCCCTGAACATCATGGAGTTCCTGCACCGCAACCGCTTCCCGGTCCTCGCCCTCGCCTACCGCGGCGACCTGGGCGCACCCCGCAACCCCGACGGCCTGGGCCACCTCGGCGAGACCGAGTGGCGCGACCTGGACGCGGCGATCCGCTACGCCGTGCGCTACGGCGCCGAGCATGTCGTCCTGCACGGCTGGTCCACCGGCGCCACCATGGCCCTGCGCGCCGCCGCCCACTCCGCGATGCGTGACCGCGTCTCCGGCCTGGTGCTGGACTCGCCGGTGCTCGACTGGGAGCGGACGCTGCGCGCCCTCGCGGCGGCCCGGCACACCCCGGGCGCGCTGCTGCCGCTGGCGGTCCGCGCCGCACAGGGCCGCACCGGTCTCCATGGCGACCGCATCGCCGAGGCCGCTGACCCGGCCCGGCTCAAGGTGCCAACCCTGATCTTCCACGGCCCGGACGACAAGGTCGCCCCCTGGTCGCTCTCCCGCCGCTTCGCCGCCCGCCGCCCGGACCTGATCACCCTCCAGCCGGTCGCCAAGGCCCCACACGGCGCGATGTGGAACGCCGACCCGGGTGGCTACGAGGAGATCCTGCGCCGCTTCCTGACTCCGCTCATGTGATCCGGTCCCACTCACGGGGGCGCCCCCCATCGATCTTCCGTGGCTCGGACGGCACGGTGGCCCCGTGGCGCGCTCTGACGCCGCTTTGGTGCCCGCCCCCCGACCTGATCACCGTCCACCGACCTGGGTGGCTACGAGGAGATCCTGCGTGGCTTCGTGACTCCGCTCATGTGATCTGGTCCCACTCGCCGGGGCGTCCCACTGACTTTCCGTGGCTCGGACGGCACGGTGGCCCCGTTGGGCGCTCTGACGCCGCTTCGGTGCCCGCCCCCGGACCTGATCACCGTCCACCGACCTGGGTGGCTACGAGGAGATCCTGCGCCGCTTCCTGACTCCGCTCATGTGATCCGGTCCCACCCACCGGGACACCCTCCACCGACCTTCCGTTTAGCCCTGTACCACTGGCCTGATCCCGGTCCCCAGCAGCCCGCGAGACCCCGTGCCTTGGCCCTCCCTGTCGCCCGCCGTGACATTCCGTTTGGGTTTTCCGACCGTCAACCGGAAGACTGCACCCGTGACGTCCCGTATCCCGCGCGACTCCAGGCTTCGACTCGTCCGCCCGCGACCCCTGGCCGCCGCCCCCCGAGCGATGAACCAGCGGCGCTCGCGCCGCCCCGCACCCCGCCCTCCGGAGGGCACACCGGCCCCCGCGGAACTGGCCAGAATGGCGCGCTCCGGCCTGGCCGGCGCGGCCCGCGTCGCCCACTGGGCCGACGCCGCACTACGCCCCGGCCCTGACAGCGCGAGCCCCGACGGCAAGGGCACCCTCTCCGACTCGACCGCCGAACTCGCGGCCGCGGAGCTGGGCCTGACCCCGGCCCAGGTGCGCGCCGACTGGGACACGGCCCGCCTCGCCGGTCTCGTCGAGGTGCACGGCGACAGCGCCCGCCCCGGCTGGCGGCTGCGCGCCTGGGACCGCGACGACAGCGCCGTACTGCGCGGCTGGGTCGCCCTCTTCGACGCCTGGTCACTCGCCCACCCCGAGCCCCGGGAGCACGAGCCCTCGGCCGTCGCCGAGGTCGTCTCGGCCATGCCTCAGGTGCTCTCCTTCCTCCAGCTCTCCGCCGGACCCGTCCCTGTCGAACAGCTCCTGGACCTCCTCGGCCAACGCGTCACCGAACTGCGCACCGAGCGCTGCGAGATCCCCTACGGCCCGCAGCCCGATCCGGTCCAGCAGCCGCCGGCCGCGGACACGCCCCTCGACCCCCTCCTCGACTGGGCCCTGCACGCCCTCGCCTCCGTCGGCGCCCTCACCTACGGCGACGCCCATGCCACCCTCACCCCGCTCGGGAGCTGGGCGGTCTGGGTCAAGCTGGAGCAGATCTGCGTGGCCGCGCAGAGCCCGGCCGGGAACATCGAGCAGTCCGCCGAGGACATGCTCCGCGGCTGCTCCCAGCTCCGCCCGAACGCCGCCCGGGCCGAATACCGCGCCTGGCTCGCCGCCCGCACCGTGGGCAGCGCGGTCGGCGAGCTGATCGACGCCGCTCGCGGCGAGGACGCCCTGCTGCGCGGCCTCGCCTTCGAGGCGCTGCGCGTCGTCGGCGCCCCCGCCGAGCCCGACGTCCGCGCCGTCGCCGAAGAGGCGACGCTGCGGCCGTACGCCCTGCTGTGGCTCGCCGAGCACGACGGGATAGACCCGGAGGACGCCCACGAGGTCCTCACCCGCGAGGAGGCCACCTGGCTGTGGGTCGACACCGCCGCCGCCGTCGCCGACCACGGTGAGGCCCCGCTGCTCGTGCGCCACCTTGAGTCCGCCATCCAGCCGACCGTCCCCATGCTCCTCGACGAGGTGCGCGCCGTCGGTCATCCCCGCACCGTGCAGGTCCTGGTCGCGCTCGCCGCGGCCCACCCCGACCCGGCGCTCGCCAAGGCCGTACGCCGGGCCGCCTTCCAAGTGCACACCGGGGGAAGCTAGTTCCAGAACTAGGCGGGGTCAGGCCCCTACCCCCGTATCTCCGGGGCGTAGGTACCGAAGCTCCAGATGTTGCCCTCGGCGTCCCGGGCCATGTAGTCCCGTGATCCGTAGTCCTGGTCCGTCGGGGGCATCAGGATCTCCGCGCCGTGCTCGACGGCCCGCCGGTGATGGGCGTCGACGTCGTCCACGACGATGTACACCCCGGCGGGTCCCGCGCTCTTCATCGCCTCGTCGAACCGCCCACCGCGGCCTTTGGAGCCGAGCATCACCGCGCCGTTGCCCTGCACCAGCTCGGCGTGCATCACCGAGCCGTCCTCGCTCTCGTACACCGCGAGCTCGGTGAAGCCGAAGGCCTCCGTGAGCTGCCGGATCGCCGCCTTCGCGTCCGCGTACAGCAGGGACGGGTAGATGCTGGGACGCCCGCTGTCCTTGGCTGCCATGCCGATCACTTCCTTGTGCATCGGGTGCTATCGCTTCTTTCTGCCGCTTTGACCACTTCGACGAGTCTTGCACCCGCCACTGACAATGCCCCGCGAACCGGCACCATGGCCGTCAGCGGAACGTGTCGCACCGTGCCATGCCCCCGCTCCGGAAGCCCTGCTGGAACCACTGCTGCCGCTGCGCCGTCGACCCGTGCGTCCAGGTCTCCGGCGTCACCCGGCCCTGGAACCGCTCCTGGATCCGGCCGTCGCCCACGGCCGCCGCGGCGTCCAGTCCGTCCCGGATGTCGCCGTCCGTGAGGCTGGTGATCAACGGCCGCCCGGTCGACTCGTCCTTCGTGGCCGTCGCGTGATGCGCCCAGACCCCCGCGTAGCAGTCCGCCTGGAGTTCCACCCGCACCGCGTCGCGGTTCGCGCCGGTCCGCCCGTCCTGCGCCGCCGCTGAGCCGAACTTCGTCCGCGGCTCGTCGAAGAAACCCAGGTCCAGATAGACCTTCCGGTCGCCCGGACAGTAGAACGGCCCCACCGCGGAGGCCGCCGTCCCGCACGCCGTGGCGACCTGCCCGCTGAAGAAGACCGTCGGCGACCGCGTGTACGTACCGCCCTGCCGCCGGAACTCCTGCGCCCAGTGGTCCTGCACGCTGTTGACGACGGCCGCGATGCGGCAGTCCTCCCAGACGTTCGCGTCCCGCCCGGTACGGCCGGACGACCGCACCTGGGCCAGTGAGGACGCGGTCGTTACCGGTGAGGCGCTGCCCGACGACAACCCCAGGTTGTCCGGACCGACCCCGAAGAAGAGCCCCAGAAGCAGCGCGATCACCCCCACGAGACCACCGCCCACGGTCGCCCGGCCACCGGGAATCCGGCTGCCGCGTACGTCCTGCACCTCGGAGGTGTCCAGATCGGCATCGTCGTCGAACCGCATGGACCCCGCTCTCCGCGCGTGTGGCCCCCCGGCGCCATCCTCGTCCGCCGTCCCCACCCGGTCGCCGGACGAGCGTCCGGACAGGCGACGCCCGCCACGCACGCGTGCCGTTCGTCACGGCGCGGCTCCACCCGTCGCCCGGCCGTGTTCGGGCGCCGGCCCGGACCGCCCAGCTCACCGCCGTGGACCAGGTCATGCGCTCCCGGCCACAGTCCGCCGTACACAGAAAAAGTGCTTGCACAGCCCCGTTAGACTTGGCCCATGGCCATTCTCCTCGCGCATTAGACGGCGGGAACGTCCTCAGCCGCCCCTTCCGCCTACGACCCCGCTCTGGAGTCTGACCGTGATCTCCGCCTCCGGTATCGAACTGCGCGCCGGTGCCCGCGTCCTCATCGAGTCCGCCACCTTCCGTGTCGCCAAGGGCGACCGCATCGGCCTGGTCGGGCGCAACGGCGCCGGCAAGACCACCCTGACCAAGGTCCTGGCCGGTGAGGGCCAGCCCGCCGGCGGCACCGTCACCCGCTCCGGCGAGGTCGGCTACCTTCCGCAGGACCCCCGCACCGGCGACCTGGACGTACTCGCGAGCGACCGCATCCTCTCCGCGCGCGGCCTGGACACCCTGATCCGCAAGATGCGGGAGAACGAACAGCGCATCGCCAACGGCAGCGGAGCCACCCGCGAGAAGGCGCTGCGGCAGTACGAGCGCCAGGAGACGGAGTTCCTCACCAAGGGCGGGTACTCCGCCGAGGCCGAGGCCGCCACCATCGCCGCCGCGCTGAACCTGCCCGACCGCGTGCTCGGCCAGCCGCTCCATACGCTCTCCGGCGGTCAGCGCCGCCGTATCGAGCTGGCCCGCATCCTGTTCTCCGACGCGGACACCCTGCTGCTCGACGAGCCCACCAACCACCTCGACGCCGACTCGATCGTCTGGCTGCGCGACTACCTGAAGACGTACCGCGGCGGCTTCATCGTGATCTCCCACGACGTCGACCTCGTCGAGACCGTCGTCAACAAGGTGTTCTATCTGGACGCCAACCGCGCCCAGATCGACTACTACAACATGGGCTGGAAGCTCTACCAGCAGCAGCGCGAGGCCGACGAGAAGCGCCGCAAGCGCGAGCGGCAGAACGCCGAGAAGAAGGCCGCGGCCCTGCACTCGCAGGCCGACAAGATGCGCGCCAAGGCGACCAAGACGGTCGCCGCCCAGAACATGGCCAAGCGCGCCGACCGGCTGCTCGCCGGGCTGGACGCGGTGCGCGTCTCCGACAAGGTCGCCAAGCTGCGCTTCCCGGAGCCCTCGCCCTGCGGCAAGACCCCTCTCATGGCGGAGGGCCTGTCGAAGTCGTACGGCTCCCTGGAGATCTTCACCGACGTCGACCTGGCCATCGACAAGGGCTCACGCGTCGTCATCCTCGGTCTGAACGGCGCGGGCAAGACGACCCTGCTGCGTCTGCTCGGCGGCGCCGAGAAGCCGGACACCGGCGAGGTCATCGAAGGCCACGGCCTCAAGCTCGGCTACTACGCGCAGGAGCACGAGACCCTCGACCCGGAGCGCACGGTCCTGGAGAACATGCGCTCCGCCGCCCCCGACCTCGACCTTGTCGAGGTCCGCAAGACGCTCGGCTCGTTCCTGTTCTCGGGCGACGACGTCGACAAGCCGGCCGGGGTCCTCTCCGGCGGTGAGAAGACGCGCCTCGCGCTCGCCACCCTCGTCGTGTCGTCGGCGAACGTCCTGCTCCTCGACGAGCCGACGAACAACCTCGACCCGGCCAGCCGCGAGGAGATCCTCGGCGCGCTGCGCACCTACAAGGGCGCCGTCGTTCTCGTCACCCACGACGAGGGCGCCGTGGAGGCGCTCCAGCCGGAGCGCATCATCCTGCTGCCCGACGGCGTCGAGGACCTGTGGGGCGCGGACTACGCGGATCTCGTCGCCCTGGCTTGATCGAATGCTTGATCCACGGCGTATGGATCATTCGGCCTACCGGTGATCCACCATCTGTGTGAGATCTCCTCGTACCGAGGTGTGTCCTACATCGATTTTCCGGCCGAGCCCTTTATCGACAAGGGCTCGGCCGTTCCACGTCTCTGACCAGGCACTTCGCGGAACAACTCGTTCGGCCGTACGGACACGACAGTGTGGAATTCCAAATTCCAGTTGTGGGGACGCGCTCCTGTCGTCAAAACCTTGTCTTACGGACCTTGCCGAATGGGTGGCCATGAACGCCTGGAGGGGTGATCATGAGGAGACCAGAGCGCACTTCCCATGAGGAGGCACGGGTGGCCGAGACTCTGAAGAAGGGCAGCCGGGTAACCGGCGCCGCGCGCGACAAGCTCGCGGCAGACCTGAAGAAGAAGTACGACTCCGGTGCGAGCATTCGAGCGCTGGCCGAGGAGACCGGCCGTTCGTATGGCTTCGTACACCGGATGCTCAGCGAGTCCGGCGTCACGCTCCGTGGGCGTGGCGGGGCGACCCGGGGCAAGAAGGCTTCGGCCTGACCCCCGGCGGCCCATCGGCTTCGATGGTGGCCACCCGGTAGGTCGGCTGACCGACCGGGTGGTTACTGTGCAGTCACTTAGCTCTGCTCTGTTGACCGCACACATCGGAGGCGTCCCATGGCTTCGCCCGCACAGGACGACAAGGACCTCGGTCCGGTACTCGACAAGGACGGCGTACGGCTCACCGTCGACGACGCGATCGCCACGGTGACGCTGACCAACCCGGCCAAGCGCAACGCCCAAAGTCCCGCTCTGTGGCGGGCGTTGGCGGAGGCCGGGCGGTCGCTGCCGGGCTCCGTCCGTGTCGTCGTGCTGCGGGCCGAGGGCAAGTCCTTCTCGGCCGGACTCGACCGGCAGGCGTTCACGCCCGAGGGCTTCGACGGCGAACCGTCGTTCATCGACCTCGCGCGCAGCAGTGACGCCGTGCTGGACGGGACCATCGCCGAGTACCAGGAGGGCTTCACCTGGTGGCGGCGCAGCGACCTCGTGTCCATCGCCGCCGTCCAGGGGCATGCCATCGGGGCCGGGTTCCAACTCGCCCTCGCCTGTGACCTGCGCGTCGTCGCCGACGACGTGCAGTTCGCCATGCGCGAGACCAGCCTCGGGCTGGTGCCCGACCTGACCGGCACGAACCCGCTGATCGGTCTTGTCGGCTACGCCCGCGCGCTGGAGATCTGCGCGACCGGTCGCGCCGTCCTGGCCGAGGAGGCCGTGAGCACCGGCCTCGCCAACATCGCCGTGCCCGCGGACCAGGTCGAGGACGCCGTACGCGATCTCACGACCGCACTGCTGGCCGCACCGCGAGACGCCCTCATCGAGACCAAGGCGCTGCTCCAGGGCGCCCAGGGCCGCACCTACGACGACCAGCGCGCCGCCGAGCGCGCCGCCCAGGCGCGACGGCTGCGGGACCTGGCGGGCGTCGGCGAATAGCGCGCATCAGGTGGGCTCGTCGGTGAAGAGGCGTCAGCCGATCCGCGTGACGAGCACCGCCACGGTCGGGTGACCGGGCAGCACCTCGCCGATCCTCGCGCGGACCTCCAGGGCCACATCCAGCGCCCGGTGGTCCGCGCGTACCGCCAGTTCCACGCGCGCGTGCAGACGCGGCAGCGCACCCTCGACCCGCCGCCCCTCCAGGTGCACCGCCCGGCCCAGCCCACCCAGCGTGCCGGTCAGCCGGGCCACACCGGGGACGGCTAGAGCAGCCGCGATGACCAGGGACTCACCGCCGTCGTCAAGATCGACCACACGGTCAAGGTCGTCATCAACATCATCAATGTGGACAATGTCAGCGGTGGCGCGATCCACATCGGCCATGCCGGCCATGTCATCCATGTCATCCACACGGTCAACATCGTCCATATGGTCCAACAGGGCGGTCACCTGTAGATCGACCTCCGCCACCACCAGGCCGAGCCGCTCCGTCGCGGCCGTCACCAGGGCGGCGCGCAGGCGGGACGCGGCGACCGGGAGCGGCTCGGTCGCCACGGCCGCGAAACCGGCCGTGATCCGCAGCGGACCGGGCGGCAGGGCCCCCGGCGGAGGCGGTACGGCGGGTTCGCTCACGTCCTCCGGATCGGCGAGCGCGATCCGCATCCCGCCCAGCCGCACCCCCCGTACGTCCCGCACCGCGCCCCGCAGGACCGCCTCGGCCGCCCGCTCGGCGATCCACGCGCCGTCGCGCCGGTCGCCCAGGGGCAGCAGCCTCCCGAGCCCCACCTGATGCCGTACCGCCCGCGTCCACGCGTCCGCCGTCATTCCTCCAGCCTGCCGCATCCCCGGCGCGAGAGACCGCAACCGCGCTTACCGTGGTTGATAGGGACGACGACCGAAAGGGACGTACGGCGATGGACGACATGACGGAGCGGAACCGGACATCGGACCCCGACGGCGAGAGGGAGCCGCTGCAGACCCGGAAGACCCCCACCAGACGCGGCGGAGGCGACCCGGCCTCCCGGGGGCGCACCACCATCGCCGACGGGGTCGTGGAGAAGATCGCCGGGCTGGCCGCCCGGGACGTCCTGGGCGTGCACGCCATGGGCAGCGGGCTGTCCCGCACCTTCGGGGCCGTACGCGACCGGGTGCCCGGCGGTTCGAAGTCGGTGTCCCGGGGCGTGAAGGCCGAGGTCGGCGAGGTGCAGACCGCGCTCGATCTGGAGATCGTCGTCGACTACGGCGTGTCGATCGGCGATGTGGCCCGGGCCGTACGGGAGAACGTCATCGCGGCCGTGGAGCGGATGACCGGACTCGAAGTCGTCGAGGTCAACATCGCGGTGAGCGATGTGAAGCTGCCCGACGAGGAGGACGAGGAACCGGAGCCCCGACTCCAGTGACCGAGCTGCCGGATGAGCCGATGAGCGGGCCGACGAACGAGTTGAGGAGCGCAGGATGAGCAGGGCCGTGGTCGGCATGATCGCCGGAATGGCGCTGGGTTTCGCCGGGTACTTCGGCGGGTTCGGTGCCTTCCTGCTGGTGGCGGCCCTGGGCGCCGTCGGCTTCGTCGTCGGCCGGTTCCTGGAGGGGGACCTGGAACTCGGCGACTTCTTCCGCTCGCGTGACGACCGGCGGCGATGACGCCCATGAGCGGCGGGGACGGCGCGGTCGACGAGAGCGACAGACCCCCGGCGGTCGTCCCGCCCGGCGAGCGCGGCGCCACCCGGATCGCCGACCGGGTCGTAGCGAAGATCGCCGCGCAGGCGGCGCGTGAGGCGGTCGGACCGCTGCCCCCGGTGGCCGCGCCGCCGCATGCCACCGTCGTCGTGCACCACGACACCGCACGCGTGCGCGTGCATCTCGAACTCGGCTATCCGTGCGACATCGGCGACCGCTGTTTTCAGGTGCGTCGACAGGTCGTTCAGCGGGTACGCGCGTTGGTGGGCATGGAGGTGCCCGAGGTCGCCGTCCAGGTGGAGCGGCTGCATCCGGCACAGTCGCGCGGCGCGGCACAGGGGAGGACGCGATGAGCGAGCCCCAGGGCTCCGAAGGTACGACCCAACGACTACCGGTCATCGAGAAGGAGACCGATCCCGGACGCGGCGGGTACACCGACGCGTCGGACCACAACCCCGTACCCGTCGTCCATGACGGCGACGGCAAGGGCGGCCGCTTCTGGTCGGCGCGCCGCGTCCCCGCGGGCATCGTCGCCGTCCTGCTGCTCGTCGGCGCGGGCGCCCTGCTCTACGACGTCACCGCCGTGCGCGCCGAACGGCCCGCCGCGCACTGGCGCCGGGAACTGGCCCGGCAACTCGCCGAACGGCCCCTCGACGACACCTGGGTCCTCGTCGGCGCCGCTGTCGCCGCCGTCCTCGGCCTCTGGCTGATCGTGCTCGCCGTAACGCCCGGCCTGCGCCAGGTGCTGCCGATGCGCCGCACCCACGCCGATGTCCGGGCCGGACTGCAACGCGCCGCGGCCGCGATGGTGCTGCGCGACCGGGCCATGGAGGTCTCGGGCGTGCAGTCGGTACGGGTCCGCACCAGCCGGACGAAGGCCGACGTCCGCGCGGTGTCCCATTTCCGTGAACTCGACGACGTACGGGCCGACTTGGACGCCGTGCTCAACGACGCGATCACCGGGCTCGGGCTGGCGCGGCCGCCCGCGCTGTCGCTGCACGTCGGCCGTTCCGGACAGAAGGGGTGAAGGCGGTGCTCAGGGTCGTCAACCGTGTGCTGATCGGAGTCGTGGGCCTCGCGCTGGTCGTCGCCGGCGGCTCGGTGCTGGCCGTCGGGCTCGGCGTGAAACCGCCGTCGTGGTGGGTCCACGACGGACGGCACGACGTCCTGCTCAGCGACGCGCAGCGGACCCGCTGGCGGGGCGACGGCTGGTGGTGGCCGACCGTCCTCGCCGTGCTCGCGGTCCTCGTCCTGCTCGCCCTGTGGTGGCTCGTCGCGGTGCTACGGCGGCGCCGGCTCACCGAGGTCGCCGTCAGCACCGGCGACGGAGAGGGCGCGCTGCTGCGGGGCCGGGCCCTGGAGGGCGTCCTCGCCACCGACGCGGGCGACCTGGAAGGCGTCGCCCACGCGCATGTGCGGCTGGTCGGCACCCGCACGGCACCCGAGGCCCGCGTCCGGCTCGGTCTCGAACCGCATGTGGACCCCGGAGTCGCCCTCGACCACCTGACGGCCAACGCCCTCGCCCACGCCCGCGATTCGGCCGGCCTGACGACACTGCCGACGGAGGTCTGGCTGAAGGCCGTCAAACACCGCGCGGAAAGGGTCAGTTGACGGGACGGTGGGCTGACGGCACGTCAGAACCCGTGCCGCATCCCGCCGTCGACCGGCACCATGATGCCCGTCAGATAGGACGCGGCGGGTGACAGCAGAAACGCCGCCACCCGCCCGAACTCCTCCGACGTCCCGTACCGGCGCAGCGGGATCCGCGACTCGTTGGCCCGACGGGTGGCCTCAGGGTCGGCGGACAGGCCGTCCAGTTCGCGCACGCGGTCCGTGTCGATGCGGGCGGGCAGCAGACCGAGGACGCGGATGCCGCGCGGTCCCAGCTCGTCGGCGAGGGACTTGGCGAAACCGGCCAGGCCGGGTCGTAGCGCGTTCGAGATCGTGAGCCCGGGGATCGGTTCGTGCACCGAGCCCGACAGCACGAACCCGATGACGCCGCCCTCCTCCAGTTCCTCGGCCGCCGCGCGGGCGAGCCGTACCGCGCCCAGGAACACCGACTCGAACGAGGCCTGCCACTGCTCGTCGGTGCCGTCGGCGACGAAGCCGGGCGGCGGCCCGCCGACGCTCACCAGGATGCCGTCGAAGCGCCCGAAGTGCTCACGCGCGGCGGCGATCAACCGGGCCGGCGCCTCCGCGTCGGCGTTGTCGACGGCCACGCCCACCGCGTTCGGCCCCAGTTCGGCCGCCGCGTCGGCGGTCCGTTGCTCGTCGCGCCCGGTGACGACCACCTTCGCGCCGTCGGCCACCAGCTCGCGCGCGGAGGCGTTGCCCAGTCCGCGGGTGGCACCCGTGACGACGTACACCCGGTCCTTCAGTCCAAGATCCATGGCCCCTATCCTGCCTCCTCGTCCCCGAACAGGGCGAGGGCGGTGTTCACCAAGCCGATGTGGCTGAAGGCCTGCGGGAAGTTGCCGAGCTGCCGGCCGGCCACCGGGTCGTACTCCTCCGCGAGCAGCCCCACGTCGTTCGCGAGTCCCACCAGACGCTCGAACAGCGTCCGGGCCTCCTTCCTGCGCCCCGTCAGGTGCAGCGCGTCCGCGAGCCAGAAAGAGCACGCGAGGAAGGCGCCCTCGTCGCCCGGAAGGCCGTCGACCGGGACGTCGGCGGCAGTGTCGTAACGGCGTACGAAACCGTCGTGGCCGAGCGCCTCGCGGACCGCGTCGACCGTGCCGACGACCCGCGGATCGTCGGGCGGCAGGAAACCGCAGCGGGGGATGAGCAGCAGCGCGGCGTCGAGTTCCCGGGAGCCGTAGTACTGCGTGAACGTGTTGCGCACCGGGTCGTAGCCCTTCTCGCACACGTCCTGGTGCACCTCGTCCCGCAACTCGCGCCAGGCCGCCAGGTCCCCGGGAAGGTCGCCGTACTCCTCCAGGGTGCGTACGGCCCGGTCGGCGGCCACCCACACCATGACCTTGGAGTGCACGAAATGCCGACGGCCGCCGCGCACCTCCCACAGCCCCTCGTCGGGCTGCCGCCACTGCGCGCGCAGCCACTCCAGGAGGACGCTCTGGAGCGACCACATGTGCGGCTTGGGCGACAGACCCGCGCGCCGCGCCAGCCACAGGGAGTCCATGACCTCGCCGTAGACGTCGAGTTGGAGCTGGTTCACGGCGCCGTTGCCGATCCGTACGGGTACCGAGGCGCCGAAGCCGGTCAGGTGCGGGAGTTCGAACTCGGGCAGCCGGCGCTCGCCCGCCACGCCGTACATGATCTGCAGGTCCGCCGGGTCGCCCGCGACCGCACGCAGCAGCCAGTCGCGCCAGGCCTCGGCCTCCTTGTGGTAGCCGGCGGCGATCAGGGCGCCGAGGGTGAGGGTGGAGTCGCGCAGCCAGCAGTAGCGGTAGTCCCAGTTGCGGACACCGCCCATCTCCTCGGGCAGCGAGGTGGTGGCCGCGGCGACGATGCCGCCGGTCGGGCGGTAGGTGAGGGCCTTCAGCGTGATCAGGGACCGCAGGACAGCGTCGCGGTAGGGGCCGTCGTAGCGGCAGCGGGCCGACCAGCGCTTCCAGTCCGCGACGCTGGTGCGCAGCGACTTGTACGGGTCGACGCGCGGCGGGCGCGGCTCGTGCGAGGGGTGCCAGGTGAGGACGAAGGCGACCTTCTCACCGGCCTCGACGGTGAACTCCGAGTGCGTGCCGAAGTCCTCGCCCCAGGTACGCACCTCCGGCTCGCTGCGCAGCCACACCGAGTCGGGTCCGGCGACGGCCACCCGGTGTCCGTCGGACCTGCGCATCCACGGCACGACAGAGCCGTAGTCGAAGCGCAGCCGGAGCGTGCTGCGGACGGTGACCCTGCCGCTGAGGCATTCCACGACGCGTACGACATCGGGGGCGACGTCGCGTTGGGGCATCAGGTCGGTGACGCGGATCGTGCCCTCGTCGGTCTCCCACTCCGTGTCCAGGACCAGGGTGCCGGGGCGGTAGGCCCGGCGGGTGCAGCGGTCCGCGCCCTCGGGGGCGATGCGCCAGTGGCCGTTCTCCTCGTCACCGAGCAGTCTGGCGAAGCAGGCCGCCGAGTCGAAGCGGGGCAGACACAGCCAGTCGACCGAGCCGTCCATGCCGATGAGGGCCGCGGTCTGTTCGTCGCCGATGAGGGCGTAGTCCTCGATACGTGGGTGCACGGGGTGCGGGTTCCCTGCCTACCGGTGGGGCAATCAAGGTCGCAGCCGCGCGGGTGACGAAGGCGGGTCAGACCGATGCCGGTTCGACGGCCTCGGCCGTCTCCTCCTTGGCCGCCGCCTCCCGGCGGTCGCGGGCCTCGCGGCGGGCCAGGACGACGTAACCGACCGGGACGGCCGCCGCGAACAGCCACCACTGGATCATGTACGCGTAGTTCAGCGGGGCGTCTTCCTTGCCCGGGTCGGAGATCTGCTCCGGCGTGCCGCCCTTGGCCTCGGGCGCCGTCTGCTCGACATAGCCGCCGAGCACCTGGGCGTGCAGCCGCCGGGCCTGCTCCTCGCTGTTGATCAGCATGATCTGGCGGTCGGGCAGGCCCTTGATGTCCTTGATGCCGCTCGCCGCGGTCGTCTCGTCGGCCATCAGACGCCCGGTGATGGTGGTCGTGCCGCTCGGCGGCGCGGGGATCTTCGGGAACGCGGTCTGCGCGCCGTTCGCCGGGATCCAGCCGCGGTTGACCAGCACCACCTTGCCGTCCGTCAGCACGAACGGGGTCAGGACATGGAAGCCGACCTCGTCGTCGTCATTGGTACGGCGCCGGACGACGACTTCCTTGGAGGTCTCGAAGGTGCCTGTGGCGGTGACGGTGCGGTACTTCTCGGTCCGGGTCACCGCGTGCCCTGGGGTGCTGATCCGCTCCACGGGGACCGGCTTGGCGTGCAGCGCGTTCGTCACCAACTGGTTCCGGGCGCTGCGCATCTCGTAGCGGTGCATCTGCCAGATGCCCAGCCTGATCATCGTGGGGATCAGGAGGAGGGTGATCAACGCGAGGATCACCCACTGCCGGGACATCAGGAAGCGGTACACCCCACGACCGTACAACTCGGTCGTGGGGCGTATTCAGGGGGGTCTGTCCTCACACCTTGTCGATGATCCCCACCATCCCCTCCGCCCGCGCGCAGTGGCCGCCGCAGAACCAGTGGCCCTCGACCTCCACGCCCTGCCCGATGATCTGCACCCGGCAGTGCTCGCAGATCGGGGCCATGCGATGGATCGCGCACGAGAAGCAGTCGAAGACGTGCACCGCGCCCTGCGCGTGCACCTCGAAGCTCATGCCGTAGTCATTGCCGCACACTTCACATCTCGCCATGCGCCACAGGGTGGGCCGTCGGCCCGGCACGGGCGAGCGGGCGCGGGGCGAGTCGTACGACAATCACCCGTCCGTACGGTCAGTCCGCCTGCTCGACGTCTCTGAGCAACTGTCCGAACGCCGCCTCGTCCACCACCGGCGTGCCGAACTGCCGGGCCTTGACCACCTTGGAGGTGCCCGAGTCCGGGTCGTTCGTGACGAGGAGGCTGGTCAGCCGGGACAGGCTGGTGGCGACGTGCAGCCCGGCCTCCACGGCCCGGTCCTCCAGCAGCTCGCGCTCGATGGAGGTGTCCCCGGAGAAGGCGATCCGCATGCCCTGCTTGAGCGGCCTGCCGTCCTGGAACCGCCCCGGGTTGGGGTAGGGGCACGCGGGCCGCTTGCGCGAGGGACGCCAACTTCCCGCTCCGTAGCCGCTGTAGCCCCCGGCCTGCTGCCCGATGCGGGGCGTCGGCCGGTCCGCGGTCCACTCGGTCAGCGGCCGGCACTCGTGCAGCGGCAGCCGGACCCCGCCCCGCGCCGCCGCCCGCAGGCTCGGCCGAAACGCCTCGGCGAGCACGCGCGCGTCGTCCAGCGCGTGGTGCGCGCGCTGCTGGACGACGCCGAAGTGCGCGGCCAGGGACTCCAGCTTGTGGTTGGGCAGCGGCAGGGCCAGCTCCTTGGAGAGGGCGATGGTGCACAGCCGCTGACGGACCGGCGGATCGATCGCCACGCGCGCGTACTCCCGCGCGATCATCTGCCAGTCGAAGACCGCGTTGTGCGCGACCAGCACCCGGCCCTCCAGGCGGGTCGCGAACTCCTCGGCGATGTCCTGGAAGAGGGGCGCGCCTTCCAGTACGTCACTCGTCAGACCGTGGATCCACACCGGGCCGGGATCGCGCTCCGGGTTGACCATCGTGTACCAGTGGTCCTCGACCTCGCCGAGCGCGTCCAGGCGGTAGACGGCCGCGGAGATTATCCGGTCGTCCCGGGCCAGGCCGGTGGTCTCCACGTCAACTACCGCGTATCCCTGGGGATACGCGGCCGGCCACGGAGTGGCTGCGGACACTGCGGGCGAGTGGTCTTCGAGCATGGTCACTGAGGATACGGGCCGTCACTGACAGCCCGGTCCATGGCCTCGTCCGTCAGGTGGCCCGTCCCGGCCGCCCGTTCGGGTTGGCCGAATGCGCGTGCGCGTGGCTATGGACCTTTTGCCCGCCCGGTGCGAGCGTGCTGCCCGCCTGACGGATGACGGCCTACGAAGGGCGGTACGGCGTATGGCACGCGTACGGTACGGCGCACGGACCGAGGCGGAGATCGCCGCCGCACGCACAGCGAGCTCAAAGCTTCCCGACATCTGGTCGACCGGTGTGGTGGCCGTCTGGGAGAGCGACCCTGACGCGGTCGCGGCGGTCCTGCCGCCGCCCCTGAAGCCCACCGGGCGGCCGTTGGTCCGGGTGAACATCAGCAGGGTCGAACTGCCCGGATATCCGCTGGGCGCGGGCTCGTTCGCGGTCGCCGCCGCGCACGACGGTGTCGAGGGCTGGTATCCGCTGGTGATGCCGATGACCCATGAGCGGGCCCTCACCGGCGGCCGTGAGGTCTTCGGCGAACCCAAGAAACTCGGTGAGGTGACGGTCGAACGCGTGGGCCTCGTCGTGCACGCCTCCCTGGCCCGGCACGGCATCGCCTTCGTCGAGGTCCGCGGCGCGGTCAGCGAGGAGTTGCCGCTGCCCGGGCCGACGCAGAAGACCGACTTCTACTTCAAGTTCCTTCCCGCAGTGGACGGTTCGGGCTTCGACGCAGACCCGGTGCTCGTGCACTGCCTGCGCAACGAGAAGGTCCGCCGGCTGGAACGCGTGACCGGGGACGTCGTCCTGCGCGAGTCCATGTACGACCCGGTCGCCGACCTCCCGGTACGCACTCTGGTCGACATCACCATCGGTGAGAAGACCAGCGACCAGCGCGGAAAAGTCGTCGAACGCGTCGACGCGCGGGCCCTGTTGCCGTACGTCCACCAGCGCTACGACGACCCGCAACAGGTCCATGACGGGCCCCCGGAAGGGAGCGTCCGATGGAGCTGAGGGAGGGTCAGGTCGCCGTCGTCACCGGGGCGGCGAGCGGGATCGGGCTCGCGATGGCGCGGCGGTTCGCCGCCGACGGCCTCAAGGTGGTCCTCGCCGACGTCGAGCGCGGCGCTCTCGACAAGGCCGCCGCCGATCTGCGCGCCGAGGGTGCCGATGTGCACGCGTGCGTGGTCGACGTCGGCGAGCGTCAACAGGTGCTGGATCTGGCCGAGTCGGCGTACGAGGTGTACGGCGCCGTCCATGTCCTGTGCAACAACGCGGGGGTCGGCTCGGGCGCCGAGGGCCGGATGTGGGAGCACGAACCCAATGACTGGCGATGGGCGTTCGCCGTCAATGTGTGGGGCGTCTTCCACGGCATCCAGGCGTTCGTGCCGAGGATGATCAAGTCGGGTCAACCCGGTCATGTCGTCAACACGTCGTCCGGGGACGGCGGTATCGCCCCGCTGCCCACCGCCTCCGTGTATGCCGTCACCAAGGCGGCCGTCGTGACGATGACCGAGTCCCTGTACGCCCATCTGAAGGCGGAGCACGCGCGCGTGGGTGCCTCGGTGCTCTTCCCGGGGCCGCACATGCTGCGCACCGGCCTGTGGGAGTCGCACCGCAACCGGCCCGACCGGTACGCCAAGAAGCGCCCCCGGAGGACCCCTTACCGCAGCCTCGACCAGTGGGAGACCGCCATGAAGGAGGCGGGCAAGGAGGTCGCCTTCACGCCCGTCGAGGAGGTCGCCGACCTCGTCGTGGACGGCATCCGCGCGGACCGCTTCTGGCTGCTGCCCGAGAGCGAGCACAGCGACGGCCAGATCCGGGCGAGGGCGCGCTCGATGCTCGACCGGGCGAACCCGTCGTACCTCGAAAGCTTCATCCTGGACTGAATCCCGGACCGACTGGACCGAATCCTGGACCGAGGGGGCTGTTGTGACCGACCAGGAGCCGTACCTGATCATCTCCTCCGACTGCCATGCCGGGCTGCCCACCGAGGAGTACCGGCCCTATCTGGACGCCCGGTTCCACCGGGACTTCGACGAGTTCCTCGCCGGGCGCGACCGGCGCCGCGAGGAGATGACCCGGCTCGGCATCCGCAACGAGGCGTTCGCGGCCAAGTGGTTCCACGACAACGAGGAGGGCCTGCGCGGGGGTTGGGACACCGCGCAGCGCCTGAAGGAGCTGGACGGGGACGGGGTGGCCGCCGAGGTGGTCTTCCCGGACGCGGATGCCGTGGACAGTCAGACCGCCGCGCCGTTCGGAGTCGGGCTCGGTCTCTCCGGGGACCAGGACCCCGAGTTGGGGATGGCGGGCGCTCAGGCGCACAACCGCTGGCTCGCCGACTTCGTCTCCGAGAATCCCGAACGGCACTGCGGGGTGGCCCTGTTGCCGGTGACGGCCCCCACGGACAAAGTCGTCGCGGAGATCCATCGCGCGAAGGAGTCCGGTCTCGGTGCCCTGATGATCCCCTCCATGTGGGTCGACAAGGAGCCCTACCACGACCGTCGTTACGACCCCGTGTGGGCGGCCGCCGCCGAGTGCGCGATGCCCGTACTGACCCACTCCGGGGCCGCGCCCCGCCACGAGTACGGCGACCACCTGGGCATCTACGTCAGCGAGGTGACCTGGTGGCCCGCCCGGCCGCTGTGGTTCCTGCTCTGGTCCGGAGTCTTCGAACGTCACCCGGGCCTCAAGTTCGGGGTCGCGGAGTCGGGTTGTTGGTGGCTGCCGAACCAGCTCTGGTTCATGGACCGCCTCTACCTCGGCGCCCACGGCGGCAAGAAGCTCTCACCCTTCGCGGAGCTGAAACGCCCGCCGAGCGAATACCTCGACCGGCAGGTCTTCATCTGCGCCACCAACACCAAGCGCCGTGAACTGGCCCAGCGCTACGAGATCGGCGTCGACAACATCCTCTGGGGCAGCGACTTCCCACACCCGGAAGGCACTTGGCCCGACACACGCGCGTGGTTGAAGCGCACCTTCCACGACATCCCGGTCGACGAGACCCGCCGCATGCTGGGCCTGGCGGCGGCGGACGCCTTCGGCTTCGATGTTGCGGCCCTGGAGCCGCTGGCCCGCAGGATCGGACCGACCCCCGCGGAACTCGGCCAGCAGGACGACCAGGCGGCCGTGACGGCGTCCTGGGCGCGCTCGCGCGAGGTCGGGCGGCACTGGCTGACCGACCACGACTTCCCCGTGCTGGGGGTGACCCCATGAGCGGCACGAGCGAGGAGCGGTACACGGTCATCTCGGCGGACTGCCACGCGGGCGCCGATCTCCTCGACTACCGGCCCTACTTGGAGAAGCGGTACCACGACGAGTTCGACGCGTGGGCGGCCACGTACGTCAACCCGTACGCGGACCTGGTCGCCGACACGGCCGACAAGAACTGGAACTCCGAGCGGCGGATCGCGGAGCTGGAGCAGGACGGGATCGTCGCCGAGGTCGTCTTCCCGAACACCATCCCGCCGTTCTTCCCGTCCGGCTCCCTCATGGCGCCCGCGCCCACCGCCGAGGAGTTCGAGCGCCGCTGGGCCGGTCTGCGCGCCCACAACCGCTGGCTGGCGGACTTCTGCGGGGCTGCGCCCGGTCGGCGGGCGGGCGTCTTCCAGATCCTCCTCAACGACGTCCAGGAGGCCGTCCAGGAGATCCGGTGGGCGGTCGCCGCGGGCCTCCGGGGCGGTCTGCTGCTGCCCGGCACCCCGCCGGGCTCGGGGCTGCCGGAGCTGTACTCGTCGACGTACGACCCGATCTGGGCCGTGTGCGCGGAACTCGGCGTCCCCGTGAACCACCACGCGGGCTCCGCCGCCCCGCCGCTCGGCGACGAACCGGCCGCCCGCGCGGTGTTCATGGTCGAGACGACCTGGTTCTCGCACCGCGCCCTGTGGCACCTGATCTTCGGCGGTGCCTTCCGCCGGCACCCGGACCTGAAGCTGGTGCTGACCGAGCAGGGCTCCGGCTGGATACCCGGGGTGCTCGACATGCTGGACTACTACCACGGGCGCCTGGTCGCGGCGGCCACGAAGGCGGCCACGGCGGAGTCCAGGTTCGGTGCGGGCCTGGCCGCCTCGATGGGCAAAGGTCCCTCGGAGGTCTGGCGCGACAACTGCTTCGTGGGCGCCAGTTTCATGCGCCCCCATGAGGTGCCGCTGCGCGACCGCATCGGCATCGAGAAGATCATGTGGGGGAGCGACTACCCGCACGACGAGGGCACGTACCCGTACTCCAGGGAGGGCCTGCGTTTCGCGTACGCGCGCGTGCCGCGTGCCGAGGTCGCCGCGATGGTCGGCGGCAACGCGGCCCGCGTGTACGGCTTCGACCTCGACATCCTGGACCCGATCGCGGCGAAGGTCGGTCCCACGGTGAGCGAGATCGCGGAGCCGCTGACCGAACCGCCGACGGACGCCACCAGCCCGGTGTTCGCGCGGGGAGCGTCGGTACGGGTGTGGTGACGCCGGGGGTGGAATCCTCCACCGTGTGACGGAACCAACGAACGCCGAGTCCCACGCCGAGCCCCACGGCGGCAGCCTCGGCTCCCGGCTGAACTGGCTGCGAGCCGCGGTCCTCGGCGCGAACGACGGCATCCTGTCCACCGCCGGCCTCGTCGTCGGCGTGGCCGGCGCCACCGACGACCGCTCGGCGCTGCTGACGGCCGGCCTCGCGGGACTCCTCGCCGGCTCCATGTCGATGGCGGCGGGGGAGTACGTGTCCGTCTCCACCCAGCGCGACTCGGAGAAGGCCGCCCTGGCCCTGGAGAAGCGCGAGCTGATGGAGCAACCGGAGGCCGAACTGGAGGAGTTGACCGAACTCCTGCAAGATCGCGGCCTGTCCCGTGACGTGGCCGCGGAGGCGGCGGTCCAGCTCACGGAGCGCGACGCCCTGCGCGCCCACGCGCGCGTGGAGCTCAACATCGACCCCGACGACCTCACCAACCCCTGGCACGCGGCCTGGGCCAGCTTCCTGTCCTTCACGGCCGGCGCTCTGCTGCCCCTCCTGGCGATCGTCCTGCCTCCGGCCGACTGGCGCCTGGGCGTCACCGTCGTCTCGTCCCTGGCCGCCCTCGTCCTCACCGGCTGGAGCAGCGCGCGGCTCGGCGCGGCCGAGCCGAAGCCGGCGATGGTGCGGAACGTGGTCGGGGGCGCGCTGGCGATGGCGGTGACGTATGCGGCGGGGACGGTGCTGGGGGCGGCGGGGGTGTGACCGGTTGGCGGAGATCGCCAACAAGCAAGCGCGTACCGCCGGAAATACTTGTGGGTAACAACGTCTAGTCGTGGCCGACCTGCGGTCCTACGGTTCACCCATGCCGAACCTGCCCGATGTCGTGCTCTGGTCGATACCCGCCTTCGTGCTGCTCGCCGTGATCGAGATGATCAGCGTGCGCATCCACCCCGACGAGGACGCGGCGGGCTACGAGACGAAGGACGCCGCGACGAGCGTCGGCATGGGGCTCGGGAGCCTCGTCTTCGACTTCCTCTGGAAGATCCCGATCGTCGCCGTCTACACGGCCATCTACGAACTCACGCCGCTGCGTGTCCCCGTGCTGTGGTGGACGATCCCGCTGATGCTGCTCGGGCAGGACTTCTTCTACTACTGGTCCCACCGCGGTCACCATGTCATCCGCATCCTGTGGGCCTGTCACGTCGTCCACCACTCCAGCCGCAGGTTCAACCTCACCACGGCCCTGCGCCAGCCCTGGACGACCCTCACGGTGTGGCCCTTCTACGTCCCGCTCGTCGCCCTGGGTGTGCATCCCGCCGCGCTGGCGTTCTGCTCCTCCGTGAACCTGGTCTACCAGTTCTGGATCCACACCGAGCGGATCGACCGCATGCCCCGCTGGTTCGAATTCGTCTTCAATACTCCGTCCCACCACCGGGTCCACCACGCCTCCCAGGGCGGCTACTTGGACCGCAACTTCGGCGGCATCCTGATCGTCTGGGACCGGCTCTTCGGGTCCTTCGTCCCGGAGGTTGAGCGGCCCGTCTATGGGTTGACGAAGAACATCAACACGTTCAACCCGATCAAGGTCGCCACCCATGAGTACGTCGCCATCGCCAAGGACCTGAAGACGGCGACCGGTTGGCGCGAGCGGGCGGGGCGGGTGTTCCGGGGGCCGGGCTGGCAGCCGGCGGCCGCGGTCGAACCGGCCGAGGAGTCCGTGGCCGCGTGAGAGCGTCCCGGGTGCTGCTCGGTGCCTTCGTCCTCGCCACGGCCTTGGACCTCGTCTGTCTCGCGGTCGGCCTCCGCGCCGGGCATCTGGTCGCCAAGCCGCTGCTCATGCCGCTGCTCGCCGCGTTCGCCGCCCGCGCGGGTGGCCCGCGGATCCTGGTCGCCGCCCTGCTGTGCGGCTGGGGCGGTGACGTCCTGCTGCTGTCGGACGCCGACCCCGCCTTCATGGCCGGGATGGCCTCCTTCGCCGCCGGTCACATCTGCTATCTCGTCCTGTTCCGGCGCCAGGGCCCACCACGCGCGCGTGCGGGTCTGCTCGCAGCCTGCTACGCCGTCGCCCTCGGCACCCTGGTCGTCCTGCTGTGGCCCGACCTGCCGGCCGGTCTGCGAGTCCCTGTCGCCGGTTACAGCACCCTCCTGACCGCCATGGCGTACGCCGCGGCCACCCGGCTCGGTCCGGTGGCCGGGCTCGGCGGCGCGTTCTTCATGCTCTCCGACACCCTCATCGCGACCGGCGTCGCCGACTGGCCGCAGCCGCCCGCACCCGATTTCTGGATCATGCTGACCTATGCGGCGGCGCAGTTCCTGCTGGTCCGGGGTTCCCTCGATGCGCGGCCCGCACCGGCGGCGGCGTACCGTGAAGTGCGCTCGACCACCCCCTGAGCGCACCGCACCAGCAGACCAGCCGAGAAGGATCCTCGCCATGCGCGCCACCACCATCCACGGCCCGTTCGACATGCGCGTGGAGGACGTGCCCGATCCCTTGGTGCGCCTGCCCACCGACGCCGTGGTCCGGGTGCTGCGCGCCTGCATCTGCGGCAGCGACCTGTGGGCGTACCGCGGCGAGGCCGCCCGGCAGCCGGGGCAGCGCATCGGCCACGAGTTCCTCGGGATCGTCGAGGAGACCGGCTCCGAGGTGAACGGCGTCAGGCCCGGCGACCTCGTGGTCGCGCCCTTCATGTGGTCCGACGGCGTCTGCGACTACTGCCGCGAGGGCCTCACCACGTCCTGCGTGCACGGCGGCTTCTGGGGTGCCGTGGGCTACGACGGCGGCCAGGGCGAGGCGGTGCGCGTGCCCTTCGCCGACGGCACGCTCGTACCGCTGCCGAAGGACGCGGCCTCCGACGAGCACCTGCTGTCCGCGCTGCTGACCCTGTCGGACGTCATGGGCACCGGCCACCACGCGGCCCTCGGCGCGGGCGCCCGCAAGGGTGCCACCGTCGCCGTCGTGGGCGACGGAGCGGTCGGCCTGTGCGCCGTGCTCGCCGCCAAACGCCTCGGCGCCGAGCGGATCATCGCGCTCGGCCGCCATGAGACCCGCACGGACATCGCGCGCCGCTTCGGCGCCACCGACGTCGTCGCCGAACGCGGCGAGGCCGCCGTCGAGGCCGTCCGTGCACTCACCCGCGGCCAGGGCGCGCACTCCGTCGTCGAGGCCGTCGGCACCGAGCAGTCCATGCGGACGGCCGTCGACATCACGCGGGACGGCGGCGCTATCGGCTTCGTCGGCGTGCCGCACGGCAGCGGCACCGGCCTCGACCTCGGGGTCATGTTCGACCGGAACATCGCGCTGCGCGGTGGAGTCGCGCCGGTCCGCGCGTACATCCCGGAACTGCTGCCCGACATCCTGGACGGCACCATCGACCCCTCGCCCGTCTTCGACCTCACGGTCGGCCTGGAGGGCGTACCCGACGGCTACAAGGCGATGGACGAGCGCACCGCCCTGAAGGTGCTGGTCGTCAACAGTTGATCAATATCGGGGTCGATCAATACTGGAGTGGATCAATGCCAGCGGATCGGCACCGGCAGGGCCGTCAACAGTCCGGAGAGCACGACCACCACCCCCAGGGCGACGACCTCGGCCCGCGCGGGTGAGCAGGCGGCCAGCGGATCGGTGGCCCGCCGCAACCGGTAGCGCGCCCACAGCGCGAGTACGGCGACGGCGGCGACGAGGAGCACCTTGGCGAGCAGGGTGCGCCCGTACGCCGTCGTCGTGAGCTGGTCCAGGATCGTGCCGGCCGGCATCCGGCGCAGCGAACTCCACACCCCCGTGGCGGTGATCGCGGCGAGCAGCACGGCGGCCACGCGCGCGTAGAGCCCCAATAGCGCGGCCCCCGCCTCGGTACCCCGCCACCGCCCCAACGTCCGCAGTACGTGCAGCAGTCCGCCCACCCACAGCGCCGCGCACGTCAGATGGACCAGGGTCAGCTCGGAGCCGACCAGCGCGCTGTGTTCGCCCACCGGGTGCGCGCGCAGCGCCTCCGCGACGACCACGGCCGCCAGGGGCCACACCTGGAGGCCGGGCCGGCGGGACCTAGCGCACAGGGCCGCCGCGGCGAACGCGTTGACCTCCAGGAGCGCCAACTTGCCGTCGCGGGACTGGTAGAGGCCGCCGACGTCGATCTGGTCGAGGCTGTGCGGCACGAGGTTGCCGGTCGCCACGACCGACGCGAGCCCGAGCGCGGCGACGAGACCGGCACCGGCCGCGTACAGCGCCCAACTGCGGGGGCCGTTCGGGGGAGCGCCGGGCACGGTACGCGCCAGCCGGTTCACGAACAGCTCGCCCAGCGGGACGCACAGCGCCCCGAACAGCACCGCCCGCAGCAGCGCGATGCCGCCGACACCGGGCGCGGCGGCCTCCCCGGTGCCGTGCAGCGCGGCGGACGGGCCGAGCAGCGGGACCAACGCGGCGAGCACCACCAGGGCCAGCGCGGCGACGGCCCTGCGCCGCCCGGAGCCACTCGTGCCGGCCGCTTCGACAGTCGGTCGTATCAAGGTCACCCCGAGATCTTCACCAGCCGTCACATAACCGGGCAAGTACAACAAAACAACTGGCGGAACGGCATTCCGCTCATAGGTACGTTTCCGGCCGACCCCGGATCACGCCCAACCAGCCGGGTCCGTGCCCCAACGACCCGGCGGGCGCGCCCAGTTCGCGGGCCCGCCGACGAAGGAGACCGGCGACAGGGCGTGCCGCAGCCGCCCGATACCGCTGTCCGTCTCACCCAGCCAGGCGTCCGCCCGGTTGTACGCCGTCGCGCCCTGCTCGCTCCCGGAGTCCGTCCCGCCCCGCTCACTCCCGTACGCCGTTCCGCCCGCCCCTCCCCGCTCGGCCCCGCCCGCCGTCAGCCAGGCCGCGGTCCGCGCCAGCGCCAACCGCAGGACGAGGCCGCCACCCCGCTCCGCCTGCTCCGTCAGCGCCCGCAGCACCGCGGCCGCCAGCAGATACCCGGTGCCGTGGTCGAGGGCCTGCGCGGGCAGCGTCCCAGGCCGCTCCGGCGTCCCTTCGACCGCCGCGATCCCGGTGGCGACCTGCACCAGACTGTCGAACCCGCGCCGGTCGCCCCACGGCCCGTACGCTCCCCACGCCGACAACTGCGCCACGACCAGCCCGGACCTGCGGCTGATCAGGGCCTCGGGGGAGAGGCCGAACCGGTCCAGGGCGCCCGGCCGGTACCCGGTGACGACCACGTCCGCCCGCGCGAGCAACGCCTCGAAGCTCCGCCGGTCGGCGGCCAGGCCGAGGTCCAGCCGGGTCGACCGCTTCCCGAAACCGGTGTCCGCGTGCGCGTCCGGGTCCTCCGGCAGGTGCGGGGCGTCCACCCGCAGCACGTCCGCGCCCAGCAACGCGAGCGTGCGGGTGGCGACCGGGCCCGCGATGACCCGGGTCAGATCGAGCACCCGCAGCCCGGCGGCGGGCAGCAGCGGACCGGAGCCGAGCGGCGGCAGCACACGCGCGCATGCGCCGTCGAGCCACTCCCGCTCGACCAACGGCCGCCCGGCCACCGCGACCCCTTGCGCATGCGCCGCCCACTCCTGCCCCGACCGCAGCGCGACCGCGAGACCCCCGGCGCCGTACACCGTGTTCTCGACGTCCAGGGCGGACCGCTCGGCGAGCACCTCGGCCACGTCCTCCACGGAGGCGTCCCCCGGCAGCCTCAGCGCACCCAACAGCCGCTCCCTGTGGTGCGGATAGTTCGCGTGGGTGCGGACCCAGCCGTCGGCCGTCCGCCAGAACCGTGACAGCGGCGCGAAGCTGACGGGCGCCCGCCCGTCGATCAACAGGTGCCGCTCACTGACGAACGCCGTAGCGACGGCCCCGTCGTCCACCCGCACCCCGGGCACCTCTGTGAGCCCGGCCCGCCGGGTCCCCAACTCGGCGGCGGCCAGCGCGCACACTCCTACGCAGGCCCGGGCCAACTCCCGTACGGGAAGCCGCGCTTCGAGCGCCCCCTGGCGTGCGACGGTCGAGACCCGCGAGACCAGGGCGGGATCGCCGCCCAGCGCGGCCCATGCCATGTTGATGTCAGTCATGACTGCACTATGCAGTATTGATTCAATCAATATCACTGGGGTGGCGATGCAGACATGAACGGGCCGGGCGGAGATCCGCCCGGCCCGGAGGAGGTGTCCGCTACTTGACCGCGCGCAGCGCGTTGACGATGCCGAACCCGTAGAAGCCGTTGACGCGCTTGCCGCCCACGCAGGTCGCGTCCGCGATGCCGTCGCCGTTGGTGTCGTACGGGGCGGTCGGGCAGCCCGGGTTGTCCGCCTCGGCCTTCAGCAGCGCCTGCAACTGGGCCGGACCGGCATGCGGGTGCGTGGACTTGAGCAGCGCGGCCACGGCGGCGACGTGCGGGGTCGCCATCGAGGTGCCCTGGAGGAAGCCGTATGTGTTGTTCGGCAGCGTGGACAGGATGCGGCCGTCCTTCGACGGGGTCTCCGGGATCTGCCGGGAGTCCCCGCCCGGCGCCGACACGTCGATCACGCCCTCGCCGTAGCTGGAGAAGTACGACTTGGCCTTCTTGACGCCGACCGAGCTGACCGTGACGACACCGGGCAACTGGGTCGGTACGTCGAAGCACTCGTGCGGGTCGACCGTCCGGCGCACCGCGGTCGAGTCGTCGGGGCTGGAGGTGTCGACGAGAGCGTGCGAGTCGAGGTCGTCGTTGGAGTTGCCGGCCGCGGCGACGTTGAGCGTGCCCTTGCTCTGTGCGTACAACTGGGCCCTGTTGACCGCATCGACGATGGCACGTTGATCGGGGTCGTCCATGCAGTTGTACAGCCAAGGATCAACGTAGTAGCTGTTGTTGGTGATCTCCACGCCGTGATCCGCGGCGAACACGAACGCGCAGACCACGCTCTCCGGGTAGAAGAGCTGGGTCGAATCCGGCTCGGCCACCGTGATCCCGGCGACCTTCACCCCCGGCGCCACCCCCGCCACACCGATGCCGTTGCGGGCGGCGGCGATCTCACCCGCGACATGCGTGCCGTGGAGGTGAGCGGAGTCCACGGGACGCCACGAGCCGTACGTCGTGTCCGCCTTGCCGCCCACGCAGTTCGCGGACTGCGAGGGGGAGAAGTTCGGGGCGATGTCCGGGTGGGTGTCGTCGACGCCGACGTCGATGACGGCGACCGTCACGCTCTTGCTGCCCGGGTTGATCTTCGCGGCCTTGTCGGCGCCGATCGCCGGAAGGTCCCACTGGTCGGCTTCGAGCGGCTCGCTGTCACCGGCGGACGCGGAGGCCTTCGCCGTCCGCTCGGCCTGCTCCTTGGACAGGTACTGCGCCGCGCCCTCGTCCGTCGTCGAGGTAAGGCTCAGCGGCGCCGTCCGCGTGGCGCCAGCCGACTGGACCCCGCGCACCGCGCGGATCTGCGCGCCGAAGGCCGGGTTCGCCGAGTGCACGACGATCACACCGATCTTCTCGTACGTCACCACGATGGTTCCGCCGGCCGCATTGATCGCCTTCTTGACCGAGTCGATCGTCCGGTGGTCCAGCCGAGTGTTGACCACATAAGCAAGGTTGGGCGCGTCGGCGGCCTGTGCGGTGGTCTCCGTGGAGGGGACCGCCGAGGCCGCCGACGGGAGGAAACCGAGCGAGGCGGTCAGCGACAGCACGACCGGTACGGCGAGGGCGAGCCGGCGTCTGGGGCGCAGATGAGCCATGGGATCTCCACATCATCCGGAACGAAACGGCCCGAGACGTGGTGGTGTCCGGGCAGGTACATGACGAGTAGTGCAGGCCGAAGTTATCTCCCGCGACGGCTGCCCAGCAATGACTTCCCCAAGGCGAGTCCTGAAAGAAGTCAAAGGAGTTGAACCGGTCCACGCGTGGCGCCGTGACCTTGGGCAGGAAGCGCCAGCAGGATCGGGGCCTCCGCCAATTGTGGCGCGGGGGAGTCGGTCGATCACTCCTGGTGGCGTGATCCGTAGGTCTGTGAGGTCGCAACCAGCATGTCCGCAACGCGAGGAGACACCGTGGCCACCGAGACACCACCCCCCTCGAAAGCCGAACGCACACTCCCCAGTACCGAGGAGTTCGAACAGGTCCAGGAGAGCGCGGAGTTCGCCGAACTGCGGCACGCCCACCGCTCCTTCGCCTTCCCGCTGACCGTCGCCTTCATCGTCTGGTACCTGCTGTACGTCCTGCTGTCGAACTACGCGGACGGCTTCATGGACACCAAGGTCGTCGGCAACATCAACGTCGCCCTGGTGCTGGGCCTCGCCCAGTTCCTCACCACGTTCCTCATCGCCTGGTGGTACGCGCGGTACTCCGCCGCGAAGCTCGACCCCAAGGCCGAGGCCATCAAGTCCCGGATGGAGGGCGGCGCATGAGCCCCGCGATCACCCTGGCGGCGGGCGAGGCGAGCCAGCACCGCCCGCTGATCATCACCCTGTTCGCGATCTTCGTCGCCGCGACGCTCGTCATCACCGTCTGGGCGGGCCGCCAGACCAAGGACGCCGCCGACTTCTACGCGGGCGGCCGCCAGTTCACCGCCTTCCAGAACGGACTCGCCGTCTCCGGCGACTACATGTCCGCCGCGTCCTTCCTCGGCATCGCAGGCGCCATCGCCCTCTTCGGCTACGACGGCTTCCTGTACTCCATCGGCTTCCTGGTCGCCTGGCTGGTCGCCCTGCTCCTGGTGGCCGAACCGCTGCGCAACTCCGGCCGCTACACCATGGGCGACGTCCTCGCGTACCGCATGCGCCAGCGCCCGGTCCGTACCGCTGCCGGCACCTCCACCATCGTGGTGTCGATCTTCTATCTGCTGGCCCAGATGGCCGGCGCGGGTGTCCTGGTCTCGCTGCTCCTCGGCATCACCAGTGACGCGGGCAAGATCGGCATCGTCGCCCTGGTCGGCGTCCTGATGATCGTGTACGTCACCATCGGCGGCATGAAGGGCACCACCTGGGTCCAGATGGTCAAGGCCTGCCTGCTGATCGCCGGCGCCCTGCTGCTGACCTTCCTGGTGCTGCTGAAGTTCGACTTCAACATCTCCGACCTGCTCGGCAAGGCCGCCGACAACAGCGGCAAGGGGTCCGCCTTCCTGGAACCCGGCCTCAAGTACGGCGCCACCGGCACGACCAAGCTGGACTTCATCTCCCTGGGCATCGCCCTGGTCCTCGGCACCGCCGGCCTGCCGCACATCCTGATCCGCTTCTACACGGTGCCCACCGCCAAGGCCGCCCGGAAGTCGGTCAACTGGGCCATCGGCCTGATCGGCGCCTTCTACCTGATGACCCTGGCCCTCGGGTTCGGCGCCGCGGCACTGATCAAACCCGACGAGATCATCGCCTCCAACAAGGCGGGCAACACGGCAGCCCCCCTCCTGGCCCTGCATCTGGGCGGAGTCGACTCCAACTGGGGCGCCATCCTCCTGGCCACCATCTCGGCCGTCGCCTTCGCCACGATCCTCGCGGTCGTCGCCGGCCTGACTCTGGCCTCGTCCTCCTCGTTCGCCCACGACATCTACGCGAACGTCATCAAGCGGGGGCAGGCGACGGAGAAGCAGGAGATGTCCGCCGCCCGGTACGCCACGGTCGGCATCGGCGCCGTCTCCATCCTCCTCGGCGCCCTCGCCCGCGACCTGAATGTCGCCGGCCTGGTCGCCCTGGCCTTCGCGGTCGCCGCCTCCGCCAACCTCCCGACGATCCTCTACAGCCTCTTCTGGAAGCGCTTCACCACCCCCGGAGCCCTGTGGTCGATCTACGGCGGCCTGGTCACCGCGGTCGGTCTGGTCCTGTTCTCGCCGGTCGTGTCCGGCAAGCCGACCTCGATGTTCCCCGACGTCGACTTCCACTGGTTCCCCCTGGAGAACCCCGGCATCATCTCCATCCCCGTCGGCTTCCTGCTGGGCTGGCTCGGCACGATCCTCTCCAAGGAGGAGCCGGACACCGGCAAGTACGCGGAGTTGGAGGTACGGTCCCTGACCGGCACGGGAGCCCACTGAGGCCCACGTCGACGGCCGCGTCGTAGATCCCTACGACGCGGCCCCGTCGTACCTCGTGGGATCGGGCCGGTCTCGTTGTCAGAGGTGTCGCGTAGGCTCGACGGTGTCGGAAAAACATGCGATCCGAAATCGAGGGAGGGGGCCCACGTGCTCATCGACACCTATGGCCGAGTGGCCACCGACCTGAGGGTTTCGCTGACAGACCGGTGCAATCTCCGGTGTACGTACTGCATGCCCGAAGAGGGTCTGCAGTGGCTGGCCAAACCCGACCTCCTCACGGACGACGAGATCGTCCGTCTGATCGACATCGCGGTCACCTCCCTCGGTATCGAGGAGGTCCGCTTCACCGGTGGCGAGCCCCTGCTGCGCCCCGGCCTGGTCGGCATCGTCGAGCGGGTCGCGGCCCTGGAGCCCCGCCCCCAGATGTCCGTCACGACCAACGGCATCGGCCTCAAGCGCACGGCGGCCGCCCTGAAGAAGGCGGGCCTGGACCGGGTCAATGTCTCGCTGGACACCCTGCGCCCCGACGTCTTCAAGACCCTCACCCGCCGCGACCGCCACCAGGACGTCCTCGCGGGCCTCGAAGCCGCCCGCGAAGCGGACCTGACCCCGGTCAAGGTCAACTCGGTGCTGATGCCGGGACTCAACGCCGACGAGGCACCGGACCTGCTCGCCTGGGCCGTCGAGCACGACTACGAACTGCGCTTCATCGAGCAGATGCCCCTGGACGCCCAGCACGGCTGGAAGCGCGACGGCATGGTCACGGCGGGCGACATCCTCGCCTCCCTCCGCACCCGCTTCGAGCTGACCCCCGAAGGCTCCGACGAGCGCGGATCGGCCCCCGCCGAGCGCTGGATCGTGGACGGCGGCCCGCACCGGGTGGGCGTCATCGCCTCGGTCACCCGCCCGTTCTGCGCGGCCTGCGACCGCACCCGCCTCACCGCGGACGGCCAGATACGCAACTGCCTCTTCGCCCGCGAGGAGACCAGCCTCCGCGGCGCCCTGCGCTCCGGCGCACCCGACGAGGAGATCGCCCGGATCTGGCGCCTGGCGATGTGGGGAAAGAAGGCGGGCTCGGGCCTGGACGACCCGTCGTTCCTGCAGCCGGATCGACCGATGTCGGCGATCGGCGGCTAGGCCCCCTCAGGCGCTTCCCAGTCCTCGAACTTGACGACGTCCTTCAGGAAGCCCCGCACACCGAGGAACTGGGACAGATGCTCGCGATGCTCCTCGCACGCGAGCCACGTCTTGCGCCGCTCCGGCGTATGGATCTTCGGGTTGTTCCACGCGAGGACCCACACCGCGTCCGCGCGGCAGCCCTTCGCGGAGCAGATCGGTGTCTCGTCACTCACGGGAACTCATGGATTTCGTCTCACAGATGCGCTGAAAAGGCGACGCCGAGCAGCCACGGGGGGAGCTGCCCGGCGTCGGTCTGTCGCTCCGACGGGGGATGCGGAGCGCGTACGAAGTATGTCACGGGGAACCGGTCGCCCGGCACCGGAACAACATGATTGATCTGAGCTTTTCTTGAGCTTGGTGCGGACCCGACTCTCGAATATGACCCGTCCGCGACGGTCACGACCGGTCGTACGGTTCGCCCCCCGGACCGGGCGTCGGCTCGGGCACGACCTCTTCCGCGACGGGTTCCGTGAACGCCTCGTCGGACCGCGGCGGCGTGATCATCGGCCGCAGCGGAGTGGTGACGAATGTCGACGGAAGCCCCGGCGCGTTCTCCCGCCCGGCGTTCGCGATCACGACGGCGACATAGGGAAGGAGCATGCCGACCACCAACGCGACGATCGCGACGTGCCGTTCGACGTTCCACAGCGCGCAGGCGAGGATCACCGACACCGTACGGATCGACATCGAGATGACATACCGGCGCTGGCGACCGCGGACATCCTCCGCGAGTCCCGTCCGGGCTCCGGTGATCCGGAACACCTGGGCGTTGCCTTCGCTGTGTGGCTTCCGCATCACATTCCACCATCCGCCCACATCGGACTCTCCCCGGCCCTCGCACCGGTTCGCACCCCGATCCGGGAACCGGGCCCCGACACGTCCTACGTTACGCCGCGCCTGCGCCGCCTTCGAGACCGGGGCGTCTCCGGCCTGGGCGAGCGGTCTGCGCCGTAGCGCGTACGGCCGCACCCGACATGCGCCGTACCGCGACCGGACCCACACTTGGCGTAATGCTCGCGTCGAGCCGTACAAGGAGGCAGCCATGGGCTGGTTGTGGGCGATCATCGTGGGATTCGTGCTGGGCCTGATCGCGAAGGCGATCATCCCGGGCAAGCAGCACAGTCCCCTGTGGCTGACCACCATCTGCGGCATCCTCGGCGCCATCGTAGGCAACGCGATCGCCCGAGCCGCCGGCGTCGACGCGACCAGCGGTATCGACTGGAGCCGCCACGCGTTCCAACTCGTCGCCGCGGTCATCATCGTCTTCGTGGTCGACATGGCGTACATGGCGACCCTCGGCAGGAACAAACGGCGAGCCTGACAGCCGTACGACGAAGGGGCGGCCCTCCCGCACCGGGAAACCGCCCCTCCCTCATGCGCTCACGCGCCCGTGACCTCCACGGCCGCCAGATTCTTCTTGCCCCGGCGCAGCACCAGCCACCGCCCGTGCAGCAGGTCCTCCTTCGCCGGTACGGCGTCCTCGGCGGCAACCTTCACGTTGTTCACGTAGGCCCCGCCCTCCTTCACGGTCCGGCGCGCCGCGGACTTGCTCGCCACCAGCCCCACCTCGGCGAACAGGTCGACGACCGGGCCGAGTTCGGCGACCTGGATGTGCGGCACCTCGGAGAGGGACGAGGCCAGCGTCTTCTCGTCCAGCTCCGCCAGCTCACCCTGCCCGAACAGAGCCCTGGACGCGGCGGTCACCGCGGCCGTCTGTTCGGCGCCGTGCACGAGCGTCGTCAGCTCCTCGGCGAGCGCGCGCTGCGCGGCGCGGGCCTGGGGGCGCTCCTCGGTCTGCCGCTCCAACTCCTCGATCTCCTCATGGGACCGGAAGCTGAAGATGCGCAGGAACTTGGAGACGTCCCGGTCGTCCGCGTTCAGCCAGAACTGGTAGAAGGCGTACGGCGTGGTCATCTCGGGGTCGAGCCAGACCGTGCCGGACTCCGTCTTTCCGAACTTGGTGCCGTCGGCCTTGGTGATCAGCGGGGTGCCCAGGGCGTGCACCACGGCCTCCGGGTCGACCCGGTGGATCAGGTCGGTGCCCGAGGTGAGGTTGCCCCACTGGTCGCTGCCGCCGGTCTGCAGCGTGCAGCCGTGCCTGCGGTACAGCTCCAGGAAGTCCATGCCCTGCAGGATCTGGTAACTGAATTCGGTGTAGCTGATGCCCGCGTCGGAGTTGAGCCGCCGGGAGACGGCCTCCTTCGCGATCATCTTGTTGACCCGGAAGTGCTTGCCCACGTCCCGCAGGAACTCGATGGCCGACAGGCCCTGGGTCCAGTCCAGGTTGTTGACCATGATCGCCGCGTTCGGGCCCTCGAAGTCCAGCAGCGGGGCGATCTGCGAGCGCAGCCGCTCGACCCACTGGGCCACGACCTCCGGCGAGTTCAGCGTCCGCTCCGCGTTGGGCTTCGGGTCGCCGATCAGGCCCGTGGCGCCGCCGACCAGGCCCAGCGGACGGTTGCCCGCCTGCTGGATCCGGCGCATCGTCAGGATCTGCACGAGGTTGCCGAGGTGCAGGCTGGGCGCGGTCGGGTCGAATCCGCAATAGAACGTGACGGGACCGTCCGCGAACGCCTTGCGCAATGCGTCCTCGTCAGTGGAGAGGGCGATCAGCCCACGCCACTGCAGTTCGTCGACGATGTCCGTCACGGTTCTCGTATCTCCTTGAGCGATCTCGATGGGTCTCGTGAATCAGGTACGAGGTTATACGCCCTGACTGACAGAGCTCATATTGAAGTCCGGCACCCGCAGCGCCGGCATCGCAGCCCTAGTGAACCAGTCGCTCCACTCCCTCGGCAGCGTCTTTTCCGTCCGCCCCGCCTCGGTCGCCCGCCCCAGTAGATCCACCGGCGACTCGTTGAACCGGAAGTTGTTCACCTCACCGCTGACCTCGCCGTTCTCGACGAGGTAGACGCCGTCCCGGGTCAGCCCCGTGAGCAGCAGCGTGGCCGGGTCGACCTCGCGGATGTACCAGAGGCAGGTCAGCAGCAGCCCGCGCTCGGTGTTCGCGACCATCTCCTCCAGCGAGCGGTCCTCGCCCCCGCTCAGGATCAGGTTGTCGATCGACGGCGCCACCGGCAGCCCGGTCAGACCCGCGCTGTGCCGACTGGTCAGCAGGTGCTTCAGCTCGCCCTCGCGCACCCAGTCGGTCGCCGTCAGCGGCAGCCCGTTGTCGAACACCGACTGGTCGCCCCCGGAGGTGTGCGCGAGCACGAAGGGGGCTGACTCCAGACCGGGCTCGTTCGGATCGCTGCGCAGCGACAGCGGCAGCTCGGTGAGCTTCTCGCCGACGCGGGTGCCACCGCCCGGCTTGGAGAACACCGTGCGGCCCTCGACCGCGTCCCGGCCCGACGCCGACCACATCTGGTAGATCAGCAGGTCCGCGACCGCGGTCGGCGGCAGCAGCGTCTCGTAGCGGCCCGCGGGCAGCTCGATCCGCCGCTCGGCCCAGCCCAGCCGCAGGGCCAACTCGGCGTCCAGGGCCGCCGGGTCGACGTCCTTGAAGTCCCGCGTCGAGCGGCCGGCCCACGCGGAGCGCGTACGGTCCGGGGACTTGGCGTTCAGCTCCAGCGTCCCGTTGGGCTGGTCGTGGCGCAGGCGCAGCCCCGTCGACGTACCGAGGTAGCTGGTGACCAGCTCGTGGTTGGCGAAGCCGTACAGCTCGCGACCGCCCGCACGCGCGCGTGCGAACGATTCGCCGAGCGCCGGCGCGAAGTCGGTGAACACGCCGGACGAGGTCTCGGCGGGTGCGTCCGTGAAGTCGGGCGACTCCGGTACGCCCGTGACGAGCGGCTGCGCGTCTTCGGCGGGCGCGGCACCGCGCGCGGCGGCCTCGGCGGCCCGCACCAGCGGCTCCAGCTCCTCCGGGGTGACGGCGGACCGGGACACGACCCCCGAGGCCGTGCCCTCCTTGCCGTCGACGGTCGCGATGACGGTGAGCGTGCGCCCGCGCGTGACGCCGTTGGTGGTCAGCGCGTTGCCCGCCCAGCGGAGGTTGGCGGTGGAGTTCTCGTCGGCGATGACGACACAGCCGTCGGCCCGGGACAGTTCCAGGGCGCGCTCGACGACCTCGTGCGGCTTGTTCGTACGGGCGCTCATCGACCGGCCTCCTGCGTGGTGTTGAGGATGTTGACTCCCGTGAAGAGGGCCGACGGGCAGCCGTGCGAGACCGCGGCGACCTGACCCGGCTGGGCCTTGCCGCAGTTGAAGGCGCCGCCCAGGACGTATGTCTGCGGGCCGCCGACGGCCGCCATGGACCCCCAGAAGTCGGTGGTCGTCGCCTGGTACGCGACGTCCCGCAGCTGCCCGGTGATCCGCCCGTTCTCGATCTTGAAGAACCGCTGGCCGGTGAACTGGAAGTTGTAGCGCTGCATGTCGATCGACCACGACCGGTCGCCGACCACATAGATCCCGCGGTCGACCCCGCCGATCAGATCCTCCGTGGACAGCCCCGCCGGATCCGGTTGCAGCGACACGTTGGCCATGCGCTGGACGGGGACATGGCCGGGGGAGTCGGCGTAGGCGCAGCCGTTGGAGCGCTCGAAGCCGGTCAACTTGGCGATGCGTCGGTCGAGTTGGTAGCCGACCAGGGTGCCGTCCTTGACCAGGTCCCAGGACTGGCCCTCGACGCCCTCGTCGTCGTAGCCGATGGTCGCCAGGCCGTGTTCGGCGGTGCGGTCGCCGGTGACGTTCATCCGCTCGGACCCGTACTTGAGTTTGCCCAGCTTGTCGAAGGTGGCGAAGGAGGTGCCGGCGTAGGCGGCCTCGTAGCCGAGCGCGCGGTCCAGTTCGGTGGCGTGGCCGATGGACTCGTGGATCGTCAGCCACAGGTTGGACGGGTCGACGACGAGGTCGTACAGGCCCGCCTGGACGCTCGGGGCGCGCATCTTCTCGGCGAGCAGTTCGGGGATCTGCGCGAGTTCGGCATCCCAGTCCCAACCCGTGCCCGTGAGGTACTCCCAGCCGCGGCCCACCGGCGGCGCGATCGTGCGCATGGAGTCGAACTCGCCGCTCGACTCGTCGACCGACACCGCGTTCAACTGCGGGTGCAGCCGGACGCGTTGCTGCGTGGTCACCGTCCCGGCGGTGTCGGCGTAGAACTTGTTCTCGTGCACGGTGAGCAGCGACGCGTCCACGTGGTTGACGCCGTCCGCCGCGAGCAGCCGGGCGCTCCAGTCCGCGAGCAACCCCGCCTTCTCCTCGTCGGGCACGGAGAACGGATCGATCTCGTACGACGAGATCCACGTCCGCTCCTCGTGCACCGGCTCCGCGGCCAACTCGACCCGCTCGTCCGACCCGGCCGCCTTGATCACCTGGGCGGAGAGCTTCGCCATCGCCACCGCCTGCGAGGCGACCTTGGCGGCGGCGTCCAGGCTCAGGTCAACCCCCGACGCGAAGCCCCAGGTGCCGCCGTGTACGACCCGCACCGCGTACCCGAGGTCGGTGGTGTCCGACGTACCGGCAGGGCGGGCGTCCCGCAGCCGCCAGGACGCGCTGCGCACCCGCTCGAACCGGAAGTCCGCGTGCTCGGCGCCCAGTGCACGCGCGCGTGCGAGCGCGGCGTCGGCCAGGGCGCGTAGCGGAAGTGCCGTGAAGGCTTCGTCGATGGAATGAGGCACGGAGGTCTCCCTGCTGTCGTGGCCTGTGAGGTCCGATCATGTCGCGCGAGCGGGCGCGGGGACCACACGTTTCCGCGCTGCGTCGGTACTTTCTGTAGGGACCCGACAGCGAGTCCCGTTAGCCACTGTCGGTGCCCGATTGTCCGCCGGAGGGAGCGGACCGATAGGTTTTCGATAAAGCCGCCTGTCGACCAGGTGTACCGGGCAGGCGTGCAGGACCGCTATCGAAAGGGTGATCCGTTGAGCCGCTCGGTTCTCGTCACCGGAGGCAACCGGGGCATCGGCCTCGCCATCGCCCGTGCGTTCGCCGACGCCGGCGACAAGGTCGCCATCACGTACCGCTCGGGTGAGCCGCCGGCCGGCTTTTTGGCCGTCAAGTGCGACATCACCGACAGCGAGCAGGTGGAGCAGGCCTACAAGGAGATCGAGGCCGAGCACGGCCCGGTCGAGGTCCTGGTCGCCAACGCCGGTGTCACCAAGGACCAGCTCCTGATGCGCATGTCCGAGGAGGACTTCACCTCGGTCGTCGACACCAACCTCACCGGCGCCTTCCGTGTCGTCAAGCGCGCCAACCGCGCCATGCTGCGCGCCAAGAAGGGGCGGGTCGTCCTGATCTCGTCGGTCGTCGGCCTGATGGGCGGACCCGGCCAGGCGAACTACGCCGCCTCCAAGGCCGGTCTCGTGGGCTTCGCGCGCTCCCTCGCCCGTGAACTGGGCTCGCGCAACATCACCTTCAACGTCGTCGCGCCCGGCTTCGTGGACACCGACATGACCAAGGTGCTCACCGACGAGCAGCGCGAGGCCATCGTGAAGCAGGTGCCGCTCGGCCGGTACGCGCAGCCCGAGGAGGTGGCCGCGACGGTGCGGTTCCTCGCCTCGGACGACGCCTCGTACATCACTGGAGCCGTCATCCCCGTAGACGGCGGACTGGGAATGGGTCACTGAACACCATGAGCGGAATTCTCGAGGGCAAGCGTGTCCTGATCACCGGTGTGCTGACGGAGGCGTCCATCGCCTTCCACACCGCCAAGCTGGCACAGGAGCAGGGCGCCGAGATCATCCTGACCGCGTTCCCGCGGCCCACGTTGACCGAGCGCATCGCCAAGAAGCTCCCCAAGCCCACCAAGGTCATCGAACTCGACGTGACCAACGACGAGCACCTCGCGCGCCTGGCCGACGTCGTCGGTGAGGAGCTCGGCAGCCTCGACGGTGTCGTCCACTCCATCGGCTTCGCGCCGCAGGACGCGCTCGGCGGCAACTTCCTCCACACTCCGTTCGAGTCGGTCGCCACCGCCATGCACGTCTCGGCGTTCTCCCTGAAGTCGCTGACCACGGCCTGCCTGCCGCTGATGCAGAACGGCGGCTCGGTCGTCGGCCTCACCTTCGACGCGCAGTACGCCTGGCCGCAGTACGACTGGATGGGCCCGGCCAAGGCCGCCCTGGAGGCCACCAGCCGCTACCTCGCCCGCGACCTGGGCAAGCAGAACATCCGCTGCAACCTCATCTCCGCGGGCCCGCTCGGCTCCATGGCCGCCAAGTCCATCCCGGGCTTCAGCGACCTGGCCGCCGTCTGGGACGACCGCTCCCCCCTGGAGTGGGACCTCAAGGACCCCGAGCCGGCCGGCAAGGGCATCGTCGCCCTCCTGAGCGACTGGTTCCCGAAGACCACCGGCGAGATCGTCCACGTCGACGGCGGCCTGCACGCCATCGGAGCCTGACCTCCCGGCCCGCCTCTCCTACGGCGTCGACGCCCCGTTTCCCGCATCGTGAGGGAAGCGGGGCGTCACCCGTTCGGCCCCTCCGGCCGGGCGGGGGCGGGGCGCAACCGCGCACTCTGGATTACGCGTTCACCACGCGATTCCCTCCCCAGCACTGCCGAGGAGGTTCCCCTTGTGCGCCTGTCCCGCAGCCTGGCCTCAGTGACCGCCGCCCTCGCGCTCGTCATCTCGCTGGCGTACGAGGCGATGCCCCACGCGCGCGTGGAGGCCCGGAAACCGGCCGCCGCACCCCAGTTGTTCGGCGCCGCGTGCCGCACCTCGATCCGCGGTTCGCACGTGGTCGCGTACTGCCACAACCCGTACCCCCAGACCGACCGCGTCAGCCTGCACATCGAGTGCGACCGCTGGTGGGACATCGACAGCGACGGCATCGGGACCGACGCCGGACCGGCGCAGACCGTACGGCTGACCGGCCGCTGCTGGGAGGACGTCCGCGCGGTGTGGGTCAGCCACCAGAAGCGGGCGCACTGAACCGCCCCGGGCGGCACGCGAACGGATAAGCCGCGGCCTCCGACGCGGCCGCCACCGCGTCACCCGCGCGGATCGCGTCCACGAGCCGTGTGTGGTCCATGTACGTCTCCGGAGTCAGCTCCTCGCCGACGTCCGCCCGCAGCCAGTCCCGCAGCACCTCGCCCAGGTCGGCGTACATCGCCGTCATGACGTCGTTGTGGGAGGCCGCCACCACGGCCATGTGCAGGGTCGCGTCGGCCGTCACGAAGGCCTCCGTGTTCCCGGACGCCCAGGCCTCCTCACGCCGTACGAGCAGGGCGTCCAACTGCTTGAGGTCCTTCTCGGTGCGCCGCTCGGCCGCCAGTCGCGCCGCCGCGGACTCCAGCGTGGAGCGCAGTTCGGCGATGTGCCGGGGGTCGGCGTCCGCGAAGCGGCGGTGCATCACTCCGGCCAGCTCGCTGGTCGCGACGACGTAGGTGCCCGAGCCCTGGCGGATGTCCAGCAGGCCGTTGTGCGCGAGCGCGCGGACGGCCTCGCGGACCGTGTTGCGGGCGACCCCGAGCTGCTCGACCAGCTCCGGCTCGGTCGGGATCCGGGAGCCGACCGGCCACTCGCCCGAGGTGATCTGGTTCCGCAGCGAGGCGATGACCTGCTCGGACAGCGCCGAACGACGGGGGTGGCTCAGAGGCATGGCACACCTTCGCATGTGCGGGGCGGCAGCGGGGCCCCTGGGGATGGGCAACCAATCATCCCATGATTCTATGATGGGCGGCATGGCAAGCGAGGAGACACGGACACTGAAGTCCACGACGAACGTCAGCGGCGCCGCCGCGGACGACTCACCGGCGCCGACCGGAGAAGCGACGACCACGCGCGCGTGGACGACGCGGCTGATCGCCGTCGGCATCGTGCTCGCCGCGCTGAACCTCCGCCCCGCCATCACCAGCCTCGGCGCCCTCCTCGAAGAGGTCCGCGACGGCCTCGGCATGAGCGGCAGCGTCGCCGGACTGCTCACCTCGGTTCCCCCGCTGTGCTTCGCCGTCTTCGGCGTCACGGCCCCACGCCTCGCCCGCCGCTTCGGCCCGGCGGCCGTGGTCTGCGCCGGCATGGCCGCCATCACCGCGGGCCTGCTCATACGGCCGTACATCGGCGGTACGGCGGGCTTCCTGGCCGGCAGCGCGCTCGCGCTCATGGGCATCGCGGTCAGCAACGTCCTGATGCCGGTGATCGTCAAGCGCTGGTTCCCGGACCGGGTCGGCTCCATGACCGGCCTCTACTCGATGGCCCTGGCCCTCGGCACCGCCGCGGCCGCCGCGGTCACCGTGCCCATGACCGATGCCCTGGGCGGCGGTTGGCGCGCCGGCCTGGCCGTGTGGGCGGCGCCGGCCGCCGCGGCCGTACTGCCGTGGATCCTTCTCGTACGACACCGGGAGGCGCCCGCGGACCAGCCCTCCCGTGCGCGGGAGACCGAACAGGCGGGGCCCGAGCTGCGGATCACCCGCAGCCGTACCGCCTGGGCGCTCGCCGTGTTCTTCGGGCTCCAGGCCACCGCGGCCTACATCACGATGGGCTGGATGGCACAGATCTTCCGGGACGCGGGCGTCTCCGCGAGCACCGCCGGGCTGCTCCTGGCCGTCACCATGGTGATGGGCGTGCCGTTGGCCTTCGTCATCCCGCGCCTCGCCACCAGGCTGCCCCGGCAGGGCCCGATCGTGATCGCGCTCGGGGTCTGCGGCCTCGCCGGATACGCGGGCCTGTACCTCGCGCCGGCCGGTGGCGCCTGGGCCTGGGCCCTGCTGCTCGGCGTCGCCAACTGCGCCTTCCCGCTGGCCCTGACGATGGTCGGGATGCGGGCCAGGACCAGCGCGGGGGTCGCCCAGCTGTCGGCCTTCGCGCAGAGCACCGGCTATCTGATCTCCATCCCCGGACCGCTCCTGGTCGGTGTGCTCTACCAGCACAGCGGCGGCTGGGGACTGCCGATCGCCCTCATGGCCGGCCTGATGGTCCCGCAGATGGCCGTGGGAGTCCTCGCCGGACGCCACCGCACGGTGGAGGACGAGGCCGCCGGGTGACCTCACCCCGGCCGATCCGGCACGGGCCAGGGGTGCGAGACTGGGCGCATGCCAGTGCTCGACCCGAACCCCCAGAACGGCCAGAAGAAGATGCTGATCGTCTTCGGCTCGTTCTTCGCCATCTTCATCGTCATCGCCATCATCGCGACGATCGCGTCCCCGTGACCGCGCGTCTCTGATCGTGCCTCGGCGGGCCGAGGGTGGGGTTGTCCCCACCATCCCCTAGGGGGCGAGGCTCAGGGTCAAGTGGGTGGATCTCCGGATGGGTTGGGGACCGCGCGTTCCGTAACTTCGAAGTGTGACCGCGAGAAGCGGATCGCGGACCACTCGGAGACCAGCGGAGGCATCCATGTCGGCCCAGACGCACACCCGGCCCCACCCGGCGACCACGGGCGGCGTCGACATCAGGCTGCCGTGGTGGGCCCTCGCCCTTCCGGCGCTCGCGTTCATCGTGCTGCTCGTGATGATGCTCAACCCGACGGACGCCCAAGCGGCGGCCTCGGACCCGATGATCACTCACCTCTTCGAGCGCGCGCAGCAGCTCATAGCCCGCTGAGCTCCGGCGCGGCCGCCCGTCAACTCCCAGCGCCCCGTGGCCTGTTTCATGCGAAGCTGGATCCCATGAGCGTCGCAGAACCCCGCAGGATTGTCCTCTTCCGGCATGCGAAAGCCGACTGGCCCCAGGTGACCGATCACGAGCGACCGCTTGCCGAGCGCGGCCGCCTGGACGCGGCCACCGCCGGAAGCAGACTGGCCGACACCGGCATCCCCTTCGACCTGGCCCTCTGCTCCACCTCGGCCCGCACCCGGGAGACCTGGAAGCTCGCCGTCCACGAGCTCGCGCACCGGCCGAAAACGGTCTACGAGGAGCGGATCTACGAGGCCTCGCCCGGCGAGCTGATCGCCGTGCTGAACGAGACGCCGGACGACACCCGGAACCTGATCCTCATCGGGCACAATCCGGGCGTGCAGGGCCTGACCGAGGTCCTGTCCGGCCAGAGCACCGGCGAAGCCCGCGAGTGGCTGACCCGCCGCGGCTTCCCGACCGCCGCCTTCGCCGTCCTGACCTTCGACGGCTCCTGGAAGGCCCTGGAGCCGGGCGCGGCGACGCTGGCCGACTACTGGGCGCCGTCCGAGTAGACCCACGGATCCCTACGACGGAGGGCCCGGCACCGCGTGGTGCCGGGCCCCGAAGGCTCTGTGGGGCCGGGATCAGTCCTCGTCGTGCGTGTCAGCCGCCTCGACCTCTTCGCGCGTGACGCCCAGCAGATACAGCACGGTGTCGAGGAACGGCACGTTCACCGCCGTGTGCGCGGCCTGCCGTACGACCGGCTTCGCGTTGAAGGCGACGCCGAGGCCGGCCGCGTTGAGCATGTCCAGGTCGTTGGCGCCGTCGCCGATCGCCACGGTCTGCGCCAGCGGTACGCCCGCCTCGGCGGCGAAGCGGCGCAGGAGCCGTGCCTTGCCCGCGCGGTCGACGATCTCCCCGGTGACCTTGCCGGTCAGCTTTCCGTCGATGATCTCCAGCGTGTTGGCCTGGGCGAAGTCGAGCCCGAGCCGGTCCTTGAGATCGTCGGTGACCTGGGTGAACCCGCCTGATACGACGCCGACTTGATAGCCGAGCCGCTTGAGTGTGCGGATCAGTGTGCGGGCGCCGGGCGTCAGCCGCACCTCACTGCGCACCTTGTCCACCACCGACGCGTCCAGCCCCGCGAGCAAGGCCACGCGCGCGTGCAGCGACTGCTCGAAGTCCAGCTCGCCGCGCATCGCGGCGGCCGTCACCTCGGCGACCTCGTCCTCGCAGCCGGCGTGTGCGGCGAACAGCTCGATGACCTCGTCCTGGATGAGCGTGGAGTCGACGTCCATGACGACCAGGCGCTGGGCCCGCCGGTGCAGCCCTGCCGCCACGACGGCCACATCGACGCCGAACGCCGCGGCGTGGGTGACGAGGGCCGTGCGCAGTGGCTCGGTCTCCACGCCGGACACCGCGAACTCGACCGCTGTCACGGGGTACTTGGCGAGCCGGAAGATACGGTCGATGTTGCCGCCGGCGCGGGTGATGCGGGCGGCGATCGCTGCGGTGGACTCCGCGGTGAGCGGATGGCCGAGCACGGTCACGAGCGAACGCCCGAGCCCGCGCGGCCGGTTGTCACCGAGCCCGGAGATGATCTCCGCCTGCATCTTCATCGACTCGGCCCAGCTGTGCACGGTGGCCCGCAGATCCCCTTCGAGCCCGGCGGGCGGCGGGGTCACGAGCGCGCACAGCACCATCCGGCCACGCGTGACGACCTGCTCGATGTCGACCACGTCGACGGAGTAGGCGGCGAGGGTGTCGAAAAGTCCGGCGGTGATACCCGGCCTGTCCTTGCCGAAGATCTTGACGAGGAGAGTGGGGACGTCAGAGGTCTGCGAAGCGCTCATGGTGCTCCCACCGTATCCGGCACGGAGTGCCTTGTGCCGCAGAGGTCCGCCCAGCGGACACGGAGCAGTGGGTGTCGGGTCGGTGGCGTGAATCTTACGCGGCGATCACAAAGCGGCTGGTGGGCGGACAGAGGTGCGACGAGGCGATCGCGCGGGGGTGCGGCGCCGATCAGGACTCGGCCGGACGCCGAGCAAGAACCGATCACCGACGCCCCTTGGGCCTCCCCGGAGGCGGCGGTGGGGGCGGCGGCGGAGGCTGCAACCCACCGTCCGAATCGTCCCCCGTCCCGTCCCCCGAAGACGCCCCGGGCCGGCGCCGAGGCGTCCGGGGCGGCGGCTCGTAGGGCTGCGCCATGGTTGGAGCGCCGTACATGTCGACGGGGGGCGGAGGAGCCCCGGGATGCTGTGAGCCTGCGGGATATGAAGGCCCTGGTGTGCCGGATGCCGGACCTGATCCGGACTGCCCTGCGCTGCCCGGCGGCTGCGCCCCCTCCTGAGGTGAGCCCGAGTCCGCCGGCATGGCCCAGGGCGGCCGCGAACCTCCGGGATACGACGGGCCCAGGGCCCCGGGCGCCGGACTCGATCCGGACCGCCCTGCGTCTCCCGGTGGTGGTGCCGCACCAGAGTCCGGTGCGCTTCCAGCAGGGGGCCGGGGCCTTCCCCGCAGAGACCACGCACCAGGCCGCTGCCGGTCGTCGTAAGGGCGAGTGCCGTCGTCCGCGGACACGGTGCCGGGCGGCCGCGAGCCTCCGGGATACGGCGGCCCCGCCGGACCGCGGCCGGGCTGCCGTACGTCTTCCGGTGGTTGGGTCGCACCGAGACCCGGTGTGCCTTCGGCGGCCGGCCGGCCTCCTCCGCGTGGTGCCCGCGGAGCTGGTGGCAACGCGCCTTCCTGGGGCGAGCCCGAATCCGCCGGAACGGCCCGGGGCGGCTGCGCATCTCCGGGATACGGCGGCCCCGCCGCGCCAGGTGCCGCCCCGGAGCCGGAGGCAGGCCGCCCCCCTCGCGCCCCCGGCGACCATGCCCCCTCCCGAGCCGACCCCCCGTCCGGTGGCCACCCTTGCCCACGGGACCGAGCCCCGCCTCCCGGCCCACCACCCTCCGCCCCGCTGTCCTCCGGTCGCCGTAGTTCCTCGGGCAGTTGGAGATAGGGATTAGTAGCCGGGTTCGGCGCACGGTACGGCGTGCTCGGTACGTAGGGCCCCGAGTGCCCCGCGCTCCCCGCAGGTTGTGCGTGTTCGGGGTCGTGTCCGGGTGCCCAGGCATCCGGGACAGGCCCCCTCCCCGGAGCCCCCGCCCCCACGTCCCCCAGTGCCAGCCGCGCCGCACGCCTGCCCGCTGCCCCTGTCGTGTACGCGAGCAGTCCGCCGAAGCCCCCCGCGCCCGCGCCCCACACCGCGCCGAGCAGCAGCGCCATGCCCAGATGGCCGTGCAGATCGATTCCGGCGCCGAACGCGTCGAAGCCCAGTACCGACAGTGAGGCGTCCACCGACACATCCGTCAGCCAGGCCAGCAGCGGCAGTGTCAGCGCGGTCACCGCGCCCAGGCGCAGAGCGCACCGCCCGGCGAAGCCGAGAGCCCCCGGACTCGCCGACGGCACAGGCGTCCGCGCTGCCGTCAACACCCCCGCCAGCAGCATCATCAGTGCCGCTGCGACCGCCAACAGCCATACCCGGCTGTCCAGTTCGGCCAGTCGGCCGAGGGTCACCGGCTCGTTGGTCTTCGCGCTCAGGAGTTGGTCCAGGGGGTGGGGGAGGAGCTTCGCGAGTTCGCCGGTCGCCTTGCCGTCCCAGGGGACGAAGAGGCCGAGCGGGATGCCGAGCCAGACCCCGTTGGGCGCGCCCAACAGGGCGGCGCCCGCGATCCGTTTGGGGTGGTCGTCGCCGATCGCCGCGTACGCCGCCGCCGCGAGCCCCGCCGCCACCGCGACCAGCCCCACCGCGACCAGCGCGGACGCGGCCGGTCGTACGACACGGTGGACGGGATCCCAACCGGGTGGGAGGGGCGTACGGCGGGAGGCCAGCAGGGCGATGAGGAGGATGCCCGCCGACCAGGCCAGGCCGCCCAGCAGGGTCGGCGCCGTGTCGACGGTGAAGCCGACGGCAGCCTTCGCCTTGACGAGGTCGCCGATCTTGTCCGGCAGCAGCCCGCCGATGTCCCCGATGTCACCGAGACCGGGGATGTTCACCCCACCGCCGTCACCACCGCCGCCCGTCAGTTTGTCGAGGCCCAGTTTGCTGCCGTCGATGGTGATGACGTCGTGCCCCGCCCAGGCCAGTCCCCCGAGCATCGCTACGAAGAGCACGATCACCGACCCCGCGCGCGCGAGGAGTTCGGCCGGTGCGATCACAACTCCGGCCGCCCGAAAGGACCGTAGGAAGAAATACGACAGCAGGAGCGCTCCCACCAGACTCACGCCCAACGGCGTGATCGTGACCGCCGTGGTCGCCTGCGCGCCGGTCAGGCCGAACGCGGAGACATCGCCCGTCGGGGTGACCGAACCACCCGCGCCGAGGGCCACCACCGCCGCGGTCATCGGGCCGAGCGAGCCCGTCGCGTCGGCGCCCAGCAGGTGCAGGCCGAGCGCGGCCGTGCCCGCCATCCCTATCAACGCCCAGCTCACCGCCGCGATCGCGGAGAGCAGGACGTCACCCCAGGGCACCCTCGTGTCGTAGCTCGCCGTCCTGACACTCGTCGCTGAGTTCATGGCAGACCCCCCGATCCGCGGCGCGGAGCGGACACCACGTGTCCCCCTCGCGTGGATTACCACTCTCCGGGTCGGTTTCAACCCCGTCAACGGAACCGGCGAACGCGTACCGACGTGGTCTCCACAAGGCCCGACTTTCGGTCAGGGGGTGCAGCCTGAAATAGTTCCCGACGATGTTCGACATCCCTAGACTCCCTGTGATGGGGGTAACTCGGGGGACTACTCAGTGGGGCATGGAGTGCCGGAACTCGTACTGGAATTGAATGGACGGACCTGGACGCTCGACGCGTCCAGGCCCTACACCCTCGGACGTGATCCGCAGGGGGATGTCGTGGTCGACGACGCCAGGGTCTCCTGGCGGCACGCCACGATCAGTTGGAGCGGCCGGAGTTGGGTCATCGACGACCACGGCAGCACCAACGGCACGTTCGTGCAGGGCCGGCGCATCCACCAGATGGAGATCGGCCCCGGCTCGTCCGTGCATCTGGGCAACGCGACCGACGGCCCGCAACTGAGCCTGTCCGGCGCCGCGGCGGCCGTGGCCGCTCCGCAGGCCCAGCCGCAGCAACAGCCGTACGCCGCGCAGGGCGCGGCCCCCGGCTGGGCACAGCAGGCACCGGCCCAGCAGGCACCACCGCAGCAGACGCCGGAGCAGCAGCGCTACCAGCCGCCGCCGCCCGCTTCGCAGATTCCGCCGCAGCAGGGACCCGGCGCCGGCGCGGGGGCGCCGCCGGTCTACGGCGACCGCAGCCCGACCACGTTCCACCAGTTCTCGATCGGCCGCATCATGCGTATCGGCCGTGCGCTGGAGAACGAGTTGGTGGTCTCCGACCTCCAAGTGTCGCGCCACCACGCCGAGTTCCACGCGACGCCCGACGGCCGCTTCGAGATCCGTGACCTCGGCTCGCACAACGGCACGTACGTCAACGGCCAGCCGATCGCCAAGGGCGGCTCGGCGCTGCTCGGCCCGAACGACATCGTCGGCGTCGGCCACTCCACGTTCCGACTGGTCGGCGACCGGCTCGAAGAGTTCGTCGACACCGGTGAAGTCTCCTTCTCCGCCCGGCACTTGACGGTGACGGTCGACGGCGGCAAGCAGATCCTCAAGGACGTCTCCTTCGGCGTACCGGAGAAGTCGCTGATCGCGGTCATCGGCCCGTCAGGTTCCGGCAAGTCGACCCTGCTCAAGGCGCTCACCGGCTACCGGCCCGCCAACCAGGGCGACGTCCTCTACGACAACCGCAACCTCTACAAGCAGTTCGCCGAGCTGCGGCAGCGCATCGGTCTGGTCCCGCAGGACGACATCCTGCACAAGGAGCTGACCGTCAAGAAGGCCCTCAAGTACGCGGCCAAGCTGCGCTTCCCCGCCGACACCACCGGCGCCGAGCGCGAGGCCCGCATCGACGAGGTGCTGCGCGAGCTGAAGCTCGACATCCACAAAGAGAAGAAGATCACCTCGCTCTCCGGCGGCCAGCGCAAGCGCGTCTCGGTGGCCCTGGAACTCCTCACCAAGCCTTCGCTGATCTTCCTGGACGAGCCCACCTCGGGCCTCGACCCGGGCATGGACCGCGATGTCATGCAACTGCTGCGCGGCCTCGCAGACGACGGCCGCACCGTCCTCGTCGTCACCCACTCCGTGGCCGAACTGGCGATCTGCGACAAGCTGTTGGTGATGGCCCCCGGCGGCTCCGTCGCCTACTTCGGCCCGCCGGAGGAGGCACTGAACTTCTTCGGCTACGACACCTGGGCCGACGTCTTCTCCGCCTTCGAGAACTACCGCGACTACGACTGGGCGGGCCGCTGGAAGGGCTCGCAGCACTACCAGATGTACGCCGCCGACATCGACGCGATCGCTCCGCAGTCCGTACAGATGCCGCCGATGCAGGCGATGAAGCCGCCGAAGCCGCAGGGCTGGATGTCGCAGTTCGTCACGCTGGTGCGCCGCTATGTCGCGGTGATCGCCTCCGACAAGGGCTTCCTGGCCCTGATGGTGATCCTGCCGGGCGTCCTGGGCGCGGTGAGCCTGCTCATCGACTCGGGCAACAGCCTGCTGCCCAACCCGCCCAGCCCGAAGACCGGGAACATCATCCCGAACGGCACGGCCACCACGGTCCTGCTGATCCTGGCGGTCGGCGCCTGCTTCGCCGGCGCGGCCAACTCCGTCCGCGAGCTGATCAAGGAACGGGTCATCTACGAACGGGAACGCGCAACGGGCCTGTCCCGTTCCGCGTACCTGATGTCCAAGGTGTTCGTGCTCGGCGTGATCACCGCGCTGCAGGGCCTGATGGTCGGTGTCATCGGCTTCTCCAGCCGGGAGATCCCGGAGCAGGGCCTGGTCCTGGGCAGCCAGACCATGTTCGAGCTCTGCATCCCGATCATGGGCCTCGGCTTCACCGCGATGATGTTCGGCCTGATCATCTCGTCGCTGGTGAAGACGGCCGAGAAGACCATGCCGCTGCTGGTGATGTTCGCGATCATCCAGGTCGTCTTCACCGGCTGCCTGTTCACGTTGAACGGCGCGATCGGCGTCAACCAGTTCTCGTACCTGATGCCGTCGCGCTGGGCGGTCGGCGCCGCGGGCGCCACGCTGGACTTCAACAAGATCAGCCCGCCCAAGCCGGGCGACAGCGCCGACCCGCTGTGGGAGCACACCGTCGGCGCCTGGGGCATGGACATGGCAGCCCTGATCGTCCTCGGCGTGGTCTGCGGCTTCTTCGTGGCGCGCTTCCTGCGCCGGCACGAGCCCGAGGTCATGCGCAAGTGACCGTTCGCGTACGACGCCGAAGGGCGGCGCCCCTGGTGGGGGTGCCGCCCTTCGGCGTCGATACCGAGACCCAGAGGTCCGCCGGAGGCCTCAGTACGCGCTGTTGACGTTGTCGATCGAGCCGTACCGGTCGGCCGCGTAGTTGGCGGCGGCGGTGATGTTGGCGACCGGGTCGTAGATGTTCGTCGAGGTACCGGAGACGTGGTACGCGTTGAACGTCGGCTGGATGACCTGGAGCAGACCGATCGACGGGGTGCCGTTGACCGCGTTGACGTCCCAGCCGTTGACGGCGCTCGGGTTGCCCGAGGACTCCCGCATGATGTTCTTGTACAGGCCGTTGTACGAACCCGGGATGCCCTTCTGCTTCATGATCGCGAGGGCGTGGTTGATCCAGCCGTTGAGGTTGTTGGCGTAGGTCGTCGCGGCGACGGGCTGGAGCTTGACGCGCTGGGCGGCGCGGCTCGCGGCCTTCTTGGCCTTGGCCTTGCGCGCGGCCTCCGCCTTCTTCTTGGCGGCGGCCGCGGCGGCGGCCTTCTTCTTCGCGGCGGCGTCCGCCTTGGCCTTGGCAGCAGCCTTCGCGGCCTTCGCCTTTGCGTCGGCCTTCGCCTGGATCGCCTCGGCCTTCACGCTGGCGCCGGCGAGCTGGTCGGTGACGCTGGCCTTGACGTCCTTGATGGGCTCCGAGCTGTACGCCACGTGGGCCGAGGACGCGGCGTCGTTCGTGGTCGTCCCCGCGTCGCCGGGCACCGCCGAGAAGGCGAGGGCGGCGGCGCCGAGCGTGGCGACACCGGCGAGCGCGATCTTGTGCTGCTTCGTCAGCCTGGTCAGGCGACCGTGGCCAGGATTCTGGGTGTTCTTGGGCATGGCGGATGGACCTCTTCGAATCGCGGGGAGGTCGCTCACCGTCCGGCGGGGACGCGGGTGCTTCCGGCACAAACGCCGCGGACGGAATCCGCGGCGCTGAGCGACGGATGCAATTCTTAGCGGCCGCAAAAACCTGTGGCAAAGGTGTGACGTACGATCCCGGGTAGTGGAGCAGGGAAGGGCAAAACGGGACAGACAGGACTGTCTGTCCCGCTCAAGCGGGTCGGCTTTAGTTCCTATGTCCCTTAGTACGTGATCTGGGCCCTATGTGCGGGCTCACATCGTCCCCACACCATCCTCACGGGCAGTTGCTGGAGCAACGCACTGTGTGAGGGTCCTCTTTCGTGAGGATGAGGTGCACGTCGCCGAACTCGTGCCACAGGTAGCGCCCGCGCAGCGCCTCCTCGTAGCCACGGTCCACGGCGGCCCGCCCGGCGACCGCCTCCAGCATCAGCAGATGCGAGGCCTCCGGCTCGTGCAGCCCCGTCAGCAGCCCGTCCACCACCCGCACCCCCCGCTCCGGGGTGACGACGAGATCCGTCCACCCCGCACGCGCGCGTACGACCCCGCTGTCCCCGGCGGCCGACTCCACGGCCCGCACCGCGGTGGTCCCGACCGCGAGCACCCGACCGTCCCCGGCCCGGGCGGCATTGATCAACCGGGCCGACGCCTCGGGCACCGCGAACCGCTCCGGATACGGCGGCTCGTGCGCCTCGGCGGACGCCACCCCGGTGTGCAGGGTGATCGGCGCGAACTGCACCCCCCGACTCACCAGCTCCGCCACCATCCGCGCGGTGAAGGGCCGAGCGGCACTGGGCATCTCCGCACTGCCGGCCCCGTCCCCGGACGGCAACGAGAACACGGTCTGATAGACGGCCAACGGCTGGTCCCGCTCCGTATAGGCGTAGCGAATGGGGCGGCCGTACTCCCGCAGCATCCCCTGGACGTCCGCCGCCGCCCGCGCCCACCACAACCGCTCGCCCCGCGCGCTCAACGGCTCTTCCAGGGCCAGCCGCACACCCCCGGGCAGCCGCACCTCCGTCCCGGCCGGGCCGCCCGCACGCGCGCGTGTGGTGCCCTTCCCGTCCGGTTCGCGCAGCTCCACCGCCCACCGCCCGTCATCGCCCCGCGTGGAGAAATGCACCACCACGCGGGCGTGCCCGATCCGTCCGTCGACCGCCGCGGCCAGGGTCGGAGACGTGTTCACGATCAGCAGATCCCCGGCCCGCAGCAGCGACGGCAGCTCCGCGAACCTGTGATGGGCCACCTCGGTGCCCCGGGACACGAGCAGTCGTACGGCGTCCCGGTCCAGCCCGGGCCCGCGCTGTTCGACCGGCACGCGCGCGGACAGTTCCTCCGGAACCTTCCCCCCTTCTCGACTGCGCTCGAACGGGGGGACCCCCATGGCCACCGTCATCGCTCCTCCAGCAGGGCCGGTGCTCCATAGCGACCGCTCGCCGGACGCTCGTCCAGCAGCCGGAGGAAGGCCGGTACCACCGAGGTCGGCGCGGGCCGGGGATCGTCGTCGTCCGGTACGGCGGCCGCGTACAGGTCCGTGCCCATGTCCCCGGGGTCGACCGCCCACACCCGCAGCCCCGGCTCCTCCGCGGCGAGCACGGCCGCGAGCTGGTCGAGGGCCGCCTTGGACGCCCCGTACCCGCCCCACGTCTCGTACGCCTCGGCCGCCGCGTCCGAGCTGACCGCGATCACCGAGCCCACCCGCGACGCCCGCAGCAGCGGGAGGGCTTCCTGGACCAGCCCGAGCGCCGCCACCACGTTCACCTCCAGCGCCCGGCGCAGCCCGTCCAGGGGCAGCTCCGCAAGGCGTACGAGCGGCTCGGCGCCCAGCGCGCTCGCGTTGCTCACCACCAGGTCGACGCCGCCCAGCTTGCCCGCCGCGGCCACCAGCTCGGCCCGGTGCACCGCGTCCGTGACATCCCCGGGGACGGCCTCCACGCGCGTGCCGTACGCGGAGACGGCTCTGGCCGCCTCTCCGAGCACCCCCTCGGACCTGGCGTCGAGCACCAGGTCCCAGCCCCGCGCCGCGAGCGCCTCGGCGAGCGCCCGCCCCAGCCCCTTCGACGCCCCGGTGATGATCGCTACCGACATGACACCCGTCCCCTCGTCCACCACACCTCCATCGGCGCGGTGCACCCACCGTAGGAACGGGACCGCCGGTACCGCGTCGGACGCGGGGCGCACTCCACCGGGGCCCTTCGCCCTAGGTCCACCGGACCAGACGACGGCCGTCACCGGCCCGATCCGCGCTGTCACACCCCGCCGGTACCGTGAGGACATGAGCCAAGGTCCACGGTCCGGCCTCGCGGCGGTGAGTTCCGCGCTGCTGGCCATGAGCAGGCACCTGGAGGTGCGCGACGTCCTCAAGACGATCGTCGCCTCGGCCCGCGAGCTGCTCGACGCGCAGTACGCCGCCCTCGGTGTCCCCGACGACCACGGCGGCTTCGCCCAGTTCGTGGTCGACGGCGTCAGCGACGCCCAGTGGAAGGCCATCGGCCCGCTCCCGCGCCAGCACGGCATCCTCGCCGCGATGCTGCACGAGGCGAAGGCCGAGCGACTCGCCGACGTGCGCAAGGACCCGCGATTCGAGGGCTGGCCCTCGGCCCACCCCGAGATGTCCGACTTCCTCGGCCTGCCCATCCGCGACGACGACGAGGTCATCGGCGCACTCTTCCTCGCCAACAAGAACTGCCCCAAAACGGACGGCGGTTGCGGCTTCACCGAGGAGGACGAGGAGCTGCTCTCGATCCTCGCCCAGCACGCCGCCATCGCCCTCACCAACGCCCGCCTCTACGAGCGCAGCCGCGAGCTGACCATCGCCGAGGAGCGCTCCCGGCTCGCCCACGAACTGCACGACGCGGTCGCCCAGAAACTCTTCTCGCTCCGCCTCACCGCACAGGCCGCCGCCACCCTCGTGGACCGCGACCCCTCCCGCGCCAAGGGCGAACTCCAGCAGGTGGCCGCGCTCGCCGCCGAGGCCGCCGACGAACTGCGAGCCGCAGTCGTCGAGTTGCGCCCCGCCGCCCTCGACGAGGACGGCCTGAGCGCCACCCTGCGCACCCAGATCCAGGTCCTCGACCGCGCCCACACCGCACGCGTGACCTTCACCGGACGCGGCTTCCGCGCCCTGCCCGCCGCCCAGGAGGAGGCCATGCTGCGCGTCGCCCAGGAGGCCCTGCACAACGCGCTGCGGCACTCCGGCGCGGACCATGTCGCCGTGACCCTGGAGCGAAGCGGCTGCGGCGCGGTCCTGCGGATCACCGACGACGGCAGCGGCTTCGAACCCCAGTCGATCCGCCGCGCGGGACGCCACCTCGGCCTGGTCTCCATGCGGGACCGGACCAGCGGCGTCGGCGGCACGCTGACCGTCGAATCGGCGCCCGGAAAGGGCACCACGATCGAGATGGAGGTCCCCGGTGGCTGACGCAATCAAGGTGCTGATCGTCGACGACCACCAGGTCGTCCGCCGGGGCCTGCGCACCTTCCTGGAGGTGCAGGACGACATCGAGGTCGTCGGCGAGGCGGCCGACGGCGCCGAAGGAGTCGCACGCACCGAGGAGTTGAAGCCCGACGTCGTCCTCATGGACGTCAAGATGCCGGGCATGGACGGCATCGAGGCGCTGCGCCGACTCCGTGAACTCGACCACCCCGCGCGCGTGCTGATCGTCACCAGCTTCACCGAACAGCGCACGGTGATCCCGGCCCTGCGCGCGGGCGCCGCCGGTTACGTCTACAAGGACGTGGACCCGGACGCCCTGGCCGGCGCCATCCGATCCGTCCACGCCGGCCACATCCTGCTCCAACCCGAGGTCGCGGGCGTCCTGTTGTCCCAGGAGGAGTCCAACTCGGGGCAGGGGAGAGGCGGTTCGCTCACGGAGCGGGAGCGCGAGGTGCTCGGCCTGATCGCGGACGGCCGCTCCAACCGCGAGATAGCCCGCGCCCTGGTGCTGTCCGAGAAGACCGTGAAGACCCACGTCTCCAACATCCTCATGAAGCTGGACCTGGCGGACCGCACCCAGGCCGCCCTCTTCGCCGTACGCCACGGTCTGACGAGGTGAGAGGGGGCGCGGCGGCAACCCGGAGCGTCCCGTTCCGGGCTGAGATTCATACCGTCGTGGGAATGTCCCCCGAATGGCGCATCCTTCGTGGATCTCCGCCGTTCTCCAGTGCGTGCCGCGGCGCCTGTCGCGGTGATCGCTAGGAGGGCTCAGAAGTGAAGAACCTGAAGAAGGCAGCGGCCGTGACGATGGTGGCCGGCGGGCTGGTCGCCGCCGGTGCCGGGCTGGCCTCCGCCGACGGTCTGGCGAACGGCCAGGCCGTCGGTTCGCCCGGCGTCGGCTCGGGCAACGTCGTCCAGGTCCCGGTGCACGTCCCGGTGAACGCGGTGGGCAACAGCGTGAACGTCATCGGCGTCCTGAACCCCGCCTTCGGCAACCTGGGCGTCAACGGCTGACGCACGTCGCTCCGCGACAGTGACCTCCGGCCTCCCGGGCGCTCCCGGGAGGCCGGTCTGTTCGTCACCTCGTCGGTTTGTCCCGCCAATGATCCGAACGGGCAGTCAAACGCGCATTCCCGTGCCGTTCCCGACGCCTGCCGCGTTGATCAGCGCACGACCCGCGGCCGGGTCGGTCACGCAATCGCAGGAGGAATGCTTCTCATGAACATCGCCAAGAAGGCCGCCGTGGCCCTGACCGTCGCCGGTATCGCCGCTGGCGCCTCCGCCGGTGCCGCTGTCGCCGACGCGGATGCCGACGGCGCGGCCGTGAAGTCGCCGGGTGTCCTCTCGGGCAACACCGTGCAGGTCCCGGTCCACGTCCCCGTCAACGTCGTCGGAGACAGCATCAACGTCATCGGCCTGCTGAACCCCGCGTTCGGCAACAAGGGCGTCAACGACTGACGCCCACAGCACTGAGCGGGGCCCCACGAGTCAACGACGACTCGTGGGGCCCTTCTTTTACAGACCTGACTCTTCTGACCAGGGCAACGGAACTCTTACCGTGCCCCCTTCTCCCGCTCCTCCACAACGGAGTTGTACGCCGCGACCTGCGCCCGCCGAGCCGTCCGCTCCACCGGCCGCAACGCCCCGGCCCGCACCGCCATCTCGGACGCGCTCACCGCACCCCCGTGCCCGCTCTCGTAGGCCAGGGACACCAACAACCCCACCCGCTGCGCCAGTTCCAGCACCCGCACCGCCCGCGGCGGATACCCCGGCGCCAGCACCTCCCGCCCACGCTCGGCCCGCGCCCGGTACGCGTCGACCGCCGCCTCGGCGACCGGCCCCGAACCGGCGACATCCATCCGCGACAACACCTCCGTCGCATCCCGGAGTGCCTCCGCCAACTCGCGCTCGGCCTCTCCGAGCGAGGGCACATCGGCGGGCGGCGCCTCCCGCACCGGCAGGCAGTGCCACACGACCTCGACATGGACATCACCGGCGGGACCGGCCTCGTACACCTCGGGAACCAGGCCGAGCGCGGCGCCGTAGCAGATCACCGCCTCCTCGGCCTCCAGGGCCCGCGCGTTGAACTCGGGCGGGCCGCTCAGCCCCAGCGGGTGTCCCGAGGTGGGCAGCGCCACCCGCAGTCCGGTGACGCCGAGGGTGCGCAGCCGCCCCAGCGCGAGGGTGAGTCCGACGGGTGCCGACTCGCCCGGCAGCCCTTCCACCCGGTGCACGGCGTCCTCGCCGACGATGGCGAGGACGGCGTCGTCCGGTGAGACAAGTCCGGCCAAGAGGGCATTTCCCCAGGCGGCGAGGCGCCCTGAACGCGGTTCCGAAAGCATGGCCTCCAGCCTAAGGACCGGACCGATGGAATGGACCGCCCGGCCGGTGGCGTAGATTTCTTCGAGGGCTGCGCCTACCGGCGCACGCGACAGCCGAGACAGGCCGACGATGCAATGGGAGACAGCGCGCTCATGAGCGATGTTCTGGAGCTGGAGGACGTAACCGTGGTCCGGGAGGGCCGGGCTCTGGTGGACCAGGTCTCCTGGTCGGTCAAGGAGGGCGAGCGCTGGGTCATCCTCGGCCCGAACGGCGCCGGCAAGACCACGCTCCTGAACGTCGCGTCCAGCTACCTCTTCCCCAGCAGCGGCACCGCCACCATCCTCGGCGAGACCCTCGGCAAGGTCGACGTCTTCGAACTGCGCCCCCGCATCGGCGTGGCCGGCATCGCCATGGCTGAGAAGCTCCCCAAGCGCCAGACCGTCCTGCAGACCGTTCTGACCGCCGCCTACGGCATGACCGCCGGGTGGAACGAGGACTACGAGGACATCGACGAACAGCGTGCCCGCGCCTTCCTCGACCGCCTCGGCATGAGCGACTACCTGGACCGCAGGTTCGGCACCCTCTCCGAGGGCGAGCGCAAGCGCACCCTCATCGCCCGCGCCCTGATGACCGACCCCGAGCTGCTCCTCCTCGACGAGCCCGCCGCCGGTCTCGACCTCGGTGGCCGCGAGGACCTCGTACGCCGCCTCGGCCGCCTCGCCCGCGACCCGATCGCCCCCTCCATGATCATGGTCACGCACCACGTCGAGGAGATCGCCCCCGGCTTCACCCACGTCCTGATGATCCGTCAGGGCAAGGTCCTCGCCGCGGGCCCGCTGGAACTCGAACTCACCGCCCGCAACCTCTCCCTCTGCTTCGGCCTCCCGCTCATCGTCGAGCAGGTCGGCGACCGCTGGACCGCACACGGTCTCCCCATGTCCTGACCGAACTCCCCTGAAAAATACGGGCCGTACGGGCATATGCGCCCTGTCCGCGACCGGACCCGCAGCCCTACCATGACCATGTGAACGACATCGGCGTATGGGTGTGGTGGCTCGTCGGCGCGGCAGCACTCGGGATCCCGCTCGTGGTGACCGCGATGCCGGAGTTCGGCATGCTCGCCGTGGGCGCCGTCGCCGCGTCGGCCACCGCCGGGATCGGCGGGGACCTCGTCGTCCAGGTCCTCGTCTTCCTCGTCGTCTCGGTCGCCCTCATCGGAGTCGTACGGCCCATCGCGGCCCGGCACCGTTCGACACTGCCCCAACTCGCCACCGGAGTGGACGCGTTGAAGGGCAAGCAGGCCGTCGTCCTGGAACGCGTCGACGGCTCCGGCGGTGGCCGGATCAAGCTGGCCGGAGAGATCTGGTCGGCCCGCTCGCTCGACACCGAGCGCGCCTACGAACCGGGCCAGGAGGTGGACGTCGTGGAGATCGAAGGAGCCACCGCGATCGTCATCTGACCTCGCAGGACTCAACTGAACCGAACGGCACACGAGTTGCCCGACGGTCTGTCAGACTCGACCAGCAAGATCTTCAACAACCATAAGATCTTCCGAAAGCGCCGAGGCGGAGAAGGGTACGGGGAGCACGATGGAACCGGTCATCATCGTCTTGATCATCCTGGTGGTGTTGGTCTTCATCGCTTTGATCAAGACGATCCAGGTCATCCCGCAGGCAAGTGCCGCGATCGTGGAGCGATTCGGCCGCTACACACGGACACTCAACGCGGGACTCAACATCGTCGTCCCGTTCATAGACACCATCCGCAACCGCATCGACCTGCGCGAACAGGTCGTACCGTTCCCGCCGCAGCCGGTGATCACCCAGGACAACCTTGTCGTCAACATCGACACGGTCATCTACTACCAGGTCACCGACGCCCGGGCCGCGACCTACGAGGTCGCCAGCTACATCCAGGCGATCGAGCAGCTCACGGTCACCACGCTCCGCAACATCATCGGCGGCATGGACCTGGAGCGGACCCTGACCTCCCGCGAGGAGATCAACGCGGCCCTGCGCGGCGTCCTCGACGAGGCGACGGGCAAGTGGGGCATCCGCGTAAACCGTGTGGAACTCAAGGCAATTGAGCCCCCCACCTCCATCCAGGACTCGATGGAGAAGCAGATGCGCGCCGACCGCGACAAGCGCGCCGCGATCCTCACCGCGGAGGGCACGCGCCAGGCCGCCATCCTCACCGCCGAGGGTGAGAAGCAGTCCCAGATCCTGCGCGCCGAGGGTGAGGCCAAGGCCGCCGCCCTGCGCGCAGAGGGCGAGGCCCAGGCCGTCCGTACGGTCTTCGAGGCCATCCACGCCGGAGACGCCGACCAGAAGCTCCTCAGCTACCAGTACCTCCAGATGCTCCCGAAGATCGCCGAAGGCGACGCCAACAAGCTCTGGATCGTGCCCAGCGAGATCGGCGACGCCCTCAAGGGCCTCTCCGGCGCGATGGGCAACATGGGCCCGTTCGGCGGCGGTTCGGGCGGCGACGGAGGCAACTCGGGGAACTCCGGGGGCAATTCGGAACGCCGAGAGAAGCCGTCCATCGACTGACCAGCCTGTCCTACGACACTGGGGCCCACCTCCCGCAGGAGGTGGGCCCCAGTGTCGTAGGAGAAAGCTTTACGCGGCCGGCTGCACCAGCCACTCCGGCAAGGCGTCGAAGTCCTCGGTCCCCAGCGCCAGCAGCATCGCGTCCGCCGGCGTCGGCTCGAACGGCTGCCGCAGCAGCGGCATCCCCGCCTGCTCCGGAGTCCGAGCCGCCTTGAGGTGGTTGTCCTCCGCGCAGGAGGCCACCGTGTTCAGCCAGGAGTCCTGACCGCCCTGCGCCCTCGGCACCACATGGTCGACCGTCGTCGCCCGCCTGCCGCAGTAAGCGCACCTGTGCCGGTCACGGACCAGCACACCGCGCCTCGACCACGGAGCTTGTCTTCGGAACGGCACCCTGACATACCTGCACAACCGGATCACCCGGGGGGCCGGTATATCAACCTCCGCTCCGCGCATACGCAGTTCGGGGTGGGCCTGCTCGACGACAGCCTTGTCCTGGAGCACCAGAACGACGGCACGATTCAACGTCACCGTCGACAGCGGCTCGAAGCTCGCGTTCAGCACCAGCGTGTCCCGCATCCAGCCCACCTCCCATGTGCAACCGGCCCACCGCGTGGCGGGCTTGGATCAACTCTGGCCGGGCACGCCGAGATGGACAACGCAATAAAAAATGCCCGCCTCTGATCAATTCCAAGACCAGAGGCGGGCAAACGTTCAATGAACGTCAGCCTTCGGCGGGCACTTCGTACTCACCGATCAGTTGGGCACGCGCGAGCGTGTGAAACCGCAGGTTGAAACCGACGACCGCCGGAGAAACATCCGAATCCGGACCGAGCTTCTCCGTGTCCACGGCATACACCGTGAACACATAGCGGTGCGACCCGTCCCCGGGCGGCGGCGCGGCACCGCCGAAGTCCTTCGACCCGTAGTCGTTGCGCACCTGTACGACGCCCTCCGGCAGCCCCTCGAACTTGCCGCTGCCCGCACCCGCAGGCAGCTCGGTCACCGAGACCGGGATGTCGAACACCGTCCAGTGCCAGAACCCGCTCCCCGTAGGGGCGTCCGGGTCGTAGCAGGTCACGGCGAAACTCTTGGTCTCGGACGGGAAGCCCTCCCACCGCAACTGCGGCGAGGTGTTGCCGGCCGCGTAGACCTGAGCGTCCTTGAGCGTCCCCCCGGCCTCGACGTCCTCACTCGTCACCGTGAACGACGGCACGGGCGGATGGAAGTCATGGGGGAGTGGTCGCCGCTTCAGCTCGGTCACCTCGGTACCTCCTGATCGGAATCTTCAGTACGTTCCGAGCCTAGAACCAGTTCCGCTTGCTGCCGACCTCGGACAGCCACTGGTTGAGGTACGCCGCCCAGTCGGTCCCCTGGAAGTCGTGCTGGCCCACCTGGAAGGACCGGAAGGTGTCACTGCCCTCACTGAACAGTCCCGGCTTCTTGTCCATCTCCAGGATGACGTCCATCGCGTTCTCGTCGGCCACGAAGCTCAACTCGACCTGGTTGAGCCCGCGGTACTGCGACGGCGGGTAGAACTCGATCTCCTGGTAGAACGGCAGCTTCTGCCGCGTCCCCCGGATGTGACCGCGCTCCATGTCCGCATTCTTGAAGCGGAAGCCCAGCCGGATGAAGGCGTCCAGAATCGCCTTCTGCGCCGGCAACGGGTGCACGTTGACCGGGTCCAGGTCGCTGGAGTCCACGGCCCGCGCGATCGCCAGCTCGGTGCTCACCCCGATGTGCATCCCGCGCAGCGCCTGCCCGTCGATCATCGTGACCGGCGTCTCCCACGGGATCTCAAGACCGAACGGCACCGCGTGCACCGCACCCGCGCGCAGCTCGAAGGCGTCGCCGAGGCGCACCTTCGTGAACTCGATGTCCTGCTTGTACTCCTGGTCGCCGCTCTCCACCTCGACCTTGGCCTGCAGTCCGACCGAGAGCCCCTGGATCTCCTGGTTCACGGACCCGCCCTGGATCCGCACCTCACCCTGGACGACACCACCAGGAACGACGTTGACCTCGGTCAGCACCGTCTCCACCGAAGCCCCGCCGGCCCCCAGGCTCGCGAGCAGCTTCTTGAACCCCATGACTCTCCCTTTACGTATGGATCCTTGATCCCTACAAACGCGATCCGACCGCGACCGGTTCCGGCCCACACCCTGGCAAGCGCACGGAACCTTGACCACCCGTTGGCACAAGTGGGTCTGGACTACGCTCGGACGCCATGATCGCGCCCACGGACCGTATGCCACTCCCCAGAGAGTTCTTCGACCGCCCTGTTTTGGAGGTCGCCCCCGACCTCCTGGGCCACCTCCTCGTCCGTACGACCCCTGACGGCCCGATCGTCCTGCGCATCACAGAGGTCGAGGCCTACGACGGCGGTAACGACCCCGGCTCCCACGCCTATCGCGGACCGACGGCCCGCAACGGTGTGATGTTCGGTCCGCCCGGGTACGTGTACGTCTACTTCACCTACGGCATGTGGCACTGCATGAACCTGGTGTGCGGTCCCGAGGGCACGGCGAGGGCGGTGCTGCTCCGCGCCGGCGAGATCGTCGAGGGCGCCGAGCTGGCCCGTAAACGTCGACTCTCGGCCCGAAATGACAAAGAACTGGCCAAAGGCCCCGCCCGCCTCGCCACCGCCCTGGACGTCGACCGCTCCCTGGACGGCACGGACGCGTGCACCACGGGCGAGACACCCCTGAGGGTGCTGGCCGGTACATCCGTGCCCTCCCATCAGGTACGCAGCGGCCCCCGTACTGGAGTGTCCGGCGAGGGCGCGGTCCACCCGTGGCGGTTCTGGATCGCCAACGACCCGACGGTGAGCCCTTATCGGGCCCATACGCCGAGGCGTCGCTCAAGTTGACGCGTCTTGGCAGGGTGCGTAAGGTAGCCCGAGCCGCTTGAACCGGGTACGGCAATCGCCAGCAGCCGGAAGCGGCCAACCCACTACCTTCGACTCCCTCTCAGCAGGGGCGCATTCGGCATGCCTGCATGCCTGAATTCGAACCTGCGGAACTCGATTATGAGCTGCCGAGGGAATCGGCTAACGTAGTGAATGTCGAAAGGCCGACAGGCGAAAGCCCAGGGCCTTTGACAATCCCAACCGACAGGGAATCGGGACTGGAAACGGTCTGATAGAGTCGGAAACGCAAGACCGAAGGGAAGCCCGGAGGAAAGCCCGAGAGGGTGAGTACAAAGGAAGCGTCCGTTCCTTGAG
>NZ_JBEXDX010000019.1:0-169495 GCF_040605995.1 Streptomyces sp. NPDC005492
GACCGAGCCGAGGGCGGAGACGGCGGTGGACATCCACACGGGGGAGTTGTTCAGCGGTCGCGGCCTTCGACGCCGCCGCCGGTGCCTGGCGGAAGGCACTGCTGAGCGTCGACGACGCCGCGCTCGACACCGTCGGCTACTGCACCTATCCGCACGGCAGCGACGCGGAGGAGCCGTTCATCGACATCGTGTGGTGGGTCAACCAGGAAGTGCTGTACCACGGAGCCGAGATCGCCCTGCTGCGCGACCTGCACTACGCGGGGCAGCACTGACCCCACCCGGTCCTAGGCGGCCGTGCCGCCCGCGTAGTCGTTCTTGAACGTGGTCTCGATGGTGGTGGCGACGGACTGGGCCACACCCGTGCCGGTGAGGATGATGCCCAACTCCCTGTTGTTGGAGAGCGAGTTGCTGCTGATGTTCATCGAACCCGCCTCCACCTCCTGGGTGGACAGCCCGTAGTCGGCGACCATGGCCTTGGCGTGGATGTAGAAGCCGTTGGGGTCGGAGTAGCCGACGACCGTGCCGCCGGCCGCCTTGATCGCGGACACCTCGCTGGAGTAGCTCGACGGGGTCTCCAGCACCACCCGCACGGTCACGCCCGCCTTCGCCCTGGCCACGATCGCGTTGACCACCGTGCTGTCGCTGAACTCCAGTTCCTCGACGTCCAGCGTCTTGGTGGCCGCGTTGATCACGGTCAGCAGCCGGCTGCGGGAGTCGGTGGGGGACCAGAGCAGATGGTCGCCGTCGGTCGGGGTGACCGAGGTGCCGGCGTAGTCCGCGTTGAACACCTTCTCGATCGCGGCGACGTCACGGGTGTCGTCGGTGAAGACGCCGTAGTCCCGGCCGGTCGCGTAGTACTGCGAGGTCAGATTGCCGGTCAGGACAAGGGACTTGGTGCCGTCGACCGTGATCGTCTTCTGGTGCGTGTAGACGAAGCTGGACGGCGACCACACCACGCCCACCCCCGCGTTGGTGAGGGAGGTGTAGGCGGAGTTGTTGGCGCTCTTGTGCGCCTGGTCCAGGACGACCCGCACGGTGACGCCCTTGTTCTTGAGGGCGATGAGGTCGTTGACGGCCGTGGTGTCCTCCAGCTCGTACATCGTCATGTCGAGCGAGCTGGTGGCCGAGTTGATGAAGTCGTAGATCGCCGGTTCGCTGCTGCTCTGCGAGAACGCGAACGCGGTGTAGGTCGCCGCGTTCGCGGGGACGGCGGTGACGAAGACGGCGGCGCCGGCCACCAGGGTGACGCCGGCACGGCTGAGGAAGGTCCTCAACATGCGTGACTCCTAGTCGAGTTGTTGCCCACGTGGGGGGTGGTGAGCGTGGGCATGACACCACGCGCGTAGAACGCTGAGGAAGGGCAACCCGGTGAACTCGGGATTACCTCTGCCGAGTGGGAGCGGACAAACGGGACTTCGCACAGGTGGGACCCGGTTCATGGAGTCCCCGCGAGTTCGCAAAAACTTCGTAGTCCGCGGAGTTCGGCGAGCGCGGGCGCGGACGCCTAGGCTGCGACCCGGCACCCGTATCGACCACAGGAGCGCACCTCGTGTCCGACCCCGCAGCGACACCCCCGTACCCCGACGCCCACGGACCGGACGCGAACCCCGCACCGCACCCGTTGCTCGCACCGGTACTCGGGCTCCTCGGCCACTGGCACGGCCGGGGCGAGGGCGAATACCCCACCATCGAAGGGGACTTCGCCTACGCGCAGAACGTGACCTTCAGCCACGACGGCCGCCCCTTCCTGCACTACGAGGCCCGCGCCTGGCTCCTCGACGCCGACGGCGCGCCGCTGCGTCCGGCTGCCCGCGAGAGCGGCTGGTGGAGACTCCAGCCCGACGGCCGCGTGGAGGCGCTGATCACCCAGCCGACCGGCATCGCGGAGATCCTCGTCGGCCGTGTCACCGGCGCCACGGTCGACCTCTCCACCCACGAGGTGGCCCTCGCCCCCACCGCCAAGAAGGTCACCGCCAGCCGCCGCCGATACGCGCTGACCGACGACGGCGCGCTCACCTTCGAACACGACCTGGAGGCGGTGGGACAGCCGCTCCAGCACCATCTTTCGGCGCGCCTGCGACGCGGGGACTGAAGTGGATTGATCAGCAAGCCTGTTCACATCGTTGCTTTCCGATTATCCCCTCGTTGATCTCCTCATGCAGTGATCGGTGCCCCAGCGGCATGGAGGCGTGGATCGACAGTGGTGCCCGGCGGCCTCCCGTGGGCAGGCGAACGGAGAGCCCTGTGCGCATGACCGACCTTCAGCGGTGCGAGATCCGGCCCGGACGACTCGTCGAATGGACGCTGCACCCGGCGGCCGTGGGGAGCGCGCGGGCCCTCCCGGACGACGTGCGGCCACCGGCGTACGTACAGGAGTCCCACATCCGTACGGCGCGTTCGGTGCGCGAGGACGGGCTGTTCGTGCCGACCTGGCTGGGCACCGCCTTCGACATGCCGGGGCGGATCGAACTCGATGTGCTCCAGGGCGCGTTGCGGTCCTGGATGCTCCGGCACGAGACCCTGCGCAGTGGCTTCCGGTGGGCGGGTGACGAGATGCGGCGCTTCACCCTGGACGCCGACGCGGTGGCCCTGCACCGGGAGGACGTCGGGGAGTTCGCGGACGCGGTGACGCTGACCCGGTATCTGCAGGACCGTTTCGATGTGACGGCGGACGCGCTCACCTGGCCCAACTTCCTTTTCGCCGCGGTCGTCCGCGACGACGGCACGAGCGTCTATCTGGCGTTCGACCACAGCAACGTCGACGCCTACTCGCTCCACCGCATCGCGGGCGAGGTCCACGAGCTGTACGCGGCAGGCCTCGCCGGGAAGGCGGTCGAGTCCGAACCCGTCGCCAGTTACATCGACTTCTGCGCGGGCGAACGCACGGACGCCGACCAGATCGACGACACCCACACCGTGGTGGCTCGCTGGCGCGAGTTCATCGCCCGCTGCGACGGCAAACTGCCGAACTTCCCCGTGGACCTCGGCCTCGACCCCGAAGGGCCGCTGCCCACCCAGAAGTTCCTCCAGGAGATGCTCGTCGACGACACGGACGCGGCCGCCTTCGAGGCGCACTGCCGCCCCTACGGCGGAAGCCTCGTCGGCATCCTGGCGGCCGTCGCCCTCGCCGCCCGCGAGGTCAGCGGACTCGACGTGTACCGCACCGTCGTCCCCTTCCACACCCGGGCCAAGTCCCGCTGGGCCGACTCGGTCGGCTGGTACGTGGGCGGCGCGCCGATCGAGATCCCCGTCCAGCACGCCACGGACTTCGACCACGCCCTGCGGATGGTCCGCGCCACCCTCCGCGAGAACCGCCCGCTGGCCCGCATGCCCATCGCCCGCGTACTGCGCCTGCTCGGCGCCGACTTCAGGCCCACGTCCCCCGACCTGTACTCGATCGTCTCGTACGTCGACTCGCGTGCCCTGCCCGGTTCGGAGCGCTGGCAGGAGCTGAAGGCGTACGGACTGATCCGGGTGTCGTACGGCGACCAGGTGTGCGCGTGGGTGACCAGGGTCCACGAGGGGCTGCAGTTCGCCTGCCGCCTCCCGGACAACGACATCGCGGACAAGAACATGCGGCTGTGCATGGAGCTGGTGCGGGAGCGTCTCGTCGCGGTGGCCCGGGGAGCCTTGTCGGCGGCGGCCGCTACGACCGTGTAGGGCCCGTGTATCAGCGCCCCGCCCGCGCGCCGGTCTGGCGGGCCGCCATGGGCGCGTCCCAGCCGCTCCAGGCGGGGATCGGCTCCCGGGCCTCCCGCCAGGCGGTCGGGAGGCCGGACGTGCCGGTGCGGGCCGCGACGACACCGCCCACGATCGCGCAGGTCGTGTCCCGGTCGCCCCACCCGGCGATGGTCTGCCACAACGCCTCGGCCAGGTCGTCCGGTTGACCGGCGGCGGACCACAGGGCGAAGGGCACGGTGTCCGGTGCCGAGATCAGGATTCCCGAACCCAGCACGGACGCCGCGTGCCGCACCGACGTCCGCTCGGAGAAGTTCGCGGCGACCAGCAGCCCGGAGCGGACATCGCTGTCGGGTACGTGCGAGGCGACCTCGCGGAGAAACTCGGCACGGGGGACGGCCTCTTGACCCGCACCCGCGGCCGCCAGTCCGGCGGCGACCGCCACGGCCACCGCCCCCGCGACGGCCTCCGGGTGGGCGTGGGTGGTCAGCGCGGACAGCCTGGCCTGTTCGGCGGCGGCCGCGAGATCGTCCCGGAACCATGCCCCCAACGGAGCGACCCGCATCGCGGCGCCGTTTCCGTAGGACCCCTGTCCGCCGAACTGCCCCGTGGTGACCGCCCGCCAGTCCTCACCGTCACCGATGCGGCGCAGCACACTGTGCATCGACGGACCGTACTTGCGCCCAGGATCCCGCGCGTACTCGGCGGCGAACTCCCGTGCCAGGCCGTCCGGTTGCACCTCTCCATGCGTCACCAGATGCGCGAACAGCACGAACGCCATCGCGGAGTCGTCCGTCCACAACCACGGCACCGGGCGCAACTCCCTCGCGGCCCACAGCTCTTCGGCGGATTCGTCGGACCGGGTGAACCAGCCGTCACCGAACGCGTCGCCCGTCACCAGGCCGTCGAGGGAGGCGTGAGCTTGGTCCGGGCTGTTCACGGTGGGGCTCCTGTCGATGATCGGCTGGTGAGCCACATCGTAGGTAATGTGCCCGCATGGAGCGGATCTTGGTGGTCGGAGCCACGGGCGCCGGCAAGTCCACACTCGCCCGGGCCGTGGGAGAGCGCCTTGGCCTGCCCTACTACGAGATGGACGCGCTGTACTACAGCGGCCCCGGCTGGGCCGTCAACGAAGGCCTCACCGAGGAGGTTTCACAGCTCACGGCGGCACCTCGCTGGATCGTCGACTCGATCGGCTCGCCCGAAGTCCGCGACCTGCTCTGGGAGAAGGCCGACACGGTGCTCTGGCTGGACTACGCGAGACACGTGATCATGCCGCGTGTCCTCCGCCGTTCCGTGCGGCGCACGGTCACCCGCGAGCGGCTCTTCGGCGGCAACAGGGAGACCTGGAAGGGCTGGTTCAGCCGGGAGCACCCGGCCTGGTGGGCCTGGTCGCAGCACGCGGGCAGGCGCAGCGAGATCGAACGCCGTACCGGCGACCCCCGCTTCGCCCCGCTCGCCACCCACCGCTTCGCGCATCCCCGCGACACCGCTGCCTGGTTGGCCTCCCAGGGCTGAGCCGTCAGAGGAAGGGCGTGCCCGCGTCGAGTCCGGCCAGGACCCGGCCGTACAGCTCCAGGTTGGTGGTGGGGTTGACGAAGGAGTGCAGGCTGAGCGCGTGCAGGTCGCGTACCGCCCGCTGGACGGGGACGTCCCGGTGCAGTGAGGACGCGCCCGACGCGGACGCGATGAGGTCCACGGCCTCCTTGCACAGTCGGGTCGTATAGCCGCTCTGTGGGCGGATCTTGGCGCGTTCCTCCTGTGTGTACGGCGTGTCGTGCTCGGCCGCCGACTCGATCCGCGCCACGAACTCGGCGGTCAGCAGCTCGGCGCAGGAGATCTTCAACGCGGCTTCGGCGGCCTGGAGATGCGTGACGCCCGCCTCGAACTGCCGCTCGTGGAAGGTGTAGGTGATGCCCCGCCGGTGGATCCGCTCGGTGAACTCCGCGAGCGCCGCCCGGGCCAGGCCCAGCGCGTTCGGTGCCGTCCAGGCGCAGAACAGCATCAGGACCGGCATCCGGTAGAACGGGTCGTCGGCGTTGGCCTTGGAGGGGAAGTCGCCGCCCAGCAACGGCCCGACGGGCAGAACACGGTGGGCCGGCACGAACACATCCCGTGCGACGACGCTGTTGCTTCCGCTGCCGGCCAGCCCCGACACGAACCAGTCGTCGAGGATCTCCAGGTCGGACACCGGTACGGCGGTCCACAGCACCTCGGGCGGCCCGCCCGCGGACTCCACCCGGGCCGTCAGCAGATGCCAGTCGGCGTTCTGACAGCCGGTGGCGAAGGCCGAGGTGCCGTTGACGACATACCCGCCGTCCACCGCCACCGCGAGGGCATCCGGGATGAGCGTGCCGCCGACCCGCACATCGGGACCGGTGAAGATCTCGTCCTGCGCCTCGTCCGGGAAAAGCGCGGCGACATAGGAACACCCGGCCTGGATCAGCGCCATGAAACCGGTGGAACCGCACCCGGCGGAGAGCTCGCCCAGCACCTCCACCTGAGTGCTCAGCCGGCTCTGGTAACCGCCGTACCGCCGGGGCACGTTCATCCGGTAGACCCCGGCGTCCGTCAGAGCGGACACGACCTCGGCCGTCACCCGCCGCTCCTGCTCGGTGCGCAACGCCTGCTCCCGGAGGAGCGGTTGCAACGCCCGTACGCGTTCGACGAGGCCGGCATCGGACGGTGGCGCTGCGGACGGAGCCATGGACGACCTCCGGGCACGACGGGCCCTCACCGTGACGCGGATCGCACGCAGTGTCAACGCCCGTGCTCGGACAGGGGTGTTGGGGGAGCGGCTAGGTGTCGCTGCCCGTGGTCGGCGGCGCCGACGGCCACTGCGCGAGGGAGATCATTCCCAGGACCCGGTGTATGAGGTAGAACGCCAGCGGCAGTTCGGCGAAGACCGCGAGGGCCGCCGCGAACCACACGTCCGAGGTGCCGAAGGCGAGCGACACGTCGAACCACGCGTCGCAGATCAGCAGCACCGCCGTCGCGAGCGCCGCGATGATCACGGCGCGGTGCCGCTGCCAGCCGAGCACCGCGGTGGACGCCATCGCGACCACGAGCAGGATGTCGAACCCGACCCAGGTCAGCCGCCACTGGTGGACCTCGTAGGCGGACGGCAGCGTGAACGCCAGCAGGACCGTCCAGGGGACGAGTCCCACGGCGCAGACGGTGAGCAGTTCCAGGGTGTTGCGCCGGTGCCGCCGAATCCGCTCCAGTTCCTCCGGCGTCGGAGCCGGGGCCTCTGTCTCCTGGGGTATGGCGGCCTTGGGCGCGTCGTTCACCTCGGCTGCTCCGTTCTCGGATGTCCGGTGACGATCCGGTGCCGACAGGCTAATACCCGCCGTTTCCCGGCCACCTGCCGAGGGGCGCGAGCGCGGATTCCGCGCTTCCGTATCCCGGCAAATCGGAAGGACCATCCCGATAGCGGAGGAAGGGGCGGCGGGCTAGGCTCGTGCAACCTACGACGTGGGGAAGTCCGGCATGGAACGGTGGGCCGAATTCGTTCTGCGGCACCGAAAGGCGGTCGTGGCGTTCTGGGGTCTGGTGCTGGTCGCCGGCATTCTGCTGGCGGGCCGGACCACGGACCGGCTGACCATCGACTTCTCCCTGCCGGGCCAGCCCGGCACTGTGACCGCGCACAAGATCGAGCATGCCTTCGGTAGCGGCGGCGACACCAATCCGTATCTCGTGGCGGTCACTCTGCCGGCCGGGCAGACGATCACCGGTCACGAGACGGACGTGGCGCGCGGGTTCGCGGCCGTCGGTACGGCGGTTCCGGGTGTGCGGGTGATCGACGAGGCGAACACCGGTGACAAGGCGTTCCGGACGAAGGACGACCGCAGCGCCTACGCGCTGGTGTTCTACCGGTTCAACCCGTCCCCCAGCCAGACCCTGCTGACCGGTCCGATCAGGGCGGCGGCCGAGAAGGCCATGCCGGCGGGCGCGACGGTCGGAGTGACGGGCGAGGACACGCTGGCCTCCGGCGGCGACGACGGCGGCGGGCCCGGCGTGCTCGGCGAGACGCTCCTGGGCGCCCTCGGCGCGCTGGCCGTCCTCGCCTTCGTGTTCGCCTCCTTCCTGGCGCTGCTGCCCCTGCTCGTCGCCGCCGTGTCGATCCTCGCGACCTTCGTGATGCTGCTGCCGCTCACCTACGTGACCGACGTGTCGTTCATCGTGCAGTTCCTGGTCGCCCTGATCGGCCTGGGCGTGGCCATCGACTACTCGCTGCTGTTCGTCACCCGCTGGCGCGAGGAGCGCGACCGCGGCCGGGACAACCACGAGGCGGTCGTGGTCGCGATGCGGCAGGCCGGGCACGCGGTGGTGTTCAGTGGTGTCACGGTGGCCATCGGCCTGCTGTCGCTGGTGGTTCTGCCGGTCCCGTTCCTGCGCAGCATGGGTTACGGCGGCGCGCTGATCCCGCTCGCGAGCGTGCTGACGACGCTCACCCTCACGCCCGCGATCCTGGGCGGCATCGGGCCCAAGGTCGACTGGCCGAAGATCCGGCACGAGAACCGGGCGAGCCGTTTCTGGATCCGCTGGACCGCTGGCGTCGTACGGCGCCGCTGGATCGCGGCCGGCGTCGCGCTGGCCGCCTTGTTGGCCCTGACGGGCGTCTTCCTCGGCATCAAGATCGGCCTGGCCTCCTCGGCGTCGCTGGCCAAGAACGGCCCGGCCTACGAGACTCTGCAGACCCTGGAGCGCGGTGGTGTCCCGACCGGTGCGCTGACCCCGATGGAGGTCCTGGTCTCCACCGACCGGGCGAAACCGGTCGCCGTCGAACTGGCCAAGGTCGACGGCGTGAGCAGTGTGTCCGTGCCGACCGGGCCCGCGGGCCAACGGGGCGGACAGAGCATCGTCGTCGTCATCCCCGACAACGAGACGGTCAACTCGAAGAGCGTCGACGTGGTCAGACGGGTCAAGTCCGTCACCGAGCACCTGCCCGGGGCCATCGGCGTCGCCGGTGTCGGCGCGGCCCAGATCGACTTCCTGCACGCCGTCTACGGCAACTTCCCGCTGATGCTCACGATCATCGCCCTGTTGACGTACATCCTGCTGGTCCGCGCCTTCCGATCGCTGCTGCTGCCGCTGAAGGCGGTCCTGCTCAACCTGATCTCGCTGGCGGCGACCCTGGGCCTGATGGTGATCTTCTGGCAGGACGGTCACGGCTCCAACGCGGTCTTCGGCATCGCCGCCACCGGCGCCGTCACGTTCTGGATCCCGATCATGGTCTTCGCGTTCCTGTTCGGACTGTCCATGGACTACGAGGTGTTCATCCTGTCCCGCATCAGGGAGGAGTACGACGGCGGCCGCTCGACCGACGACGCCGTCGTCGAGGGCATCGGCCGCACCGGCCGCCTCGTCACCAGCGCCGCACTCATCCTCTTCCTCGCATTCGCCGCACTCGCCTCGGGCCCGGGCACCGACCTCAAGACCCTGGCGACCGGCCTCGGCATCGGCATCCTCCTGGACGCGACCATCGTGCGGATGCTGCTCGTCCCCTCCCTCGTCTCCCTGTTCGGCGGCTGGAACTGGCACCTGCCCGGCTGGGCGGCCCGCCCGCTGCGCGTGGAGCCGTCCGTTCCCCACTCCGAACGGCCCGCGCCCGCGCCCGTGCCTACGACACCGGCCGACTGAGTCTCCGTCCGAAGCGGAACGGTGTCAGCGTTTCGGGGCGGTGGCTGGTGCGGGCGTACTCGGCGAGCCGGTGTCCGGTGAGGGGCCCGGGGGCGACGCCGAGTATCCCGTGCTCGGCTGCTGCAAAGCCGTTGTTATGTCCGCGCCCGCGCCTATGCCGCCGGCCGATTGCCCTCTCGCCCCGGCCCCCGTCCGAAGTGGAACGGTGTCAGGACTTCGGGGCGGTGGTCGGTGCGGATGTACTGGGCGAGCCGGTGTCGGGGGAGCGGCCCGGGGGTGACGCCGAGTGTCCCGTGCCGGCTGTTGAGGACGTGTTGTTGTGCCCCCTGGCCCTGGCCCTGGCCCTGGCCCTGGCCCCGGCCCCGGCCCTCGGCGGGAGCGGAACCCTGCGCCGGCTCCCCGCTGGCCGCTCCACGGCCTCCCTCGTCGCCGACTGCCGACGGGTCACCGACCTCATCGCCGCGCAGGACGGCCTCGCGGCCCGCTGCGCCTCGGCGCCCGGTTCGCAGACATCGACCCCGTCCACCTCATCACCGACCTGCCCGTCCACCAGGTGGTGACGGCGGTGAGCCAGTCCGCCCGCAATCGGCTGCTGCAACTCACCGCCACCGAACTCCGCGCCCAGACCGACTGGCCGGCCCTCTGCGACACGTCACCGCCCGGTGCGAGAGCGGCTTCAACCTCGTCCGCGCCGCCGAGGCCCTGCACATCCGCCGCAACACCGTCGTCTACCGATGAACAAGATCGAGCAGATCACCGGCCGCGCGCTGCGCGAGTACCGGACGGCCATGGCGCTCCATCCCGGCTGCCTGGCCGACCGGTTGGGGCGCTGAACGCCAACGGCCGCGCAGGTCAGGCCAGTTCGGCTCGTGCGCGGAGCATACGGCTCACCTCGTCCGAGCGCTCCAGCAGCGTGGTGCGGACCACCGGAACCGCCTCTTGTGATGCCTGCCGGGCCTGTTCGATGTACCCGGGATCGATGGCGTGCAGCGGGAAGAGGTGGTTCGTGCAACTCATCGCCAGGATCATTCCCCCTTGGTGCAGCTTCGGGATCGCCTCCAGATAGCGCTGTGCGTACGGCGCCAGCAGCGCGTCCTGGCCGGGACGCCAGAAGGCCGCCGCCACCAGGCCGACCGAGTTCACCGGGACCGTGCGGTCCACGACCAGCCGCTGCCAGACCTCCGCCTTCGCGGCGGCGTCGGGCAGCGCGGCCCGCACCGTGAGCGCGCGGGTCCAGGCGTCGGGGTCCGGGTCGCGCGCGAGCAGGAGGTCCGACTCCGCCGTGACGTCCCCGCCCAGTTCGGCCTCGCGGACGAGCGCACGCCAGCGCAGGTCCACATCGTCACCGGCCTGCTCGCGCAGCCAGGCGAGATCCTCCGCGGTCGTCGCGGTACGGGCCAGCCCCCGCAGCGCGACCTGACGCCGACCGGGGTCCCCGGCGAGGCGACGACACACCGCCGCCACCCCCGCAGACAGCGCGACACGCTCGCCGGCCGGCGCCCACAGTTCCGCGATGTTCGCCGCGAGGGTCAGATACGGCTCGATCACCGCGTCGGACGTCTCGGCCGCCAGCACCTCGGTGAGGCAGCGGCCGGCCTCCGCCGCCGTGGCCTCGCCGGTCGTCAGCATGTCCCACACGGTGGCGGAGGCCACGCCCCGGGAGATCGCCGTGGGCAACCGCGCCGCCGTACGGAAGAGGGCGTCCCTGGTGGTGGGGTCCGGGCGGGTGGTGGCGAAGGTCAGGTCGTCGTCGTTGATCAACAGGACGTCCGCCGCCCGCAGTTCGGGCACCGGGGTCCGGGTCCCCGTCACCTCGACCCGCACCAGCGCCTCGCGTTCCAGCGCATCGCCGTTGTCGGTGTACGCGCCCACCGCCAGCACCTGCGGACGCGGAGTTCCGGCGGCCACCAGCGTGACGGAGTCGCCGTCACGCTCCAGTGAGAAGCGGTCGGTGCCCGCCGTCGCCAGCCAGGCCGTGCGCCAGGTGTCCAGGTCGCGGCCGCTGGCCTCGGACAGGGCGTCGATCAGGTCCTGGAGCGTGGTGTTGCTCCACGCGTGGCGGGCGAAGTACGCGGCCATGCCGGCCCTGAAGTTCTCTTCGCCGACGTACGTCTTGAGCTGCTGGAGGACGGACGCGCCCTTGGGATAGGTGATGTTGTCGAAGATCGACGCGGCCTGGGCGACGTCGTGGATGGGCTGGTGGATCGGGTGCGAGGCGGGGCCCTGGTCGGACAGGTACGCGCTGATCTTGCCGATCATCAGATGGCTCGCCAACGCGTCGGTGTGCCGGGTGGCGCGCTCGGCGGCCCAGTGGCAGGCGAACTCCGCGAACGCCTCGTTCAGCCACAGGTCGTCCCACCAGCGCATGGTGACGATGTTGCCGAACCACATGTGCGCCATCTCGTGCAGCAACACCCTTGCCAGCAGCCCGTGTTCGGCCGGAGTGGGCACGGCCCGCCGAAGGAACGCGTCCGACCAGGTCACACAGCCGTAGTTCTCCATCGCCCCGCCGAACTCGGGCACGAACACCTGATCGTAGCGACGCTGCGGGAACGGCATCGCGAAGGCATCGGCGTAGAAGGCGAGTCCTTGGACGGTGAGGGTGAAGATCTCGTCGGCGTCGCGGTCGAGGACATCGGCGAGTGAACGGCGGGCGTACAGGCCCAAGTTGTGGCCGTCGCTCTCACGCCGTACTTCATGGAAGGGGCCGGCGTTGATGACCGTGTTGTACACGGACAGGGGAGGGGTGTCCGGGAAGGTCCAGCGGCGGGCCGCGCCCAGCTCCTCGACGTGAGCGTCGCCGGAGTTGCTGGTGACGGTCCAGGCGGACGGGGCCGTGACGGTGAAGGCGTGCGGGGCCTTGAGGTCGGGCTGGTCGAAGCAGGCCCACACGAAGCGGGCCTCGTCCGGTTCGAAGCTCATCCACACGTAGACCTCGCCGTCGGCAGGGTCCGTCGCCTTGTGTACGCCCCCGCCGGAGGTGGTGTCGGCCTGGACGCTCTCCACGCGCAGCACATTGTGCTCGGCGAGCCCGGTGAGCGGGATCCGTCCGTCCTCGGCGGGGGCGAGTTCGACACCGTTCAATGTGGCGCTCAACACCCGTGCCGCACAGTCCACGAAGGTCTCTGCGCCCGGCTCGCGACAGATGAACGTCACCGTGGAGACACAGCGCACCTCCGGCCCGTCCGGCAGCGCGGTCAGATCCACGTCCACGTCGCACCGCTCGACCGCGACCAACTCGGCCCGGCGCTCGGCCTCGATACGGGTCAGGCTTCGAATCCCCATGCGTCCTCCCTCGGCAGACAGCGGCCGTCAGCGTACGACGGAGACCGACGGGGAGCGCGGGGTTTTCCCGGCGCTTCGCCCTAGGCATAGTTCGCCGTAGGCCCAGGTGGATCGGGGGTGTTGGGCGGAGGGCGACAGGGGGTGCTGCTGGAGGGGGTGGGCGAGTCGAGGCGATCCTGCTCGGCCGCGCACGCGCAACGCTCCACCGGGCGCTCGCCTCCCGCGCGAGCGCCCGGCGTCTTCCTGAAGGGGGGGCCGCCGGTGAGGGTGATGCTCGCGCCCGCCCGAGCGTCCGGCCGCCCCGGCGGCCCCGGTCCTCACCGCCCCCGTAACCCCGCGCTGATCACCCGGCTGGTGCGGCGGGCGGTTTCCGCGAGGCGTTCCAGATGGTGGGCGGGGTCGGTGAGGACGCACAGGGCTGCCACGGGAATGCCGCGCGCTCCGAGCAGCGGAACCGCCGCGCAGCACACCCCGGTCACCACTTCCTCCCGGTCGAAGGCGGCACCCCGCTCCCGTATCGCCGCGGCGTCCCTCGCCCAGGACGCGGGAAGCGGACCGAGCAGCGGTGCCGGAGCGGTCAGGGCCACCAGTACCTTGCCCGCCGCGGTGAACCACGGCCAGGTCATACGGGTCTGGAGTGGATCGGGGCGCAGGGCGTCGTCGGGACACCAGTCCACCATCAGCGTCTCGCCCTTCCACAGCACGGCGAGCCCCACCGTCGTACCCGTGAGCCGAGCAAGCCGCAGCATGGGGTCGCGCGCGGCGGAGCGCAGCCGGGGATGCGGCTGCCAGGCGCGCCCGAGGCGGAACATCCGCGGGCCGACCCGGTAACTGCCACCTTTCCGCTCGACCGCACCCAGCTCCGCCAGTTGTTCCAGCAGCCGGTACGCCGTCGTCTTGGGCAGCCCGCAGTCGGCCGCCAGTCTTGTCGGGCCGGCCTCCACGGCCCGCTCCACCGCCTCCAACAGTGCGAAGGCGCCTTCCAGAACACTCCTTCCGCCCGCGTTCCCCGAGGCGGCCGGCAAGGCTTCCGGCCGCCGCATCGACACCCGCGTTCCAGGTGTCATCACTCCCTGTGTGATCACACGTCTCGCCCCCGTTTTGCCTGTTGCGCAGCCGCCAGGCGACGGCCCTGCTGTCGTGCTCGGACGGGACGCGGTCAGCGCCCGTCCGCTCCCCAGCAGACTCGCACCGGGGTGTGGCGGGAAACCTTGTCGAAGGCTTGTCGCTTCGCACACATGTCCGCGAAAAAAGGAGGACGCTTCGTCCAGGGGGAGGCGAACACCATGGTGGACGTGCAGTTGCTCGGTCCTGTCGAACTGTCGGTGGGGGGCCGCGCGGTGGAGGTGGGCCCGCCCCAACGCCGTACCGTGATGGCGGCCCTGGCCGTGGACGTCGGGCGGCCCGTCGCGGTCGACGTGGTCATCGAGCGGGTCTGGGGGCCGCGGGTGCCGGACGGTGCGCGCGGCGCGGTGCACGCCCATGTCGCCCGGATCCGGCGCGTGTGCGAGCAGGCGGCCACGACCGCGCGGGACTCCTTGTCCCTGGTGCGCCGTTCAGGCGGGTATCTCCTGGAGGCCCGCCTGGACCAGGTGGACGTGTACCGGTTCCGGCAGCTGGTCGACCAGGCGCGCGCGGCGGGGCCGACCGAGCCGGCGCGGGCGCGGCTGCTGCGCGAGGCACTCGACCTGTGGCGCGGGGAGCCGCTGTCCGGTCTGAACGGGGAGTGGGCGGCCCGGATGCGGGAGGCCTGGCGGCGGCAGCACCAGGACGCCGCCGTCAGTTGGGCCCGCGCGGAGCTGCGCCACGGCGAACCCGCCTCCCTCATCGGCCCGTTGACCGCCCTGCTCGGCGAGTACCCGCTCGCCGAACCCCTGGCCGAGGCCCTGATGCGGGCCCTGCACGAGACCGGCCGCAGCGCGGAGGCCCTGGACTGCTACGCCGCCGTACGCAAGCGGCTGGCGGAGGAACTGGGCACGGACACCGGACCCGCCCTGAGCCAGTTGCACCAGTCGATCCTGCGCGGCCACCGCTCCACCACGGCCCCACGCCCCGAGCCGCCGACGATGCCCCGGCAGACCGAGCTGCCCGCCCAACTCCCCATGGCCGTAAGGGGATTCACCGGCCGCGACACGGAACTGGCCCGGCTCGCCACGATCCTCGCCTCGGCGGAAGGCGAGTCCGCCTCCGTCGTCATCTCGGCGGTGTCGGGCATGGCGGGGGTGGGCAAGACCGCGCTCGCGGTGCACTGGGCGCGCCGGGTGCAGAACGCGTTCCCCGACGGGCAGTTGTACGTGAATCTGCGTGGCTTCGATCCGCAGGGTTCGGTGGTCGCTCCGACCGAGGCGGTACGAGGGTTCCTGGACGCTCTCGGGGTGCGGCCGGAGCGGATACCGCTGGGCCTGGAGGCCCAAGTCGGCCTGTACCGGAGTCTTCTGACGGGGCGACGGATGATGGTCGTCCTGGACAACGCCCGGGACGAGGAACAGGTCCGCCCGTTGCTGCCCGGGGCGGTCGGCTGCATGGCCCTGGTGACCAGCCGCAACCGGCTGACCGGACTGGCGGCCACCGAGGGCGCCCATCTCCTCGCGGTGGACCCGCTGCCGCCGGACGCCGCCCGCGACGTACTGGCGGAGCGGCTCGGGTCGGCCCGGGTCGCCGCCGAACCGGAAGCGGTGGCGGCCCTCGTCACCTGGTGCGCCGGACTGCCCCTGGCACTGGCCGTGGTGTCGGCCCGCGCGGCCGCGCAACCGCGGCAGCCGCTGGGCGCACTCGCGGAGCAACTCCGGGAGAAGGGCGGCCGGTTGGACGCGCTGGACGGCGGCGACGAGGCCAGCCAGGTCCGGGCGGTGTTCTCCTGGTCCTACAGCGCGCTCAGCCGGCCCGCCGCCCGACTGTTCAGACTGCTGGCACTGCACCCGGGGCCCGACCTGGACCAGCGTGCGGCGGCCGCCCTCGCAGGGGTGGAACCGGAGCGCGTCCGCGGCCTGCTCGCCGAACTCACCGGTGGGCACCTGCTGGTGGAGCACGCCCCGGGCCGCTACACCTACCACGACCTGTTACGGGTGTACGCCGGAGAACTCGTGACCGCGTACGACGACGAGTGGGACCGACGGGCCGCGCTGCACCGGATGATGGACCACTACCTGCACTCGGCGCGGGCGGCCGACATCCTGGTGACCCCGCAGCCCAATCCGGTGGCGGTGACCGCGCCCCGACCGGGCGCGAACGCCGTACAACCCGAGGACTACGGACAGGCGATGGCCTGGTTCCTCGCCGAGCATCCGGTCCTGCTGGAGATCGTGCGGCAGCCGCCGCCCGGCTACGACGGCCATGTGTGGCGGCTGGTCACCGTGCTGACCACCTTCCTGGACCGGCACGGGTACTGGCAGGCACTGCTGACCGCCGCGCGCGGCGCACTCGTGGCGGCCGAGCGGGACGGCGCCCCGGCCGGCCGGGCCGCCGCCCACCGCGGTCTTGGGCTGGCCCTGGACCGGTTGAAGTGTCCGGAGCCGGCCCGCGAGCACTATCTGCGGGCCCTCGAACTCTTCGCCGCGCTGGGCAGCGACGCCGGACAGGCCCGGACCCACCAGCATCTTTCACGGATGTCTGCGGCCCAGGGCGGTCTCGAACTCGCGCTGGAACACGCCTACCGGAGTCTGGAGCACTACCGGGCGGCGGGCGACCCGGCAGGACAGGCCGCGGCACTCAACCACATCGGCTGGCGGCAGGCGAAACGCGGCGACCATCTCCGCGCGCTGGCCCACTGCGAACAGGCCCTCGAACTCGCCCGCGCGGCCGGGGACGTGGACGGACAGGCCCACATCTCCGACAGCCTGGGCTACATCCACCATCAACTGGGCCGCTACCAACAGGCGGTCGACCGCTACCGGCAGGCGGCCCGGCTGTTCCACGCCACCGGGGAACGCCACAGCGAGGCCACCTGCCTGCGCTGCCTCGGCGACAGCCACCACAGCGCCGGACAGCCCGAGGCCGCCCACGAGATCTGGACCCGGGCCCTCGCCCTCACCACCGAACTCGGCCTGCCCGACGACGATCCCCTCCGCATCGACCTCCAACACCGCATCAGGGAACGGCCGTTGAGGTAACGGGTGCGGATGCTGAGCGCTTGCCGAGGCGGAGCCTGAAGCTCAGGGCGATGCCCGTGGCCGTGCAGGCACAGGTGATCCACCAGGTGGAGTGCCAGCCCCCGGTGCGGGTGGCCAGCCATGCAGCGACGGCGGGGCCGACGAAGCTGCCCGCGTTGAAGAGCTGCTGGATCAGGCCCATCGTGGCGGGCAACGAGCCACCGTCCGGCGTCAGTTCACCGATCATGCGCAGCAAGGTCGCCGGTACCGCGCCGCCGGTCAGCGAGAAGGCCACCACACACAGGAACTGCCAGACGGTACCCGCGGGGAGGTCGCGCCAGTCGACGGCGAAGGCAAACACGGAGGCGGTCGCCATGAGAACGAAGGCGGGGACGAGCAACGCGCGAGCGGGCAGCCCGCGTCGCACAAGAGCCGCGGTCGCGATCGAGCCGACGGCGTTCGCCGCGCCGACCACGGCACTGAGGACACCCGGCCAACTCCCGGTCATCCCGCCGTCGCGGTAGATGGTGGGCAGGAACCCGACCACGGCCATCCACGGAAGCGTGTAGCAGGCGAAGACGAGGCCTGCCGTCCAGGGGCCCGGAGCCCGGACCGTACGGCCGATACGGGAGAGGGCTGCCGCCGCACCGCGCACACCACCCGCGTCGTCACGCGGAACCCGGGACAGCACCCACGGCAACGGCGCGAGCGCGAGCACGGCCATGCCCCACCACCACACCCGCCACGACACCACCTGGAGAACCAGCGCCCCGACCACGAGCCCGGCGAACGTGGACATGCCTTGATAGGCGCCCCAGAAACCCATGGCCGTGGTGAAGCGGCCGGGCGGGGTGACACGCCGGATCAACCCCGGGCCGGTCACGGCCACCAGGATGAAACCGGCGCCTTCCACCGCCCGGGACGCCAGCAGCGGAGCAGCCGACCCGGCGAAACCACCGCCGGCCGATCCGAGGAACAGCAGCACCAGCCCCGCGCTCAAACAGCGCCGCTCACCTATGAGTTCGGCCAGCAACGAGACGGCGAGCCCGCCGAGCATCCCGGCCAGTTGGACGATCCCGAGCAGAGTCCCCGCCTGGACCAGACTGAGCGACAGGTCGCTGCGCAAATACGGCAGCGCGGGCGGCAGCTTCCACACCTGCAGCCCGGCGGCGACCCCGGCGGACACGACGACCATCCAGGAGCCCGTGGCGCAGGCGGGGCGCGGAGGCAAGTCCATGGCGGCGGTCCTTCAGCAGGGCGGAGGAGGCGTGGAACGACTCGCCACCTTCGCCCCACGCCGGGCATCAGCGCAATACAGACTCCATTCAGTGCGACAGATGCTCAGTGAGACCGAGGTGAGATGACAGAATGACCACCATGACTGAGATGGACCCTCTGGACGCCCGGATCGTCCTGGCTCTGGACGACGACCCGGACGCGACGATCCTGGCCCTGGCGCAGACCCTGGGCGTGGCCCGCAACACCGTGCACGCCCGGCTGCGCAGGATGGCCGCCGACGGCGCGCTGAAACCCTTCAGCCGACGCGTCGACCCCGCCGCCCTGGGATACGGCCTGGTGGCGTTCATGTCGCTCGCGGTGAGCCAGGCCGAGCCCGAGAGCGTGCACGAAGGTCTGCTCGACCTCCCCGAAGTCGTCGAGGTCCACTACACCACCGGCGACGCCGACCTCCTCGCCCATGTCGTCGCCAAGGACACCGCAGACCTGCACCGCATCACCAAGGCGATCCTCGCCATCGACGGGGTCGACCGGACCAGCACCGCCATCTCACTGGCCGAGGTCATCCCCTACCGGCCCCGGTCCCTCCTGAGCCGCCTGGCGAAGGGCCGTAGCTAGAGGTCGAGTTCCAGTCAGGCCGTCCTGCCGCGCAGAGTCTCCTTCTTGGCGCGGTTTCCGCAGGTGCCCATGGAGCACCAACGGCGGTTTCCGGGGCGGGAGGTGTCGAGGAACAGGGCGCCGCAGGTCGGGCCCGCGCAGTTGCGGAGGCGGGTGAGCGACGGGGAGGCGATGAGGTCGAGGGCGTCGCGGGCGACGAGGGAGAGGGTGGCGCGGACGGAGTCCTCGGCTTCCCAGCCGAGCTGCCCCGTGGGGTCCAGACGCGGCACGGGCACGGGGTGCGCGGCGGCCTCGTTGACCAGGTCGCGCGAGCGAGCGTCGGGCATCCGGTCGGCCCGGACGGCGGTGATGAGGGCGTGCACGGCCTCGCGCAGTTCGCGGGCGCGCGCGGGGTCGGGATGCCCGGTGGCGGTGCAGGGGCCGCACTGCTCCACCCACGCCAACAACGCCTCGGCGTCGGGGAGTTCCTCCACCTCGTCCGGTGAACCGCGGTGACGCAGGGTGCGGATGAAGTCCAGGCAGAGGCGGCCTGCGCCCTGTCGGAAGCGGGGAGTTGTCGCCATGGATCCAGGCTACTCCAGTGGAACCGGTTTAAGCGGTGCCATGAGAGCGACCTGCCTGCTACCTTCATCCGAACCAGTCAAACCGGTTCCTACGTGAGGTGTGTCCGTGCCCCGCTGGGTGATCCTCGTTCTGTCCCTCGCCTGCGGTGTGGGCGTCTCGACCATCTACTTCCCGCAGGCGACCAGCTCGCTCGTCGCCGCCGACCTGGGTGTGTCCGCGGGCTCGGCGGCCCTGGTGGTGACCGCCGCCCAGTTCGGCTACGCGGCCGGCATCTTCCTCCTGGTCCCCCTGGGCGACCGGCTCCCGCATCGCCCCCTGATCGTCACCCTGTTCACGCTCACCGCCGCCGGCCTGCTCACGGCGAGCGTCGCGCCCTCACTCCCGCTGCTCGTCGCCGCGAGCGCGGTCACCGGCGTGACCACCGTCGTGCCCCAGATCATCATCCCGATGGCCGCCGGACTCGTACCCGCCGAACGCCGTGGAACCGTCACCGGCACACTCCTCAGCGGTCTGATCGGCGGCATCCTGCTGGCTCGGACATTCAGTGGCACCCTCGGCGAAGCCTTCGGCTGGCGGGCTCCGTACGTGGTGGCCGCGGTGATCGTCCTGGCTCTGGCCGCGATCCTGGCCCGGGTCATCCCGGACACCACGCCGTCCACGCGGCAGAGCTACCCGTCGCTGATAGCCGCGCCGCTGCGCCTCCTGCGCGCCGAACAGGCGCTCCGCCGTTCCTGCCTCTACCAGGCCACCGTCTTCGCCGGCTTCAGCGCCGCCTGGACCACACTCACCCTCCTTGTCACCGGGCCGACGTACGGCATGGGAGCCCAGGCGGTGGGCGTCCTCGGGCTGGTCGGCGCCGCCAGTATGTTCAGCACCCCGCTCGCCGGGCGCCTGGCAGACGTCAGGGGGCCGGACACGGTCAGCCTGCTCGCCATGCTCGGCACCATCGCCTCCGCGGCGGTGCTCGTACCGGCTTCCGCGGGCGGCACGACCGGCCTGCTGGCGCTGGCCACGGGCATGCTGCTGCTCGACGTGGCCGTCCAGTCCGGCCAGGTCGCCAATCAGGCCCGCATCTTCGCGCTACGGCCCGAGGCCCGGGCCCGTATCAACACCGCGTACATGACCTGCGCGTTCCTCGGCGGCAGCACCGGCTCCTGGCTGGGCGTGCGCGCCTACGACAGGTTCGGCTGGCAGGGCGTGACGAGCCTGGTCGCCACGTTGGCCGCGGTGGCGCTGGGCCGCCACGTGCATCACCTGCGGCAGGCGCGGCACGCCAAGAGCCCCAGCCACTTCTCGTGATCCGGTCAGGATTCGAGAAGCGCGGGCGCTCGCCTCGCGGCTAGCGTGTGTCGCCACGAGGGTGATCGCCATGTACGTCGCGTCTCCTGGCGATGCCGCCGAGGGACTGCGGGCGGTCCGGCGCACAGCGGAGGGAAGGCACGATGAGCATGGCCACGAGGACGGAGACGCGGTCGTCCGCGCCGCACGCTGCCGACAGCCACGACATGATCCGCGTGCACGGGGCGCGCGAGAACAATCTCAAGGACGTCAGCATCGAGATCCCCAAGCGTCGGCTCACGGTGTTCACCGGTGTCTCCGGCTCGGGCAAGAGCTCGCTCGTGTTCGACACGATCGCCGCGGAGTCGCAGCGGCTGATCAACGAGACGTACAGCGCCTTCGTGCAGGGGTTCATGCCGACGTTGGCGCGGCCCGAGGTCGATGTCCTCGACGGGCTGACGACCGCGATCATCGTCGACCAGCAGCGGCTGGGCGCCGACCCCCGCTCCACGGTCGGCACCGCCACCGACGCGAACGCCATGCTCCGCATCCTCTTCAGCCGGCTCGGCAAGCCGCACCTCGGCTCGCCCAAGGCGTTCTCCTTCAACGTCGCCTCGATCAGCGGCGCGGGCGCGGTCACCATGGAGCGCGGCGGACAGAAGGTCAAGGAGCGCCGCAGCTTCAGCATCACCGGCGGCATGTGCCCCCGCTGCGAGGGCCGGGGCTCGGTCACCGACCTCGACCTCACCCAGCTCTACGACGACTCCAAGTCCCTTGCGGAGGGCGCGATCACCGTCCCCGGCTACACGGGCGGTGGCTGGAACTCGCGGCTCTACATCGAGTCGGGCTTCTTCGACCCGGACAAGCCGATCCGGAAGTTCACGAAGAAGGAGCTCCAGGACTTCCTCCACCGTGAGCCGACCCGGATGAAGATCGCGGGCATCAACATGACCTACGAAGGTCTGATCCCGCGCATCCAGAAGTCGATGCTCGCCAAGGACCGGGAGGGAATGCAGCCGCACATCCGCGAGTTCGTGGACCGGGCCGTCACCTTCACCACCTGCCCCGACTGCGACGGCACCCGCCTCAACGAAGGCGCCCGGTCCTCGAAGATCAAGCGGATCAGCATCGCCGACGCCTGCGCGATGCAGATCAGCGACCTCGCCGAGTGGGTCCGCGGACTTGACGAGCCGTCGGTCGCGCCGCTGCTCACCGCTTTGCTGCAGACCCTCGACTCGTTCGTCGAGATCGGTCTCGGCTACCTCTCCCTCAACCGGCCGGCCGGCACGCTGTCGGGCGGCGAGGCACAGCGCGTCAAGATGATCCGTCATCTCGGATCCTCCCTCACCGATGTCACGTACGTCTTCGACGAACCGACCATCGGCCTCCACCCGCACGACATCCAGCGCATGAACGACCTGCTGCTGCGCCTGCGCGACAAGGGCAACACCGTGCTCGTCGTCGAGCACAAGCCGGAGACCATCGCGATCGCCGACCACGTCGTCGACCTCGGCCCGGGCGCCGGTACGGCTGGCGGCAGCGTCTGCTTCGAGGGCACCGTCGAGGGACTGCGCACCGGCGGCACCATCACCGGCCGGCACTTCGACGACCGCGCCTCCCTCAAGGAGTCGACGCGCAAGCCCACCGGCACCCTGGAGATCCGCGGCGCCGCGACCAACAACCTCCAGGACGTCGACGTCGACATCCCGCTCGGCGTCCTCGCCGTCGTCACCGGTGTCGCGGGCTCCGGCAAGAGCTCGCTCGTGCACGGCTCGATCCCGGCCGGCGAGAACGTCGTCTCGGTCGACCAGGGCGCCATCCGCGGCTCGCGCCGCAGCAACCCGGCGACGTACACCGGACTCCTCGAACCGATCCGCAAGGCGTTCGCCAAGGCCAACGGCGTGAAGCCGGCCCTGTTCAGCGCCAACTCCGAGGGCGCCTGCCCCACTTGTAACGGCGCAGGGGTCATCTACACCGACCTGGGGATGATGGCTGGCGTGGCCACCACCTGCGAGGAGTGCGAGGGGAAGCGGTTCGACGCGTCGGTTTTGGAGTACCGCTTCGGCGGCCGTGACATCAGCGAAGTGCTCGCGATGTCGGTGACCGAGGCCGAGGAGTTCTTCGGCACGGGCGAGGCGGCCACCCCGGCCGCGCACCGGATCCTGACCCGCCTCGTGGACGTGGGTCTCGGCTACCTCAGCCTCGGCCAGCCGCTCACCACCCTCTCCGGCGGCGAACGCCAGCGCCTCAAGCTGGCCACCCACATGTCGGAGAAGGGCGGCGTCTACGTCCTCGACGAACCCACCGCCGGCCTCCACCTCGCCGACGTCGAGCAGTTGCTCGGCCTGCTCGACCGGCTCGTCGACTCCGGCAAGTCCGTCATCGTCGTGGAACACCACCAGGCGGTCATGGCCCACGCCGACTGGATCATCGACCTCGGCCCCGGCGCCGGACACGACGGCGGAAAGATCGTCTTTGAGGGCACCCCGGCCGACCTGGTCGCCGCCCGCTCCACACTCACGGGCGAGCACCTGGCGGCGTACGTCCGCGCCTGAGGTCTCGCCGTCCGATGCTCAACTTCTCAAACCAACTCGGCTCCTACGACGCCCCGTTAGGCCCCGCCTGTGAGGTCTCCGGAGTCTCCGCCGGGGTCGGCGGCCGACCGGCCGGTGTCGGTTCCGGTCCGGGCTCCGTCTGGTGGCCGCCGCGCAGGGCCGAGGCGATCGCGGAGACCAGGGCCATGCCCGCGGCGACGCTGAAGACGATGGCCAGACCGTGGTGGAACGGGCCGGAGACCAGCCGGGGGAAGAAGGTGTGGCCGGTCAGGACGGCGCGCTGGGCCGCGGTGACGTGGTCGAGGACTCCGTTGGCCGAGAGCAGGTGCTGGATGGGGTTGTTGCCGAGGAAGGTGGCGAAGAGCGTGCTCACCGGCGGCAGCGACGCGGCCTGTCCGGCGGCGCCGGCCGGTACGCCGTGGGCCTGGAGTCCGTGGCTCAGCGTCCCGGGCAGCGAGGATGCGAGCCCGGACACCATCAGGGAGAAGAACACGCCGATGGACAGGGCGGTGCCCGAGTTCTGGAAGGTGGAGCGCATGCCCGAGGCGACACCCCGGTACTCGCTGGGCACGCTGCCCATGATGGAGGACGTGTTCGGCGCGGAGAACATGCCCTGGCCCAGGCCGTTGAGCAGCAGGAGCGCCGCGAACATCCCGTAGTCGAAGTCGATGGGCAGCGCGAGCAGGCCGAGGAAGGAGAGCGCCACGACGACCAGCCCCACCGTCGAGAACGCGCGCGCGCCGAACCGGTCCGACAGATAGCCGGACGCGGGCCCGGCGATCAGGAAGCCGACCGTGAGCGGCAGCATGAAGATGCCCGCCCACAGCGGGGTGTCCTCGTAGTCGTAACCGTGCAACGGCAGCCAGATGCCCTGCAGCCAGATGATCAGCATGAACTGCAGCCCGCCCCGCGCGATCGCGGTCAGCAGGGCCGCCAGGTTGCCCGCGGCGAAGGCGCGCACTTTGAACAGGGCGAGGTTGAACATCGGTTCGGCGATGTGCGTCTCGATCCAGCAGAAGAGCAGCAGCAGGACCGCGCCGCCGATCAGCCCGCTGAGCACCCACGGGTTCCCCCAGCCGGTGGCGCTGCCGCCGTAGGGCTGGATCCCGTAGGTGATGCCCGCGAGGAGGATTCCGGCGCCGGCCGCGAAGGTGAGGTTGCCCAGCCAGTCGATGCGGCCGGGGCGGCCCGCCGAGGTCTCGCGCAGGCTCAGGTACGACCAGATGGTGCCGGTGACGCTGATCGGCACGCTCACCCAGAACACGGCGCGCCAGTCGACGACGGCCAGCAGACCACCGGCGAGCAGACCGAGGAACTGGCCGGCGAGGGCGGTGATCTGGTTGACGCCGAGCGCCATTCCGCGCTGCCGGGCGGGGAAGGCGTCGGTGAGGATCGCGGCCGAGTTGGCGGTGAGCATGGAGCCGCCGAAGGCCTGCACGATGCGCCAGAGGATCAGCCACATGGCGCCCGCTCCCGCACGGAAGGGATCGAGGGACAGCGCGACGGACGCACACGCGAAGATCAGGAAGCCGAGGTTGTAGATCTTCACCCGGCCGAACATGTCCCCGAGCCGGCCGAGCACGACGACGAGTACGGCCGAGACCAGCAGATAGCCCAGGATCATCCAGAGCAGATAGCCGATGTTGCCCGGCGCCAGCGGATCGAGGCCGATACCGCGGAAGATCGCGGGCAGCGAGATGATCACGATGGAGGCGTCCATCGTGGCGATCAGCACGCCGAGCGTGGTGTTCGACAGCGCGACCCACTTGTAGTTGGGCCCGGGAGGGGTCTCCTTGCGACGGCCCGAGCGCACGGCACTCAGCAGGGACGACCTGCCGCGGCCGAGGCTGTCCCCGTCGTCGGGTATGTGTGCGCGCTCGGTCACAGTCGCTCCGCCAGTCGGTCGAGGAGGGGAAGGGCGGAGGCGAGGGTCGCGCGCTCCTCCGCGGTGAACTCGTCGAGGACGGCTCCGAGGCGGTGGACCGACTCGGAGCGACGCTCGGCCAGCATGGCGCGTCCCTCGTCCGTGATCGCCACGATGCTCCGCCGCCGGTCCGCGGCGTCGGGGCTGCGGCCGACGAACCCGCGCTGTTCGAGCAGGGCGAGCGTGCTGGCCATCGCCTGCGGTCGCACCCGCTCCATCTCGGCGAGGGCGGTCGGTGATTCGGATCCGTCGCGGGCGAGCCGGGCCAGCACCGAGACTCCGGAGAGCGATACGTCCCCTACGGCGTGTGCCTGACGCAGGCGCCGTGTCACACGGCCCACCGCGAGTCGTAGATCGGACGCGAGCTGAGCGGAGTCGTTCTTCACGGTTACTGACACTAGATTTAGCAGCCTGGACTGCTCAACCAATTGTTAGTAAATGGCGAAGCCCGTGGTCCATGGTTCGTAGACTGACCACACGTTCGTGCACAGGGAGGTGCGGTGCGTCCTGAAGGTCTGTTCGTCGGTCTGTGCACCCTGGACGTCATCCAGCTCGTGGACCACGCGCCGGCCTCCAACGAGAAACTCACGGCCCGACGGCAGGTCGTCGCCGCCGGTGGCCCGGCGACGAACGCGGCCGTGACCTTCAGCCACCTCGGTGGCGCGACTTCGCTGCTGACCGCAATCGGCGCCCACCCGTTGGGAGTTGGGGTGGCGGCCGACCTGCACGCGCTGGGCGTCACCGTGTCCGACCTGGCGGCCGACTCGCCGGAGCCGCCCTCGGTGTCGTCGGTCCTGGTGACCGCGTCCAGCGGCGAACGCGCCGTGGCCTCGACCAACGCGACCGCGCACCGACTGGTCCCGCCCGACGATCTCGACGCACTGGTGGCGGCCTGCGACATCGTCGAATTCGACGGCCACCACATGGATCTGGCCGTCGCCACGGCCCGCGCCGCCCGCGCCGCCGGCCGTACGACCCTTCTGGACGGCGGCAGTTGGAAGACGGGCACAGAGGACCTGCTGCCGTTCATCGACATCGCCGTCTGCTCGGCCGACTTCCACCCACCGGGCGGGACCACAACGACGGATACCTTGCGCTTCCTGCGGGAGCACGGAGTCATCTGGTCGGCGGTCAGCGGGGGAGCGGACCCCATCATGTGGACGACCCCGGACGGCGAAGGCACGGTGGCCGTGCCCACGGTCCAGGTGGCGGACACCCTCGGCGCGGGCGACGTCCTGCACGGAGCCCTCGCCCACCGGCTCGCGCTACGGGACGACCGGCCGACCACGGAGAACTTCGTCGAGGCGTTGCGCGAGGCGGCGGCGGTGGCTTCACGGGCCTGCGCGTCGTTCGGTACGAGGGAGTGGATGCGGAGGGGGTGAGCGCACTCGGCTCGTCCACGGCTGAGAAGATCACCAGGACGTACGAGTCGCAGGACCGTACGGACCAAGGGGGAAACGTGATCGTTGTGCTGCTGCTCGGAGTCTTGGCGCTCCTCATCGGCGGGTGCGCCTGTGTGGTCTGGGCCGAGCGTGGCGGACCTCGCTGGGCCCGCGTCGTGGCGACCATCACGCTCACCATGAGCGAACTGCTGCGCAGCTCCGACAAGAAGCGGCGCCGGGGACTGAACCGGAGCGACGGGGGCGACGACTAGCCACGTCAGGTGGCGAAAAACGGTCATGGGACTCGCCGGTACGGAACGTCCTTCCGCACCTCAACCTCCCTAGACTGAGCCGCCGTTGATGGTCACATCCGGTCGGTCTCGGGAGGACCGTATGCCTCGCACGCCGTCTCGACGTACTGCACTGCGCGGCCTGGTCGCGGGTTCGGCCGCCGTCGTCGGGTTTGATCCCTTCAGCCGTAGCTGGGCGGTGACCGGTGACGGTCGGGCGTTCAGCGGCATCCCGCGTCTCGACGGGACGCTGGTTACCGACGAGGCCTCGCTCGGCGCCGACGCCGACGACTTCGGGCATATCGTGCACCGCCGTCCGGCCGCCGTGCTGCGGCCCGGCTCGGTGCGGGACGTCGTCGCGATGGTGCGGTTCTGCAATGGCCACGGCCTGCGCGTGGCCCCGCGCGGACAGGGGCACGGTACGAACGGGCAGGCGCAGGTCGAGGGCGGTCTGGTCATCGAGACCGAGCCGCTCGCCTCCATCGGCCCTGTAGGGGCGGGGAGTTCACGCGTCACGGTCGGGGCCGGCGCCAAATGGAGCGACGTCGCCAAGGCCACCCTCGCCCACGGTCTGACGCCGCCCGTCTTCACCGACTACCTCGAACTCTCCGTCGGCGGCACCCTGTCCGTCGGCGGACTGGGCGGTCAGAGCCACCGGCACGGCGCACAGGTCGACAACGTCCTGGAGCTCGAAGTCGTCACCGGGGCAGGGGAGTTGCTCCGCTGTTCGCCGACCCGTCACCCTGATCTCTTCCACGCCGTGCTCGCCGGTCTCGGGCAGTGCGCCGTGATCGTCGGAGCCACCCTGCGCCTGGTGCCCGCCCCGGAGACCGTACGGCACTACCTCCTGCCGCACGACGACCTGGAGACCTTCCTCGACGACCAGCGCCTCCTCGTCACCGAGCGGCGCTTCGCCTATGTCGAGGGCCAGGTGAGTGCCGACACCTCGGGAGCCTTTAACGAGTTCGCCATCGAGGCGGTCGCCTACGGGCCGCCCGTGGGGGACACCCCCGACGACACCGCCCTCCTGCGCGGGCTGCGGTACGTCCCGTCCGGCGTTCAGATCACCGACCTCGCGTACTACGACTTCCTCGACCGGCTCGCCCCCTCCATCGCCGCCCTGAAGGAAGCGGGGCTGTGGACCTACGCCCACCCCTGGCTCAACCTGCTGCTGCCCGGCCGTAGCGCCGCCGACGTCACCGCGACCCTGCTGGACGCACTCACCCCGGCCGACCTGGGACCCGGTGTCGTCCTCCTGTACCCCCTGCTGCGCGACCGCCTCCACACCCCGCTGCCGCGCATGCCCGACGACCCGGTGCCCTACCTGTTCGCGGTCCTGCGCACCACACCGCCCGAGGACACGGCCACGGTACGGCGGCTGCTGGAGGCCAACCGGGCCGCGTACGACACGGTCGCGGCGGCCGGCGGTACGCAGTACCCGGTCGGCTCGATCCCCTTCCAACAGGCCGACTGGAGACGGCACTTCGGGCCGTACTGGAGCCGGTTCGCCGAGGCCGGGAGGACGTACGACCCGAAGGGGATCCTGACACCGGGTCAGGGCATCTTCTGATCGTCGCCGCTCTGGTCCGCCAGCGCGTCGCGCAGCGCCGCGCGGGAGGCCACGCCCAGTTTGGGGAAGAGCTGGCGCAGATGGGCGGCGACGGTGCGGGGGGAGAGGAAGAGGCGTTCGGCGATCTGCTTGTTGGTGAGGCCGGCCGCCGCGAGCAGGGCGATCTCGCGTTGCTGTGGTGTGAGCGACGCCGGTCCGGTGACGCCGGTGGCTGTGACGGAGAGGCCGGTCGCGCGCAGCTCGTTGCGCGCCCGGGCCGTCCAGGGGTGGGCGCCGAGCCGTTCGAAGGTGTCGATCGCGTCGGCGAGACGGGTGCGCGCCTGAGTCGTGGACTTCACCCGTCGGAGGCGTTCGCCGTAGGCGAGTGAGACTCGGGCCAGTTCGAAGGGCCAGCGGTCGGTGCCGGGTAGGGCGAGCGCCTCCTCGAACAGGCCGATCGCCTCGTCGTCGTCGGCCGCGATCGCCGCCGACGCCGTCACGAGCAGGGCGAGCCGGGGCGAGATCGCGGCGATGCCGGCCTCGCGCGCCGCCGTGGCATGGGCGGACGCCTCCGCAGCCCGGCCCGTCCTGACCGCCGCCTCGACGAGATCCATAACGACGAACAGCGCCGGGGGAACGTGCGAGGCCAGCTCCCCGGCGCGGCTGATGGCGCAGGCGTGCCGGTACGCGTCCTCGAAGCGGCCCCGGCCCAGCGCGGCGAGCGCCCTCGCGTGCGCGGCGCACGACAGGTAGGAGCCCACCCCGCGCGGTGTCGCCCACAGGATCATCTCGTCGGTCAGCGCCCGGGTGGCGGCCTCGTCGCCACGGGCAGCGGCGACCAGCGCCCGCTGGTAGAGGAACTCCGTCGACAGCAGTTGGTAGTCGTGGGCCTCGCCCAGGTCCCGGCCCCGCGCGGCCTGTGCCTCCAACTCGTCCCACTCGCCTGCCGCGAAATGGTCTCTGCCCAGGTACACCAGTCCCTGGATCTCCACGGTGAGCGAGCTGTGGTCCCGCCCGTCGCGGAGCACGCGCCGCAGCGCCGTCCTGCACGCCGGGAGCCGGTCCACGTAGAGGGAGGTCATCGCGATCCGGATGATCCGGACCGGGTCGGCCTCCTGGTCGAGAGAGGCGATGAGCGCGTCGAGCCTCCCGAGCGCGGGCGCTGCCGTGCGCGCAGGATCGGCCATCGTGCCGACGGTCAGGGCGAGTTGGTCCGGTACCTCCGGCTTCAGCAGGTCGAGCGCCCGGTGCAGCGGCTTCCACAGCTCGGCGCGCTGACTGCTCTGGCACAGCCAGGCGAGCGTGTAGAGCGCGTCGATCATCGTCGCGTCGGTGGCGTCGTACGGCTGGTGCTGCATCTCGATCGCGCCGACCAGCAGCCGGTGGGCGGTGTCGAGGTCGCCCTCACCGCTGAGGAGGATGTGGTGGGCCGCCGCGACCGCGGCGACCAGCGGCCCCGCCCGTCCACCGTCGGCGAGACGGGCCTCTTCGAGGAGCCGGGGCACATCACGCAGATCGCCGGTCAGATCCGCCCCGAGATAGGCCGCCTCGGCGATCCGCCGACTGCGCTCGTAGCCGCGGGGACTCAGCTCCGCGGCGCGCAGCAGGGCGGCGATGGCGCCGCCCGCGTCACCGCGCCGTACGGTGTCGCGCGCCACCTCCTCCAGGAGACTCGCCACGTCCTCGGTGGGCTCGACCGTGGCACGCGCGAGGTGCCAGGCTCGGCGCTCGGGCAAGTCCGCCCAGTACTCCGCCAGGGCGCGATGCACCTCGCGACGCTGCCCGCTGGTGGAGAGTTCCACGACGGCCGAGCGTGTCAGGGGGTGGCGGAACGTCAGCCGGCCGGTGGCCGCGTCCACCTGTACGAGGCCCGCCCGCTCGGCGGGCGCCAGGTCTTCCACGTCGGCGTGCTCGGCAGACGCGAGGATATGCAGATCACCGGTGCCGTCCAGGACCGCGTAAAGGAGAAGGAGTTGGGTCGGAGCGGGCAGCGTCTCGACCCGGGACGCGAACACGGTCTGGAGCCGGCGGCCCAGTGGCAGGAGCTCGGGCACCGAGGCACCGGAACGCTGGGGGCCGTTGAGGGCGACGGGCAGTTCGAGCAGGGCCAGCGGGTTGCCCTGTGCCTCCGTCAGCAGCCGCTCGCGAACACGTGGCGCCAAGGAGGGGGAACGCTCCTGGATCAACGCCGCCGCGGCCGTCGTGTCGAGCGGGGGTACGTGGTGCCGGGGCACTCCGCCGCGTTCGAAGAAGCTGCCCTCCCCGGACCGGTAGGCGCCGAGGAACCCGACCCGGCTGCCGCCCAGGCGGCGGGCGACGAAGCCCAGCACCACGGCGCTGGCACGGTCCAGCCAGGGGAGATCGTCGACGATCACCAGCAACGGACGCTCTACGGCGGCCCGCACGAGCAGTGTCAGCACCGCGTTCGACACCAGGAGCTGATCGGACGGCGCCCCCCGGTCCAGACCCAGGGCGACGCTCAAAGCGGTGCGGTACGGGTCGGCCAACCGGTCGAGGTCGGCCAACAGCGGCTGAAGGACCTGGTGGAGTCCCGCGAAGCTGATGGTGCTCTCGAACTCCACGCCCCCGGCCCGTACGACCCGCGTGCCCGCGCCCTGAGCCCGCCCGGCCGCGCTGTCCAGCAGCACCGTCTTGCCCACGCCCGCGTCGCCGGACAGCAGCAGCGCCCCGCCGGAGACCATGGCCTCGTCGACGAAACCCCGGATCACCCCGAGGTCGTGGTCGCGCCCGATCAGCCGGTCGGCCGGAGCCGACGGCGCAGGACCGTCCCCGTCCAAGTACCTCACCCCTTCCGACCTCGGAACCTTATGCCCGGCCTCCACCGTCATCGCATGAACAAGCCGCCGTTGACGTCCAGTGTGGCGCCGGTGATGTACCCGGTGTCCTCTCCCGCCAGATGCCCCACCAGCCCGGCCACCTCCTCGGGCCGCCCGAACCGGCCCACGGGGATGCGCTCGGCGGTACGCCGCAGTGCCTCGGCGGGGAGATCGTCCATCACGGGCGTCCGTACGGCTGCGGGAGCCACCGCGTTGACGGTGACACCGTAGGGAGCGAGCTCCTGTGCGAAGACCTTGGTCAGCACCAGCACCCCCGCCTTCGCCGCCGCGTAGTGCGGGCCGGCGACCAGCCCGCCCTGCTGCCCCGCCAACGACGCCAGGTTGATGACGCGCCCCCAGCCGCGCTCGCGCATCGCCGGTGCGCAGAGGCGGGTGAGTACCAGGACGCTGCGCAGATTGGTGGCCATGAGGGCGTCCCACTCGTCGAGTTCGACGTCCCACACCGAGCCGGCCGCCGTACGCGCCGCGTTGTTGACCAGCACGTCGGGGCGGCCCCACGCCGAGGTCACCGCCTCCACCGCGCGCCGCGTCTCCTCGGGGTCGCCGACATCGGCAGACACCGCCATGGCCGAATCCCCGCCGGGATCAAGCGACTTGGCCCGCGCATGCGCACCGGTCCCATCCTGGTCCATCAGCGCCACCCGTAGTCCGCGCCGGTGCAGTTCGCCGGCGATCGCGGCACCGATGCCTCGCGCCGCCCCGGTGACCAGAGCGACCCTGCGTTCAACTACCGCTGGGACAGGGCCTGTTGATGACTGGGGTGTGCTCATCGGGTCGGGCCTCCTCGGTTGCTGGGATCAGACGACATCGGTATGGGGGAGCGGCCGGCCGAGCAGGACACGGCCGTAGAGCTCCCGGCTGGTCTCGACGCTCAGTGCCGCGTGGCGGGAGGCCGTTCCGATGTCGCGCCACGCGCGTTGCAGCGGTGAGTCGTCGGAGAAGCCGCTCGCCCCGGCCGTGTCGAGCAGGAGGCTGACGGCCTCGCGGGCACAGCGCATGGCGTGGCTGCCGTCCATCCGCAGCCGGGCCCGGGTTTCGAGATCGGGGCGGCGTCCGGCGCGTGCGGCCTCGTCGATCTCGTCGGCCGCGCGTCGTACATGAAGCGTTGCCGTGTCGATCAGGGTGGCGGCCTGCGCGACATTCAGTTGGTGGGGAGGCGCGTCCGCCGTGTGGGAGTGGAGCGGGGAGACGGAGCGCTTTCCGCCCGCGAGGTCCCGGACGACGTGTTCGAGCGCGCCGCGGGCGATGCCGATGCCGGTGCCGACCAGCGGCAGGTTGATGGACAGGGGGAAGACCACCCGCGCCTCGCCCGGATGGCGCCGGATGCCGATCCCGTCGGCGATCTCGGCGAACGACACGAACCGTTCGTCCGATACGAAGAGCCTCCGCGCGACGGCTGTCTGACTGCCTGTGCCCCGCATTCCGGCCATGTGCCAGGTGTCCGCCACCGTCAGCTCGGACGCGCGGACGAGGCCCAGCCCGCGCTCCGGTCGGCCGCGGTCCTCCCGCACGATGCCCAGCAACACCCAGGCAGCAAGGTCGATGCCGGATATCCACGGCCACCGCCCGCCGAGTTCGAGGCCCCCGGGTGCGGCCGTGACCGAACCGGAGGGGTTGGCGGCCCCGCAGACGACGGCGTCGGGATCCGACTCCCAGATCGCGACGCGGACCGCGTCGGGCAGTTGGGAGGCGAAAAGGGCGCCCCCGTACGCGATGCCGACGAGCCATGAACTCGACGCGCACCCCGCGGCCAGCTCGGCACACACGTCGACGGCGGTGCGCACACCGGCGCCCCGGCCCTCGTAGGAGCGCGGAGTCCCCAGGGCGAAGAACCCGGCCTCGCGCAGCGCCTTCAGGCTCGCCTCGGCCGGCGTGCGCTGCCGCTCGGTGTGCTCGGCGTGGGTGGCGAGGACCGACGCCAGCTCCCTTGCCACCAGGGCGAGTTGAGCCTCGGCGGCTCCGTTTGGCAGGTCGCCCCGGCTGTTCCGGTGAGTCATCGGGGGTGCCCTCTCTGTGGTCCGGTCCACGACGAGCAGCGCTGCTTTCGGCGGGGTCAAGCCGCCGCGCAACACCGGCCACCCTACCTGGAGATGATTCCTCCGGTTAAGCTGGTTCGGGAGTCCGTACCGGGTAGGGGTTTCCTGCCGTGTCCGCTGAACTGGTGGGCGCCCAGGCCGAGTTGCCACCGGAACTCCAATGCGAGGGGGAACACTTGAAGATCGTCGTGGTGGGTGGCGGCGTCGCCGGACTTGTCACCGCGCTCAGCCTGCACGCCGCGGGAATGACCCCGCTCGTCTACGAGTCCGCCCGCGAACTGACGGCGCTCGGAGTCGGCATCAACGTGCTTCCCCACGCCGTACGCGAACTCACCGAACTCGGGCTCGGCGACGCGCTGGACGCCATCGGGCTGGCGCCGGAACGGCTCGTGTACTGCGATCGCCAGGGGCGCCCGATCTGGGAGGAGCCGCTCGGTCTGACGGCCGGATACCGGTGGCCCCAGTACTCCGTTCACCGGGGCAGGTTGCAGATGATGCTGCTGGACGCGGTCCGCACGCGTATCGGACCGGATGCGGTCCGTACGGGCATGGCCTTCGAGCACTTTGAAAGCTCTGGGGATCAAGGCCCGGGCGCAGCGCACTTCGTGGACCGGCGAACCGGGGCGCCCGTCGTGGTCGAGGCCGATGTTCTCGTCGGCGCCGACGGCATCGACTCCCGCCTCCGGGCCCAACTCCACCCGGACGAGGGCCCGCCGCGCGGGAACGGCGTCCAGATGTGGCGTGGCATGAGCCGTTATCCGCACATACTCGGCGGCCGGACGATCGTCGTGGCCGGTGGCCGCCCGGGGGCCAAGTTCGTCGCCTACCCGGTCGAGGACACGGCGGTGGAAGACGAACCCACGCTGATGAACTGGGTGTTGGAGATCCGTCGACCGGGCTCGGCCGACGCACCGGACCACCGTTCCAGCCGTCCGGTTCCGCCGACCGAGGCACTGGCGGAGGTGGCCGACTGGAATCTGCCCTGGGTCGACCTGCCCGAACTGATCCGCGGCTCAACCGACATCCACGAGTATCCGATGGTGGACCGGGATCCCCTGCCGCGCTGGAGCTTCGGACGGGTCACCCTGGCCGGCGACGCCGCCCACCCCATGTACCCGATGGGCATGAACGGCGGCTCCCAGTCGATCGTCGACGCGCGGGTGCTGGCCTGGGCCCTCTCGAGGTACGACGATCCGGTACGGGCCCTGGAGCGTTACGACCACCTGCGCCGGGAACCACTGAACCAACTGGTGCTGGCCAACCGCGAGTTGGGCCCGGAGAGGATCATCGCCATGGCCGAGGAGACGGGCGGCCCGGTGCCGGCGGAGCAGGCGATGGCGGTTTCCCAGGGCTACAAGCGGCTTGCCGGGTGCACGACCGCTGTGCTCAACGGCAGGGATTCCTGGTCGGTTTTGCCGGTAGTTCCCTGAGGGGTGGGGCGGGTCTCCTCGTGCTGTCCGGCGGGAGCGGGCCGGCTCGATACGGTCGTGGTGTGGTCAGGGAGGGTGAGGGGGACTGGGCCCGGAGAAGACCATCGCCGCGGCCGAGGAAGCCGGCGCCGGGTGCCCAATGGAGCACGTGACGGTGGTCCCCCAGGGCAATGAGCGGCTTGCCGGGTGCTCGACCGTCGTCCTCAACGGCAGGGGCTCCTGGTCGGTCTCGCCTTGCGGAATGGGGCCTCAGTGTGCCTCCTCGTGGCTCCTGGTGGGAGCGGTGCGGCTCGATACGGTCGTGCCGCGGGCGGCCGCGCGGGCCGGGCCGTCGGGGAGGGTGAAGGCGAACGCGGAGGTTGCCGCGGCGAGGGCGGCCAGGGTCAGGTAGGCGTGCTGGTAGGCGGTGACAGGTGGGTTCGCCGCGGCTGTCGCGGGGGTGCTCAGGACCAGGGCCGTGGTCACCGCCGCAGGCGCGAACGCGCCCCCTGTCTGCCGTACGACCGTGTTGAGCGTGGAGGCCTGGGCCAGGTCCTTCCGGGAGAGCGTCGCCAGCGAGGCGACCGTCGTCGGCATGAAGACCCCGCCCATTCCGATGCCGAGCAGGAACATGTACGCCCGGAAGGTCCACAGGCCGGTGTCCTGGTCGCAGGTGGAGAAGAGCAGCAGGACCGCGCTCACCATGGCCAGACCCGAACCGATGATGATCCGGGGGCCGACCCTGGAGTACAGGATCCCGGCGATCTGGACGGTCAGCAGGACGCCGAAGGCCTCGGGGAACGTGCTGGTGCCGGACTCCAGCGCGGAACGGCCCTGACCCTGCTGGAGGAAGAGCGGGCCGAGGTACATGGCGCCGAGGATCGGCACCAGGCCCACCAGGTTGATCAGGTTGGTGTCGCGGAAGAGCCGGTCCGCGAACAGGCGGAGCCTCAACAGCGGCTCGGCGGTGCGTAGTTCGAAGAGGACGGTGGCGGTGAGCAGGACCGTGCCGAGGGCGAGGGCGGTGACCACGGAGAGGGAGGTCCAGCCCCGGTTGGGGCCCTTGCAGACACCGAACATCACGCCACCCAGCGCTGCCGCGCTCAGCAGCAGCCCGGTGAGGTCGAAACGGCCGGCCCGGTGGCCGCGGTGCTCGGCGAGGAACAGCGCCCCGAACGCGACGGCGGGCACGCCCAGCGGCAGGTTGACGTAGAACACCCAACGCCAGGACAGGTGGTCCACCAGCAGCCCGCCGAGGATCGGGGCGGCGGCCGGTGCTATCTGCTGCGGGATGATCATGTATCGCGATATCCGCACCTGCTCCCAGGAGTTGAAGGTGCTGAAGAGCAGCGAGGACGCGGCGGGGAAGAGCACTCCGGCGGACAGCCCCTGCACCGCGCGGGCCGCGACGAGCTGACCGAGACCGGCCGCCGCGCCGCACAGCAGGGACGAGCCGAGGAACGCGGTCAGGGCGGCCAGCAGCACACGCTTGGCGCCGAGCCGTTCGACCAGCCACGCGGAGGCGGGGATGGCCATGGCCAGGCAGACCGGATAGACCACGACCACCCCGTCCAGCGCGGCCGTCGTCAGCCGGAACTGACGGGCGATGGACGGGAGCGCCACGGTCGTGATCGCTCCGTCGACGATCGCGATGAACGTCACGCAGACGCACATGACGGGGACGACCAGACGCTGACCGGGACGGAGGCGCCGGGAAGGTCGCGGAAGGCGGGGAACTCGTCGAAGGGCAGAGGGGACGGGACGGCGTCGGGACAGCAGCACATGCTGAGCATACTCACTATGTGAGTGCTCACTGGTACCGGCCGGGGACCGTACAATCGGCTCTCACCGCGGAACGGGGAACGCCATGGCAGTGCACGGCAGCAGCGACATCCTGGTCGACGAGCTCTACGAGACGACGCATCAGCTACGGCAGTTCGTGGAGACCCGGCTGCGCGCGAACGGAGCCTCGGTCGCCCGGCTGCGCGCCCTGCGCATGCTCGCGCATGCCGAACAACCCCTCCGGATGCGGGACTTGAGCGAGATGACCGGTGTCGCGGCGCGGACCACCACCAGCATCGTCGACAGCCTGGAGCGCGACGGACTGGTGGAGCGCCTACGTCATCCGCACGACCGGCGGGCGTTTCTGCTGCGTCTCACCGACAAGGGCCGGAAGTGCCATCGCGAGGCCGAGGAGGTCGACGGCCTCGCGCTCGCGGAGGCGACGGCCGAGCTGGACGCCGAGGACCGGGCCCAGTTGCGGACCCTGCTCGCCCGCATCCGGAAGGCGACTTCCTGAAGTCGCTGCCTACACCGGTGTATGACCCTGCAAATAGGTGCGCACGGGGGCCGGTAGCCCGCTGTCGATGGCTTCGGCGAACGTGGCCCAGCGGAGTTGTCCGGCCGTGAGCTGAGCCTCCCCCGAGGGGTCCTCGCTCAGCAGGTGGCACACCACCGCCGGCGGTCCTTGCGTTTCCAGGAGACTTGAGCCGTCCACGAGGTGGCCGGTGAGTTCGTACACCACCCGGGCAGCGGTGGCCTGCGGGGTTTCGGCCTGGTCGGGGACACCGGACGGCAGGCTCCAGCCGGCCTGGACGTTCACCAGCAGCAGGTGTCCGTCGTTCACGACGACCGCGTCCACCGCGTTCTCGGCAGCCTGCTCCAACGTCATGTCCCAACCGTCCCTTCACACAAGGCGCGACCGTCCGTCCAGCCGCATCCGATCACGTTTCCTACCCGGGACACATCGGTTCACGCGGTGCGAAGGCGGCCGGCGGAGCGGCGGCCGCCATCGTCCCGATGACCCGGGTCAGGACGGTCGGCCGCCGAACTGCCAGTTGTGCACCTCGATGTCGGCGTACCTGTCCTCGGTCAGGACGGCGCGTGCCGTCTCCTTGTCGGGTGCCCGGAGCAGTGCCGCGGTGCCCAGCCAGGCGGTGCCGTCGTCGGACAACAGCGGTCCGTAGGCGATGAGTTCGTCCCGGCCGGGCGGTACGGCGAGGTCCGCCGCGGGCTGCCGTCCGGCGCCGAGGCCGAGCACCAGGTACCGGTTGCCGCCGTCCCGGCCGCCGGCGAAGTCCCACATGGTGCGGCCCAGGGTGTTGCGCCAGCGCCGTATCAGCACGTCCCGGTAGACCCCGGCCTGGTAGGTCGGCTCGTCGAAGGCGAACGCGCGGGCGGCGGCAGCGTCGAGCAGGTCGAGGAGGTGCACGCTTCCGGTGGGGGTGTCACCGTCGTCGGCCAGCGTCGGACCCCGGGCGATTATCTCCTTCGCGTACCGGTCCATGTAGGACCAGTGCTCCTCCAGCAACTCCTCGCGCAGGGCGAGGGAGTTTCCCCGGCCGACGGCCCGCGGCCCGACCCGGTCGTGCGGCTCAGGCGATCACGCGTCGGCCGGCCCCGTTCCCGGCACACCGTCGACACCCTCGCGGCACGCCGTGAGGAACTCGACGAGCGCCGCGTTCACCTCGTCGGGGCGCTCCTGCTGGGTCCAGTGCCCGCAGTTGGCCAGCTCGATCGGCTTGCGCCACAGGCTCGGCATCAAGTCGGGCAGTACGTCGATGAGTTCACGCGCGCCGGGGAAGGCGGGCACCAGGTCACGGTCGCCGTACAGGTAGAGGGACGGCCGGGTGACGACGGCGTTGTCCCAGGCGGCGGTCAGGTCCCAGTTGCGGTCGAGGTTGCGGTACCAGTTCAGGGCGCCGGTGAAGCCCGCGGAGAAGCTCTCGGTGAGCGCGTCCAGGTCGTCCTCGGTGAGCCACTCCGGCAGCACCTCGGGGTCCTCCATGACCGCGAGCCAGCCCCGCTCGGGGTCGACCAGCGGCTGCATGATCTCCCCGCTGGGAGAAGCGGCGGCGGAGGCGGAGTAGAGGAACTTGCGCAGCGTGGTGCGGGTGTCCCGCGCGAACTCGGCGTCGGCGACACCGGGCCGGTTGAAGTAGTTCCAGTAGAAGCGGTCCCCGAACCGCTCCTCCATCATCGCCAGCGGACGCTGCGGTCCCCGGAACGGCGGCGGCACGCTCAGCCCGGCCACCCCGAGCACCATGTCCGGTCGTAGCAGTGCGGTGTGCCACGCGACCGGAGCGCCCCAGTCGTGCCCGACGACGTACGCCTTCTCCTCGCCCAACTCCTTGATCAGGCCCACGACATCGCCCACCAGGTGAAGGATGGTGTACGCGTCCACGTCGTCCGGATGGTCACTGCCGCCGTAGCCGCGCTGGTCGGGCGCCACCACCCGGAAGCCGGCGTCGGCCAGGGGGCCGAACTGGCGGTGCCAGGAGTGCCACGACTCGGGGAAGCCGTGCAGCAGCACCACCAGCGGGCCCTCGCCCTGCTCGGCGATGTGCAGCCGGACACCGTTCACGTCGACCATGCGATGCGCAACCATGAACAGGAGCGTACGTGCCGTGATCCACTCCCGGCAGGGCGGGTTTTGGACGTGAGGACGGGTGATCCCGGACCCTCAGTCGCGCTGCCCCGAATCCTCGTGGTCCTGCTCCTGATAGGAGTAGCGCTGCTCTTTCCAGGGATCGGCGATGTTGTGGTAGCCGCGCTCCTCCCAGAAACCGCGCCGGTCCTCGGTGAGGTACTCGATCGCGCGCAGCCACTTGGCGCTCTTGTAGCCGTACAGATGTGGCACGACCAGGCGGAGCGGGAAGCCGTGTTCGGCGGTGAGGGGTTCCCCGTCGTGGTGCGTGGCCAGGAGGGTCTGTGGGGCCGTGAAGTCGGCGAGGCGGAGATGGGCGGAGTAGCCGTACTCCGCCCACGCCATCACGTGCGTGACCTCCGGCGCGGGCGGGGCCAGATCCAGGATCGCGGCGGCGGGGATGCCGTACCACTCGTGGTCGGTGGAGGTCGGGCCGGACGCGCAGTGCAGGTCGGCGACGACCGTGAGGTGCGGCAGGGGCGCCAGTTCGTCGAACGTCCAGGTGTGCTCGGTGCCGTCGGCGGTGGCTCCGTGGAGCCGCAGGTTCCAGCGATCGGGGCGGAAACGGGGGACGGGCCCGTAGTGCGAGACCGGCCGGCCGTGCACATGGCGCTGGCCGGGCGGGATACGGCGGGACGCGTCCGCGGCCTCGGCCGTGCCCTGTCGGTCGCTTGCCACGCGTGACGCCCCTCTGCGCTGGTGACCTGGTTACAGCTACCTTCCCGAGCAGCGTAGGCGCTCACACCCGGCGCGATCGAGGCCGGGTGCTAGTGCAGGTGGCCGTAGACCTCGGCGGTGGTTCCGGCCCGGGCCGAGGCGTCGACCGCTTCGGCCCTGGCTTTCGATGCCTCGTCGGGACGGCCGGCGGTTTCGAGAGCCAGGGCGAGATTGTTCAGGGTCAGGCCGGTCGCGTACCAATAGTCGTACTCGCGGCGGATCTTCACCGACTCGCGGTACGTGGCGATGGCCTCGTCCACCCGCCCCACCGCGTGCAGGGCCCAGCCCAGACTGCTCAGTGAATCGCCGTGGAGGACCCGGTCACCGGTCGCGCGGTGGATCTCGCAGGCTCGGGCGAAGGCGCTGACGGCCTCTTCCGTCCGGCCCGCGGTGTCCAGGGAGAGGCCGAGGTTGTGCCACGCGCGCCCTTCGAGATGCAGGTCGCCCGTGCTGCGGAAGCGGTCACGGGCTCGGATGTGGCTGCTGATGGCCTCGTCCAGACGGTCCGACCTCCGTAGGGCGAGTCCGAGGGTGTTCCAGGCCATCCCCTCACCGGTCAGGTCGCCGAGGGAGTCGAAGAGGCCCGCGGCGCGGATCAGCGGTTCGATCGCCTCGTCGGCCCGCCCCGCCCGCAGCAGCGCACCGCAGAGGTTGTTGCACACGGTCGCCTCGCTGTGCCGGTCCGCCAGGCGATGGGCGGCGCCCCGGGCGGCTCGGCCGACGGCGATCCCGTCGTCGAAGAACCGGCGCCAGCGCAGAAACTCGGCCACGCTCAAGGCCAGGCGGACGGAATCCCGCGCGAGACGGTCGCCGGTCCACTGGGCCGCGGCGACCAGGTTGACGCGCTCCGCGTCGAGCCAGGCCAATGCCTCCGCACGCCCCGCGAAGACCTCCGGTACGGATTCGCCCCGCGGCGACCGCAGTTGGCGGTCCGCGGCCTCCGCCAGAGAGCGGTAGAAACTCAGCAGGCGCTCACGCGCCCGTTCGCCCTCCTCCGCCAGCGCGGGGTCGTCGGCCGTCAGCGTCGCCGTGTAGCCGCGGACGAGGTCGTGGATACGCCACCGCTCGGACATGCCCGTGGGCGCCGGTAACGCGGTGATGAGGTGAGCGTGGGCCAGGTCGTCCAACAGGCGCAGCGCCGTGGCAGGGCGCAGGCCGGTCATGGCCGCCGCCGCGTCGGTGCTCATCTCGGTGCTGGGTGCCAGCGCCACCGCGCGCAGCATCCTCGCCTGGCCGGTACCCAGCCTGCCGAACGACACGTCGAACACCGGAGGCAGGGCCAGGGACTTGCTGTACTGGTCGACTCCCTCACTGACCAGAGCGCGTGTCGTGTCGGTGGCCGTCCGCAACTCGTCCACCAGCGAAGCGATCGGACGGTCCGGGCGACGGCGTACCAGCATGGCGGCGGCGATCTGCAGCGCCAGTGGCAGATGGCCGCACAGTCGGGCCAGGTCCCGCACGGCCCCGGTCTCTTGGAAGGGCCGGTCGTCGTCGGGGTCGCGCAGACGCAGAGCGGTGGCGATCAGGGATACGGAGTTGTCCGGACTGAGAGCATCCAGGGCGAGCTGCCGGGCGGGCAGGGAGTCGAGGCGATCACGGGAGGTGATCAGGACCCGGTGCCGATCGCTTCCGGGAAGCAGCGGGGAGACCTGCTCCGGGGTGGAGGCATTGTCGAGCAGAAGCAGTACGGACTGATTCCGGTCGGCGAGATTGGCGAGGCGGCTCCGGTACAACGCGTACGGGTCGACGTCCTCGGTCGGGAGTTGGACGTGCCCCACGCCGAGCGCGTGAAGGAGAGAGGTGACGGCCTGCTCGGCGGTCAACGGAGTGTCGTTGTAGCCGCCCAGGTCGATGAAGAGAGTGCCGCCCGGAAACCACTTCCGGGCGCAGGCGGTGTGCGCGGCATCCAGCGCGAGCGCGGTCTTGCCGATGCCCCCCAGCCCGGTCACGGCACAGATCACGGCCGACCTCGGGGTGGTCCCCGGGTCGGTGGGGCGCAGGACGTCGAGCAGCTTGGTCATTTCGGTACGCCTGCCGGTGAAGCCCGCGGGGGCCGCCGGCAGGGCCGAGAGAGCGGTGAGCGGAGCGCAGCGGCACTGGTTGACGACGACTTTTCCGGTGACCGGGCCTCGGAATTCGCTGCCCCGGAAGTCGACGTGGTCGTGGTGCCCGTCTTCGTTCGGAGCCGCCTTCTCCACCCGTTGCCCCCGCGACCGTGCCCCGCGCTAGCCTTGCGCTTCGGGCATTCAAGGTAGGGCATCTCGGGCTGCTGGTGAATGCAATGAGGGGTTTTGTCGCGACCTCTCGATTTATCGGCGAGGTTCGACCATCGGCCGGGCGCGGGTCCCGCGTGAAGGGCCCGCGCCGATCAACACCGGACCATGACGGCCGTGGGTCAGACGGTCGCCAGGGACACCTCCGTCGATTTGATCAGCGCGACGACCGGCGAACCGGTCCGCAGATCCAGGTCGCCGACCGCGTCCTTCGTGATCGCCGCGGTCAGCTCGCCCCCGTCGACCGTGACCTTGACGACGGCCATCGCCCCGCCGGCGGTGACATCGCTGACCGTGCCGGGCAGTTGATTCCGGATGGACAGCCCCGCCACACGGTCAGTGGCGAGCGCGACCTCGGTGGACTTCATCATCGCGCGTACGGCCGTACCCTCGGCGAGACCCAGATCCTTCACCGCTTCCAGCGTGATCGCCGCGGTGAGGTCCTGGCCGCCGTCGAGGCGCACCTTCACGGTCGCCATCACCGCGCCGGGAGTGACCGCGGTGACGGTGCCGGGAATCTGGTTGCGAATGCTCAAGCTCATGACGGAACGCCTCACAGAGAAATGGTGCGGAATGCCGGATTTCTCACCGACTGTGAGTCCACAAGCTAGTCGCTTCGGCCGCGCCCGTCACAGACCTCGTCGCATACGCCACCTGGGAGTTGACTTCGTCCTGGTACTTCGGAGGAGTGCGCGGACGGAGGCGTCGAGTGCCGGAATACCGCCATGCCGACTGGGTAATTCGCGTTTGCCGGAGCAATGCGGGAAATGGTCTCGCACATGCAGGGTGTTCCGACCGCCTGCTCCCGTATCCGCGTTTGGGTCCGACCACCGTCCGGGTACGGTCGTGCGGGAGGTGATGGCTCGTGATCCAGATCGTGGAGCACGCACCGCACGAAGGCCCCTACGCCATCGGCGCCGCGCTCGACGCGGCCGGGCTGCCGACCCGCGTCTGCCGGACCTGGGTGGGCGACCCCGTGCCGGAGACGGCCGACGACCTGGTGGGCCTGGTGGTGATGGGCGGAGCGATGGCCGCCTACGAGGACTTCCCCGGTCGTAGCGCGGAACTGGCGCTGCTGCGTGCCGCGTTGGCGGCCGAGGTCCCCGTCCTGGGCGTGTGTCTCGGCGCGCAGTTGCTGGCCGTCGCGGCCGGTGGTGCGGGGCGGCCCGGCAGTGGCGCGCAGATCGGCTGGGCCGACGTACGGATGACGGAGGCCGCGCGCACCGACACCCTGTTCGCCGCCGTGCCCGAGCGGCTGCGGGTGCTGCACTGGCACGGCGACACGATGGACCTGCCGGCCGGGGCGACCCTGCTGGCCTCGTGCGACCGCTACCCGGTACAGGCGTTCCGGATCGGCGGCTCGGCGTGGGGAACGCAGTTCCACCTGGAGGTGGACGAGGCCGCGGTCGGCGCCTTCGCCCACGCGTTCCCGCAGGAGGCGTCCACCGCCCCGGGGCTGGTGGACGCCGCACCCGCCGAACTGGCCGCACTGGCCCGCCATCGTGACGGGGTGTTCGAGCGCTTCGCCGCCTTCGTCGCGGAGCGGGCCCAACAGTCGGCGACCCGCGCCTACTTCACCCGGCGAGCCGCGGGCTAAGAGGAACAGTTCGCGCAGGACGGCCCCCGGTACGCGGCGGCGGTCGACCGCATGGGACTCCGCCCCGGCCTGCGCGTCCTCGACCTGGGCCGCGGCACCGGACGCGCACTGCCCGCGCTGCGCGCCCGGGTCGGCGACGACGGCCTCGCCGTAGGCCGACCTCACGCCCGCGATGCTCGCCGCCGCGCTCAGAGAAGGCCGCGACAAGGACGGCCGGCTGCTCCTGGCCGACGCCTGCCGACTCCCGCTGCCGCCGCCGCGGTGGACGCGGTCTTCAGCGCGGGCCTGGTCAACCACGTACCCGACGTGGTGACCGCCCTGCACGCATGGGCCCGCGTCACCGCCCCGGACGGCCCCCTGCTCCTGTTCCACCCCTCCGGCCGCGCCGAACGTGCCGCCCGCGACGGCCGCCCCCTCGACCCGGACGGCCCCCTCGCCGAGGAGAACCTCCGCCCGGCCCCGCGGGCGACCGGCTGGGACCTGTCCCGCTACGAGGACGCGCCGCACCACTTCCTGGCCCGGGCGTCCCGGGTCCCCGGGTGACGTATCGAGAAGTACGCCCTCGAACCCGGCGTCGAGGAGGACACCCCGCCTGATCCCGGTCACCTGGCACAGCGCCGGTGCCCGCCCCGCCTTCCCGCACGGCGCCGCCCTCGCGGTCGTGGCACCAGGCTGGTGGGCGGGACGGCCGGCACCCTGATCCTGCTCACGTGGTGAAGCGAGCGAGCGGGCCTGGCGGAATCCGATTGCTGAGAGTGATCCGGCTGATTAGGTTCACCGCATGGCTGATGACGAACCCACGCGGGCCGCGCGCCTGCTCGATGCCCAGGCCAAGGCCGCCCTGCTCTTCACGGCGATCGAGGAGCGCGGGCTCGTGGCGCCCGGCGAGGGCGAGCGGGCGGTCAGCGACCGGGTCCGCGACCTCGCCAACGAGATGTTCGGCACGACCCGGCACTGGCACAAGCGGATCGTGCGCTCCGGCCCGAACACCCTCAAGCCGTACAAGGAGAACCCGCCGGACCGGGTGATCGGCACGGACGACATCGTGTTCGCCGACTTCGGACCGATCTTCGAGGAGTACGAGGCCGACTTCGGCCGGACCTTCGTCCTGGGCGACGACCCGGTCAAGCACCGGCTGCGCGACGACCTGCCCAAGGTGTTCGCGGCGGGCAGGCGCATCTTCGAGAACACCCCGGACATCACCGGCCGGCGCCTGCACACCGAGATCTCCCGCCTGGCCGACAAGGCGGGCTGGGAACTGGGCGGCTGGCACGCCGGACACCTGGTCGGCGAGTTCCCCCACGAAACGATCGAGGGCGCCCACGTCGAGTCGTACATCACCCCCGACAACGACACCCCACTGCGCCGCACCGACAAGGCGGGCCGCACCTGCCACTGGATCCTGGAGATCCATCTCATCGACAGCGCACGCGGATTCGGCGGTTTCTACGAGGAGTTGCTCACCCTCTGAGCCCTTTGCTCCCTCTGACGCCGAGTGAGTGCCTTGTCGGCGGCCATAGTTGATCCATGGGAACTGTCGTGGCGCTGTACCGGTATCCGGTGAAGTCGATGCTGGGCGAAGCCGTGATCGCGGCGACGGTCACGGAGAGCGGGCTCTCCGGGGACCGGGTGTACGCCGTTCTCGACGGGACGGGCGCGGTCGGCAGCGCCAAACACCCCCGGAAGTGGGGGCAGTTGCTGCGCTGCCGGAGCCGTTTCGACGAATCCGACGCGGTCCGGGTCGTCCTGCCGGACGGGACCGCGCTGCCGGTCGAAGACCCGGACCTGGACGGGGAGTTGTCGGCGCTGCTGGGCCGCCGGGTGTTCGTCTCGGCCGTCGTACCGGAGCAGAGCAGACTGGAGCGCGCGGTGCCCGCGTACGAGGGCGGGGTCCCGGAGGCCGTGCGGGAGTCGGCGACCGTGGACGCGACGGGGGAGAGCATCACCACGGGCGGGGTCGCCCCGGGGACGTTCTTCGACTTCGGCCGGGTCCATCTCGTCACAACGGCTGCCCTGGACCGGATGCGGACCGTGTACCCCGCGGGGGACTTCGACGCGCGCCGCTTCCGGCCGAACCTGGTCGTGAACACCCTTGACGGGCCCGGCTTCCCGGAGGACGCCTGGGTGGGGTCGCGCCTGCGGGTGGGGGAGGCGCTGTTCCGGGTGCTGGTGCCCACACCCCGCTGCGTGATCCCCACCCTCGGCCACGACGAACTGCCGCCGGACCCCGGCATCATGCGTGCCGTCGCCCGCGACCACCGGATACCGGTCTTCGACCTGGGCCGACTGTCGTGCCTCGGCGTCTACCTGGACGTACTGGAGGCGGGCACGGTCCGGGTGGGCGACCCGATCACGTTGGAGGCGACAGGCCGCCCACGCGACCCCCTCTGACGGACCGGTCACTCCACGAAGCGGTACTTCAGATGGGTGGCGAGTGACGTCTCGACCACCCTGACCTGCTCGACGCGCCGACGTCCGGTGGCCGGCCCCTCGAAGAGCCGGAGTCCGTCGCCGAGGAGGGCGGGCACCACGTGCAGTTGGAGTTCCTCGATGAGGCCGGCCCCGAGGTACTGCCGTACGGTGCTCGCGCCGCCCGCGATGTCGACGTTCCGGTCGCCCGCGACCGCCTTCGCCCGACTCAGGGCGCTGTGGATGCCCTCGGTGACGAAGGTGAAGGTGGTGCCGCCCTCCTTGACGAGGGTGGGCCGGGGGCGGTGGGTGAGCACGAAGACCGGGGTCCGGAAGGGCGGGTCGGCGCCCCAGAACTCCTCGCCGGTGTCGTACATCGTCCGGCCCATCACCACCGCACCGGTGGCGTCGAACCACTCCCGCATCAACTCGGAGTCGCGGTTCTCCTCCCCACCGGTCATACCCTGGCGCTCCCGCCAGCTCGCCAGGTTGTGAATCCACTCGAAGAGCGGCTCGGCGCCGTCGCCTCCCGGGTTGTCGACGGTGACATCGGTGCCGGCGATATAGCCGTCGAGGGAGATGGCCAGATCCGCGGTTACGGTCACGGTGGTGCTCCTGAGTCGTGGAGGTCGTGCCTTCACTCTCACGTCGATCGGGAACCGGCGTATTCGACACACCGCCGACCGGGGATCTCCCGGACGAGGGCCTGCGCAGCAGCCAGTCACGAAACAGACTCCGCCGCCCCCTCGCCAAGATAAGCCCGCTCCAACAGACCGGGATCCGCCGCGAGTCCCGCGGCAGGCCCGCTCCACACCGTCGTGCCGTGCACCAGGACCACCGCCCGGTCCGCCACGTCGAGTGCGAGCCGGACGTGCTGCTCGACCAGTACGACAGCCGTGCCCGTGTCCTCGGCGATCCGGCGGACGATCGGCAGCAGTTCCTCGACGATCACCGGTGCCAGCCCCATGCTCAACTCGTCGACGAGCAGCACCCGGGGGTCCTGGATCATGGCCCGGCCCAGGGCCAGCATCTGCTGCTCCCCGCCGGAGAGCATGCCTGCCGCGACCTTCAGCCGTTTGCCCAGGGCGGGGAAGAAGTCGAGCACCTGGTCCACGCCGCTGCCCCGGCGTCGCCGCGCGAGGACCAGGTTGTCGCGCACGGTGAGCTGGGTGAAGAGGGACCGGTCGTCGGGCACGAGGACCAGGCCCCGTCGGGCGACCTCACGTGCCCGGCCGCCACGGATCTCGCGGCCGTCGAGGGTGACGGTCCCGCCCAGGCGTGGCAGCAGTCCGGCGAGTGTCGTCAACAGGGTTGTCTTTCCGGCCCCGTTGGGCCCGAGCAGGGCCGTGACCTCGCCGGGGAGCAGCTTCAGGTCGAAGCCGCGCACCACCGGCCGTCCCTTGGTGTAACCCGCGTCCACGCTCTCGCACGTCAACAGTTCCCGCCCGGTCACTGGACGACCTCCCCATGCACCTGGTCCGTATCCGCGTCCACGTGTGTCGCGCCGAGGTAGGCGGTGGCGACCCGTGGATCCGCCTTGATCTCGGCGGGCGTTCCGTCCGCGATGACCTTGCCGATGTCCAGGACGACGATCCGGTCGCACACGTCGAGCACCAGCCCCATGTCGTGGTCGATGAGCAGGACCGTCACGCCGTCCGCCCGCACAGCGCGCAGTCGGTCGCCCAGCCACCGGCTCTCGTTGCTGTCCAGGCCGGCCGCGGGCTCGTCGAGCAGCAGCATCCGGGGGCGGCCGGCCAGGGCGCGTGCGATGGACACCAACTGCCGCCTGCCCTGGGACAGTTCACGGGCAGGTTGGTCCCGGAAACGGCTCAGGTGCAGTGTCTCGAACAGCCGGTTGCGCAGATCGAGCCCTCGCATGGTGCCGACGTGGTCGCCGCCGTGCCGGGCCGCCGCCTCCCCGACCAGCACGTTCTCCTCCACGCTGAGGTCCTCGTACAGCTCGATGCCCTGGAAGGTGCGTCCGAGGCCCGCCCGTCCCCGCTGGTGCGGCTTCAGCGAGGAGATCGTCCGGCCGTCGAACTCGACCGTCCCCGTACTGCGGTGGTAGCCGCTGATCGCGTCTAGGAGGGTGGTCTTCCCGGCGCCGTTGGGTCCGATCACGCCCACGATCTCGCCCGAGCGCACCTCGAAGGAGACCGCGTCGACGGCCACCACACCGCCGTAGCGCACCCCGATGTCGCGGACCGCGAGGACCACCTCGCCGGGATCGGGGACCGGTGGTCGGGCGGCTGGTGCCGTGCCGTTGAGGGCATCGGTGTCCTGGTCGTCCCCGGTGTCGACGGTCGCGGGGCGGCGCAAGCGCCGTAGCCGGGCCGTCAGTTCGTGTGCCGGGCCCACGACGCCTTCGGGGTTGGTGATCACGGTGAGGACGAGACCGATGCCCATGATCACGTCGTACCACTCGCCGATGGACAGGGCCCGGTCCAGGAGGACCGGCAGCAGGCCGCCGGCTCCCATCACCCCGGCGACGAGACCGCCGGACAAGGAGGTGATGCCGGCCAGGTAGGCGGTCGCGAACAGGCCGAGACCGCCGATCGCGGTGAACATCTCGGCGTCGGCGACCGTCTGTTGGTAGCCCATGAGGGCGCCGCCGAGTCCGGCGATGAACGCCCCGATCGCGAAGGCGACGATCTTCGTACGGGCGACGTCGATACCCGCCGCAGCGGCCGACCGCTCGTTGGCGCGCACGGCGAGCATCGCGGCGCCGAGCCGGCTGCGGCGCAGCCACGCCACGCCCAGGCCGACCAGCAGCAGCACGACGAGACACAGCAGCGCGAAGGGGATGCGCGGATAGTCCTCGCCGGACCCGATGCCCAGGTCGATGCCGAACAGGTGGGGCGAGGGCACCTTCGAGCCGCCCAGGCCGCCGTTCAGTTCGGGGTTGCGGAACCAGAACGCCTCCAGTGCCACCGCCAGCGCGACCGTGACCACCGCCGCCGGCAGGCCCCGGATCCGCAGTGCGGGGAGCCCGATCACGACGCCGATCGCCGTTGCCGCCAACGCCGCCAGCAGCGGGGCGATCGGAAAGGGTATACCCCATCCGACGCTCAGTTTGCTCAGGCTGAACGCGCCGACCCCGGCCAGGGTCAACTGGGCCAGCGAGATCTGCCCGGCGAACCCGGTGACGACCACCAGCGACAGCGAGATCACCGCCAGGGTCAGCGAGGTGATCACCGCGGCGCGGATGCTTCCGGTGGTCGAGAAGAGCACCAGGACGGCCAGGGCCGTGCTCGCGAGGGCCGGGACCAGGATGCTGTCGGGCCGTGGTGCCCGGCCCAACGCCTGCTGGATCAGTGAGCCGCGGGTGGGCAGCGGCCGTCCCCGGACCACGAGGTAGGCCAGGATGACGGCCAGCGGCACCAGTTGGGCCAGACCGGTCTGCGGGAGCCACGACCATTTGCCCTGGAGGAACTGCACCTCCGACTGGAGCATCCCGATGACCAGACCCGCCCCCACGGCCGGGATCAGCGCGGTGAAGTTGCCGACCAGCGCCGCCGCCAGGGCCGGCACGATGAACAGCGTGTAGGAGACCGGGACCAGCGGCACGATCGGCGCGATCAGGATGCCGGAGAGACCGGCGACGGCCGAGCTGAGCGCCCAGTTGGCGACCGCGATCCGCTCCGGCGAGAGTCCGCTGACCAGAGCGCCCTTCTCCGACTCCGCCGCCGCCCGGGCCGTGAGACCGAAGCGGGTCAGCCGGAACGCCAGCGCCAGGACGACGGTCAGTACGACGATCACCGCCGCGAACCACAGCCGGTCGCCGGGGATGAGCGAACCGCCCCAGGACACCGGGTCGTTGGGCAGGATGGCCTTGACCGACACCGCCCCCGTCCCCACCCCCGCGGCGAGCACGGCCTGGACCACCAGCATCACCCCGATCGAGGCGACGGCCTTGGCCACCGGCGGCGCGGTCCGCAGCGGCCGGAAGACCAGTCCGTACAGCACCACCCCCAACACGGCGGCCAGGACAAGGGAGATGACCACCGCCGGGAAGAGGCCGAGCGGACCGCCGATCCCGATCTTCTTCGGTACGCCCGGCAGCGGCACCAGCAACTCGCCCTGACGCAGGAAGGCGTAGGTGTACGCGCTGTACAACGCGATCGCCCCGGTGGCGAAGTTGACCACTCCGGAACTGCGGAAGGTGAGCACCAGTGCCAGCGCGAGCGCGCCGAACACCGCCCCACTTCCCAGCCCCAGCAACAGAAACACGACGTACTGGCTCATCGGCTGGACCGTCCCCTCCGGTTGCTCCGGACTACTGCGCGAACAACGGGCTGGGATCGACGAGCCGCGTCTTCCCCAGCTTGCCGTCGGACGACACCGTGCCGGTGACCTCCTTGGCCGAGCAGGCGGCGGGCAGCCCCGGTACCGCCTTGGAGTCGCAGCTGAAGGTGATGCCGTGGCCGGCGGGCAGCACGACGTTCTTCGCCGAGCGCAGCGCCGCGGTGATCGTCTTCGGCGTGACCGTGCCGGTCAGGCCGTGCAGGGCGCGGACCAGACCGAGCACGCCCTGGTACCCGATCGCCGCGTACCCCTGGGTCGGGGTGTCGGGGCTGTACTCCTTCATCACCTGCCGGTAGAGCCGCGCTTCGAGGTCGTCGCTGGCCACGTCGAAGCTGCTGAAGACCTGCACGCCATCCATGCCCGCGCCCACCGCGTCGACGACCTCGGGGGACACGCACGACTGGACGGTCATCCGGGCGATGCCGGCGCCGAGCGTTCCCATGGCCTGGAGCACGGAGGTGCACACGGTCGGATCCGCTACGACGGCGACGGCGTCGGGCTTGTTCCGCAGAGCGGCACTCACCTGCGGTGAGGCGTCCGGTGTACCCGCCGCGACGGTGACGATCTGGAGGCCGACGCCCGCCTTCGCGAAGACCGGTTTGCCGATGGCCTCGATCCCGCTGACCGCGGCCGGGGCGTCGATCACGAACGCGGCGACCTTCTTGTACCCCTTCTCCTTCGCGTAGGCGGCCATCGACGTCATGGTCGTCGGGAAACCGCCGGTCCACGAGAAGGCGTTGGCGGTGGTGCCCTCGGAGTTGCTCGCGGCGATGGACGTCGTCCAGGGAATGCCCGCCCGGGTCACGATCGGCACCATGGAGTCGCCCAGACCACTGCTGGTCAGGACCACCGCGTCGACCTTCCGCTCGACCATCTGGTTGGCGCAGTCCCGCGCGGTCGCCGGCTCCTCCTTGGTCTTGCAGACCACGAACTCGACCGGCCTGCCCGCGATCCCGCCGAGGTTGGCGTTGACGTACTTCCGGGCCGCCTCGGCGGCCTCCCTGTTCTCGGGCTGGCTGATCGCGGAGCCGCCCTCGTTGGTGATGAGCCCGATCGTGACCGGCGCGCCGGTGGCCTTCTTCCCGGGGAACGCGCTCGCCAGCGCGGCCGGGATCTTCGTGCTGTCCGAGGCGGTGGCACCACCGGCGCTGCCACCGCATCCCGCCAGCAGGAGCGTGGCCGACACCAGCGCCACCGAGGCGCGCGACCGGGGTGAGGAGATGACTCGTCCGACCGACTCGATCATGTCTGCGTCCCAACGTGTCGGCGAGTGCCCGGCACTCGCTGCGATCAGCGACCGGCGGCGCCGTGGGCCGAAGCCGCGGCGACGCCGCCGTCCGAGAGGGTGAAGAGAGAGCCGCGAGTGGAGGTCGATCGGCACACGGCCGGCCGCCGCGGCGGACCAGTGCCGGCCGGCGTGCCGAGGACTTGACGTAGCAACTGGGCCCGCAAGCAAGAAGAGTATACGTAATTGCCTGCCGCTGGAATGGGTCGTACGGGACTTGTCGTCGTGGTCGGCGTCCCTTGTGGTCTCGCGTCTGGAATGAGGGGCCGAAATGCAAAGACGCAGCAGGCCGGGTGGGCTGCTGCGTCCGAGCGGGTGCGCCGGTTCAGTGACCGCGATGGACCCAGCCCTCGTCGTGCCAGTACGTCCTGAGGTTCGCCATCGGCTCGGGCCAGGTCTCGATGTAGGTGACGCCCTCAGGTCCGGCCGTCATGAGATAGGGGGTGCCGGCCTCGCTGATCCAGAACTCGCCCGGACCGATGGTCCGGCTGCCCTCTTCCCCGTCCTTCCCCCAGGAGACGTGGAACTCGCCGCCGAAGACGATGATTAACTCGTCGAGGTTGTGATGGTGGCGGGGCACCGGGAAGCCCGGCGCGCACCGCAGCCCGTTGAGGTTGAACGACGGGTCCACCTTGGTCGACCACCACATGTTCCCTTTGAAGGTCTGCTCCATGTCGACCGGCGCAGCGGCCAGGAGTCCGCCCTCGTGCCACAGATACGTGGGCTCGGACTGGTCGACCGGCAACTCGATCCAGCCGTCGTCCGACAGCAGATTGAAGAACTCGATTCCCATGCCCCGATACTGGGGACCGGGCTGGGACGTGTCATACGTGAATCCCGATGAGCGGAACCTGTCCACGACACGGCGCACGGCCGCGCATACGGTCACCGCGTGACTCTTACATTCGGTGATCTGGTGGACGACGCGGACTGGGTTCCCATGGGCCTGGAGCAGCAGGGCCATCCGAAGTACTTCTGGAACGACGGCGGTCTGCTGCGGGACGCGCCCGTGGACTTCGCGGCGACCTTCGACGGGGCGATGTGGGTGACCACCAAGCCCATCGACATCCCGCGCTTCAACCGCAACCCGCTGCGCGTGCGCCCGAACTTCACGGTGCCCCGGCACCACCACAACGTCGACGAGATGCTGTTCGTCTTCGCGGGCGAGTACAGCATCGAGCACTACGAGGCGGGCGAGCCGCAGACCGTACGGGTGGGCCCGGGGGACATCTTCCTCAGCCGGGCCGGCACGCCGTACACGATGACGGCGGGACCCGAGGGCGTCACCTACATCGAGACCTGGCCGAAGCCGGTGACCGAACTGGAGACGTACTGGCACGACGTCGGCTGGGTCCGGCGGTAGACCGCCGACACGGCCGTGTCCCGGCCCCTGCGGGCCGGGACCACAGACGGGACGGGTCAGTCCGTCCAGAGGAACCGGTCGGCCACCCGGTGGTGGTTGTAGATGGTCATCTCCTGATCCTCGCTCAGCCGGTGCCCGTCGAAGCTGGGGGAGTGCATGCCCACGGTCACCTCCTTGGCGTTCAGCAGATCCTGCGTGAAGATCTCGCCGAGGTCCGCCTCGCGGAAGTCCTCGAAGAACTGGGGCTGGAAGTCCCGCTTCTTGTCGTAGTCGGCGACGGGGACCTGGTCCAGGCTGAAGATCTCGAAGAGGCAGCTGTCCGGGTCCATGCCGTTGGGCCGCGCCCGGTAGCCGAACACCGAACCCTGGTTGGGCAGCAGGATCGTGTTCGGGAACACGTTCCACGCCGTACCGGCCTCCGCCCACTGCTGCGGGGTGATCTCCGGCCAGTCGTAGCCCTCGGCGATCGACAGGTCCCGGTAGAGCTGGAGATAGTACTGACCGGCGGTCATCCCCTCCGGCACGTCCGCGGTCTTGAGCGCCTCGGCCGCCCGCCAGCTCCGCTCGTTCTCCAGGCCGCGCATGTCGTCGGCGATGTACTGCACGCTCAGCGCGACACTCAGCCGTTCGTCGGTCACGCCCCCCGTACCCCGGTTGGCCGGGTCCTTGCCGACGTCCTTCTTCTTCGGACCGACACTCGAATAGTGCGCATGCCGCTCGTACACGGTCGTGGGCGCCCACATCCGCGATTCGAGTTCCTTCATCGAGGCGATGTTCGTGTTCGACTTGTCGAAGCGGTAGAGCTGCGGATGCGTCCCCGCCACGTGATACGCCTCGAGGAAACCGTCCAGCGCGGTCTTCCAATTGCACGGCAGCAGCACGCTCTTGTGCCACCGGTAGCGCATGTTCTCGAACTGGAACGGCGCGAAGATCCGCGGAATCGGGTCGAGGTATTCGAGCAGCGGCTTCGCGTCCGGGTCCATGTTGATGAACACGAACCCGCCCCACTGCTCCGCCCGCACCTGGACCAGGCCCAGGTCGTCGTCCGAGCGCGGCACGAACTCCTCACGGTCGAGCACCAACCTGATGGAACCGTCCAGGTTCCAACGCCAGCCGTGGAAGGGGCAGATGAGCGAACCGACCCGGCCCCGGCCGCGCGCCAGCCGCGTACCGCGATGCCGGCACGCGTTGAAATAGGCGCGGATCGAGTCCTTGGCCTCCCGCACGATCAGGATCGAATGACCACCGATCTCGTACTCCACGAAGCAACCCACACCCGGCAGTTCCTCCAGCCGACAGGCCATCAGCCACGCCCGGGTGAAGACCTTCTCCAGCTCCAGTTTGAGGAACTCGGGGTCCAGATAACGGCCCTTGGGCACGAACGCACGAGAAAGCCGGTACTTCTCCGGGACCTTCTCGGGAGGCACATCGCCCTCGAACCAGGGGACACGACGGCCCAGTTGCGGCTCAACCACGGCAGACACCGAACATCACTCCTTCCACTGCTCACGCACAGTCATGTCAGCCGGCGTCGGGGCCGGCGACCTCGGTCCCGTCGGCGCTCCGCACCACATGGATGCAGTTGCCCGGGCACTCGTCGGCGGCGTCGATCACGTCCAGGCGCAGCCGCTCCGCCACATCGGCCTGCGCGCCCTCGGGCGTCAGCAGTTCCCCGTCCTCGCCGTTCTTGACGTAGGCCAGTCCGTCGTCGCCGAACTCGAAGACATCGGGGGCGTATTGAGTGCACAGGCCGTCACCCGTGCACAGTTTCTGATCGATCCACACCCGCACTTCATCGCTCACGAGCCTCGCCCTCCTCGTCCGCAGAAAGCCGTCCGTCATCGCGGTGGCCCGTGAAAACGACTCTCCACGCGGCGTCCCGGGCCGTCCAACGGCCGTCCCATCAGCCGGGACCGGAGCCGACGGCCCTGATCGCAGCCGCCCTACACTCGGCCGGTCGACCCCCGCCGATCACTGCCGACCACTGCGGTCTGGTGCCCACACTCCCCATCACCCCAGGAGGCCGGCCCGTGGCCGAGACCGTGACCACAGACATCCTCATCGTCGGAGCCGGCCCGATCGGGCTCTACGGCGCCTACTGCGCGGGCTTCCGCGGACTGCGGACCGTCCTGGTCGACGCGTTGCCGCAGTGCGGCGGCCAGATCACCGCGCTCTACCCGGAGAAGGAGATCCGCGACATCGCCGCCGTCCCCGGCACCCGCGGCCGCGACGTCGTCGGCGCTCTCAAGGAGCAGGCCGACGCGTTCGACCCGACCTACCTCCTCGGCCGCCAGGCCGTCGACCTCGCCCACACGTCCGACGGACGCCCGCAGGTGACTCTCTCCGACGGCACCACGGTCGACGCGGGAGCGGTCGTACTGACCGCCGGGATCGGCACGTTCACCCCGCGCACCCTCCCGGCCGGGGAGGAGTTCCTCGGCCGGGGACTGAGCTACTTCGTCCCGGACCCGGCCGAGCACTCCGACCGTGACGTCCTCGTCGTCGGCGGCGGGGACAGCGCGGTCGACTGGGCCCTGGCCCTGCACCCGATCGCCCGCTCGGTGACCCTCGTGCACCGGCGCGGCACGTTCCGCGCCCACGCGGCGAGCGTGCGCGAACTGTACGACCGCGGAGTCGACATCGTCATCAACGCCCAGGTGGAGACACTGTCCGGCGACGACCTGCTGCGCCAGGCGCACCTACGGGTCGATCGGGAGACGGAACCCCGTGTGCTGAAGGTGGACGCGGTCGTGGCCGCGCTCGGCTTCATCAGCAACCTCGGACCGCTCGCCGACTGGGGCGTCGCACTGGAGCGGCGCACCATCGTCGTCGACACCAGGATGCGCACCACGGTCGACCGGGTCTACGCCGCCGGCGATGTCACCGCCTATCCGGGCAAGGTCCGGCTGATGTCCGTCGGCTTCGGGGAGGTGGCGACCGCGGTGAACAACGCTGCCGTGGCCCTGGACCCCGCGCTGTCGCTGTTCCCCGGTCACTCGACCGAGTCCGCCTGAACACAGCACTCCCTCTCGAAGAGACCGTCTTCGAGAGGGAGTTGAGACGCTCCTCGTGCCTACCGACCGCCGTCGGCCATGTCGACGGCGGCGATGTAGGAGAACGCCATCGACGAACCCACGGGACCGCCCGCGCCCGGGTAGATCCGGCCGGACATCGGCGCCATCGTGTTCCCCGACGCGTACAGACCGGAGATCACCGAGCCGTCGGGCCGCAGTACACGCGCGTGCTCGTCCGTCTTCAGGCCCCCCTTGGTCCCCAGGTCGGACAGAACGATCGTGGCCGCGTAGAACGGCGCCTTGTCGATCACCCCGAGGCAGGGGTTGGGCCCGTCGGTGTGGGCCCCCGCCATGTGCGTGATCATCAGGTCCCAGGGATCCTCGCCACGGCCGAACTGCTCGTCCTTGCCACCCCGGGCATACCCGTTGAACCGCTCGACGCTCTCGGTGAGCGACCCCGCGGGCAGGCCGATCATCTCCGCGAGTTCCTCCAGCGTGTCGGCCCGCTTCAGGACACCCGCGGCGAGGAACTTGTCGACGTCGAACCAGCCGGGAACCTGCGGCGCGACCGGCAGCCCGGCGAAGGCCCGCTTGTTGTCGAGTTGGCGCTGGTCGAACACCCAGTGCGTGGGAAGGTGCGACACGTGCGAGGAACGGTGCGCCCTGAGCATCTCGTGGCCGGCGCGGTCGTAGGGGAGACGCTCGTTGAGGTAGCGCTGACCGGCGGAGTTGACCCAGATGCCGCTCCAGACCGAGGTGTAGAACACCGGGCGAGTGTCGGGGACGACCAGGCCCGGCGCGAACCACGACTCGTCGAGCAGATCCGTCGCCGCGCCGATGTCGATGCCCGCGGTGAGGGCGTCGCCGGTGTTGCCGGGGCAGCCCTGGGTCCACTCGTCGGCGATGCCCGGCTGGAACCGTTCACGCAGCGCGCCGTTCCGCTCGTAACCGCCGGCGGCCAGGAGTACGCCCCGGTCGGCACGGAAGGTCACCAACTCGCCCTCGCTTCGGGCCTCGACACCGACGACCGCGCCGTCCACCACGAGGAGGCGCTCCAGTGCGGTGTTCGTCAGCACGGTCCCGTTCCCGGTCTCCATGAACGCGAGCAGCGCACGGCCGATGAGGGCCTGCCCGCCGATCATCTCCGAGCCCGGATCGACACCCCAGCGCTCCGTCCACAGCGGCCTGCGCACCAGCGGTTCCAGGTCGCCGAGTTCGGACCGGTCGAGGTTCTCGGGGAAGATCGTGCGGCCCTGGGGCAGGCTGCCGGGCCGGCCGGCGAAGTAGTCGGGCACGCCCTGCCAGAAGAACCGGCCGAACCGCGGGTTCTTCTCCAACTCGTCGATCAGTGTGGGCCCCGCCTGGAGGAAGGCCTCCCGTAGCGCGGTGGGCGAGTCGTCGCCGACGATCGCGTCGAGATAGGGACGTGCGACGTCGGGACCGTCCTCGACGCCGGCCCGCTGCTCGGCCGCGTTGCCGGGCAGCCACATTCCGGCGCCCGAATAGGCCGTGGTCCCGCCGACGTACTCCGTCTTCTCGATGACCAGCGTGCGCAGCCCGCGGGAGGCCGCGGCGTACGCGCCGACCAGCCCCGCGCCCGAGCCGACGACGATGACATCGTAGGAATCAGTTGTGCCTTCGCCGCTCATGACGGTTCCTCTCCTCGGGTGTCGAGCAGGATTCAGCGCACGTGGTTCCGGCCCGCGTTCGACGCCGCCTCCAGGTGCGCGAACCCCTGGGCGGCCTCCTCGTCGAGTTCCATCACCTCGACGAAGTGCCCCAACTCGGCTGTCATGTCGAGGTATCCGAAACGGATGGCACCGCTGTCCCCGTACTGTTTCCACGACCTGCCGCTCGCGGCGACGATCGCGGACGCCTCGTCGAAGTCGTCGACGCGGAAGCCCAGATGATGCAGCGTCGCCGGTTGCCCGGCCCTGAGGGCGCCGCGATAGAGGTCGACCATGCCGCCGACCGGGCGGATGATTTCGAGATTGGTCGGACCGGCGTTGACCAGGGCGACATCGATGACCCACTCGTCGGCGGGCACACCGTCCACCACGACGAAGGTGGAGCGCGGGTCGTCGGCACCGGCGGGGGGCCGGCCGCCTCCCAGCGACGACTTGAAGTGCTTGACGCACTCGACCGTCCCCAGCTTCGACTCCAGGAACGCGGACGCGGCGTCGATGTCGTCCGTCACGTACCCGAGCTGCATGAAGTTGCGGAAGAGATCACTCAACGATCGCACTCGGTACCCCCTTGATCCGGTGATCCGGTGATTCGGTTGGCCCGACGGACCACGGGGCACGACTGTCCCCCCGCCTCCGGCGGTCGTCCATCGCAAGTCCCACCAGACGGAATCGGCCGCGTCGGCGCGGCTGCGGCGTGGCACGATGCGCCGATGACCACATCGAGTGCGGGGACGGCGCCGGTGACCGTGGACCGGGCGGCGATCGAGCACCGGCTCATCACGCTGCGCAAGTCGGTCGTACAGCTTGAATCGCTCGGTTCGCTGGACCCTGCGCGTCTGGAGAACGACCCGGGCACGGGACTGGCCGTCGAACGCGTCCTCGCGCTCCTGCACGACCTCGCCCTCGCGATCAACCGGCACGTCTCCACGGCGGTACTGGGCGAAGCACCGGGGACCCTCGCCGGCTCGTTCGACGCCGCTGTGGAGGCCGGGCTGATCGACGCCGGACTGGCGACCGCGCTCGCACCGGAGGACGGTCCGCACCACATCCTCGTGCAGTTGTACCTGGACGCCGAACCCGAACGGGTCGAGGCGGTCGTGGCCGCCGCACGGACCGGATACCGGGAGTACGCAAGCCAGGTCACCGACTGGTGTGAAGGTTCAAACGGCGGCGGCTAGAGTGCGACCATGACCACGACGCCACGCTGGCTGGATGCCGAGGAGCGGCGGGCCTGGCTCGCCTATGTCGAGTTCTCCACGCTCCTCTCCGACCACCTGAACCGCCAGTTGCGTCGCGACGCGGGGATGACCCACGCCGACTACATCCTGCTGGCCCATCTGTCCTCGGTTCCGCAGGGCACCCTGACCATGTCGGAGCTGGCCGAACGCCTCAAGATCACCCGCAGTCGGCTGACGCACGCGGTGACCCGCCTCCAGGAGGCCGGTTACCTCGACCGCTACGAGGACCCCGCGAACCGGCGCAGCCAACTCGCCGAACTCACCGCGCAGGGACGCGAGTTCCTGGAGCACGCGGCCCCGGGCCACGTCGAGGCGGTACGCCGCGCGGTCTTCGACGCGCTGACGCCCGAGCAGGTGCGCCAGTTCGCGGAGATCGGCGAGGCGATCAACGCAGCGCTCCATCGGGAGGAGGAGGCCGGGGACGACCAGGAGTCGCTGCCCTGGCGCCGACGTTAGTGTGGATCGACGCACTGAGCTGACGTCCCGACGGAAAATGCCTCGCGGCGCGGCCGGGACGGCCTGAGACTCATGTCATGACCGACATGGAGGCGTTTCGGGACGCGGTAACGGTGTGGGCGACCGGTGGCCCCGGCGATTTGGCGTACGAACTGGCCACTCAGTTGCCCGTCCGCACGGCCGTCCTGCTCGAAGGACCGAGCGACGTCGCGGCGGTCGACGCGCTGGCGCGGAGCCGTGGTCGGAACCTGGCGGCCGAGGGGGTCTGCGTCCTGTCGATCGGCGGCGCGATGAGCGTCGGGCACTACGCCCGCCTCCTCGGTTCACCCGGCCTGGGCCTCCGCCTCACGGGACTCTGCGACGAGGCGGAACGCCCCTACTATGCCCGGGGTTTCGAACAGGCCGGTGCGGCGGAGCAGAACTTCTTCGTCTGCGCGGCGGATCTGGAGGACGAGCTGATCCGCGTACTGGGCGTGGCACGGGTGGAGGAACTCGTAGGCGCGGAGGGCGACTTGCGCGCCCTGAAGACCTTCCTGCGCCAGCCGGCTCAGCGGGGCCGCGCCCCACAACAGCAGTTCAGGCGCTTCCTCGGCACGAAGAAGGGACGCAAGATCCGCTACGGCCGCGTCCTCACCGAGGCCCTCGACCCTGAGCGGGTCCCGGCGCCGCTCGACGGATTGTTGTCCAGCGTCTGACCGCTTCAGGCGCTGCCGCCCCAGGGGGTAACCGCACTCTGGACACGTCGTGGTCGGGAGGGGAGGGTACGAGGGCGGCATGCCGCGTATGCCGGGAGGGCGCCCGCGCCGTCGTTTCTACTCGATCACAGCGGACGGAGCGAAACTGGCTCGCACCGCCCTGGCGAGCGCCTAGCGCGTCCGTAGGCAGCCGGTAACCGGATGAGTCACCGCCCTTCCAGGGGCGTCGTAGAGCAGATGGCTCCGAGGAAGGTATCCGCCGTGTCCGATCCAGGCAGCCAGATTCCGTACTGGGACACGGCCGCGGCAACGAAGACCTTCACTCATCCACTCCATCTGCCTTGGCTGGCCGGCCTCAGCAGGCACGCCGCGATTCTCGACTACGGATGCGGCTACGGCCGCACCATGGGAGATCTCGAACAACACGGCTTCGACAACCTGACGGGCACCGACACCTCGCCGGCAATGATCAAACGGGCCCAACACCTGCACCCCAGGCTGCACTTCGCCGTCCTGGACAACCCACCGATGTGGCCTTCCCCGCGCGCCGAGTTCGACGCGGTACTGCTCTTCGCCGTGCTGACCTGCGTCCCCGCCGACGAAGCCCAACACCGTTTGATCGCCGAGCTGAACCGCATACTCAAGCCCGGTGGAATCCTCTACGTCAGCGACCTCCTCCTCCAGGACGACGAACGCAATCGCCGCCGCTACGACCGCTACGGTGTGTTCGAGACCGACGACGGCGCAGTTTGTCGGCACCATTCCCGTGAACGGCTCACCTCACTGCTGAGCGGCTTCGAGACCATCACCTCTCGCACCATCGTGGTGCCCACGATGAACGGACATGCCTCGGTGGGGATCCAGATCCTCGCCCGCAAACCCAGTCGGTCGCCTTTGGACGTCTGAACATCCGCGGCAACGCTCGGCCATAAGTGCCGAGTTGCTAAGTATCCACGTCCGGGACCTGTCCGACGAGCATGGTCACCCGCACCTCCTCGGCGAACCGCTCGTCCGCGGGGAGCGCGCGTCGGATGCGTTCGGCGAAGGTGGCGCGCTCGTCCGGTCCTGGCAACCGATCGGCAGGAATCGCCGAGCAGACTCCGCCGAAGAGTTGGTCGAAGTCCATCTCGTCACGGTATTCGACGACGATTTCCCGCACCCCGTCGAAGCCCGCGGACCGAAGCGCCTCCCCGTACCGCGACCGGTCACTGCTGCTCGTGCCGCAGGTCGCTGTCAGGGTCGTGCCCAGCCACTGTTCGAGGCAGCCGCGCAGGGCCTGGGACCAGGGGGTGTCCTGCAGCCACAAGGGGGTTCCGTTGGAGATCACCGCGATGCCTCCGCCCGTGCGCAGCAAGGGCGTGACGGTGCGGAAGAGTTCCTCGTGCCGCATCCAGTGGAGCGCCTGCCCGATGACCGTCAGCGCCACCGAACGCTTTCCCAACAGCGCGCCCAACGCGGGGAGATCGGCGTCGGCACCGAGCATCCAGGTCACGTTGCGAATGCTCTGGGACTCCGCGGAGTCCCGGGCCAGCCGCAACATGTCCGGCTCCGGATCGACCCCCACCACCGAACGGACTCGGGAGGCGAAGGGAAGAGCAAGCTGACCGGTGCCACACCCCATGTCGAGCACGACATCGGTGTGCGTGAGCCCAAAGGATTCCTGCAAGGCGTCGAAGACCGGGGGAGGGTACCCGCGTCGGAACTTGCTGTAGTACTCGGCCACGGCACCACTGAATCCCAGGGTCATGGCTCTACTTTGCCGGGCGTCCGCGAGAGCTGACCCCGTTCGTGCGGGATCCTGTTGCGCTCGATGTCCTCGCCGTCTCCCTGGACGATGGCTGTGGCGATCCCGTCGGCGTGGTGTATTGCGAGGAGTTGGGCGAACACCGTCGACAGTGCCCCGGGCACCATCGTCGCCTAGAGGTATCTGACGCCCTGTTCCGCGCTGCCCGCCAGGAAGCCGGAGAGCCGGGCGCCGTAGCGGATCCAGCGGCGGCGCAGGCTCGGGGAGCGGGCGAGGTCGGGGGAGTGCAGGAGCAGCCAGGACCAGTTCATGAGGACCGTACGGTTGTCGCGGCGTTCGAAGCCGGCGTGGTGGTAGGCGGCGTACAGCCGGGCGCCGGATCTGCCGTAGTTCCACTTCTGGCGGGCCAGCGCGGAGAGTTCGGCGCGCAGGCGGTAGTGCATGCGGGCGTCGTGGGCGTAGCCGACGCGGTAGCCGCACAGGTGGGCCCGCCAGGACAGGTCCATGTCCTCGCCGCCGCCCCGGTAGTTCTCGTCCCAGCCGCCGATTGCCGTCAACACGTCTTTCCAGGCAGCGCAGTTGGCGCCGCGCGCGAAGGGCAGGAAGTCGGTCTGTTCGGTCATCGGCACCGGCTGCTCGTCGGCGTACCCAGGGCTGAGCACACTGCTGTCCAGGCTGCCGCCGATCAGGTCGGCGTCCGGGGCCGCGTCGACCAGCGCGGCGAGCCAGCCGGGGTCGGCGACGTCGTCCGCGTCGCAGAAGGCGATGAAGTCACCGCGGGCGGCGGCGATCCCGCGGTTGCGGGCGTAGCTCTCGCCCGGGCGCTCAGGGGCGTCGATGATCCGCAGGCCGGGCAGGTCGGGACGCGCCTTCTCGGCCACCTCGCGCGTCGCGTCGGTCGAACCGTTGTCGATGACGAGAACCTCCCAGGGGGCGGTAAGGGTCTGGGAGGCCAGCGCGCGCAACTGTGCCGGCAGCGTGCGCGCGCCGTCGCGGACGGGGATCACGACGGAGACGAGGTGCGGAGTGCGGCCGGGGCCGGGCGTGTCCACCGGGGGTGTGTCGACGCGGGGGGTGAGGTGCGTGTCCCGCACCAGGCGGGCTCCTGCCGCTCGGGCGGCGGACACGGTGGCGGCGCTGTCGTCGGTCCGCCGTCGCACCAGCAGTCGCGGCACGGTCACCCACGAGGCCGTACGGCCGCTCGTGCCCAACAGGTCGTGTCGTACGGCGTATGCGGCGCCGTCGAGACCCGGGGTCAGGGCGATGCCCTCGACCAGTGCGTCCGGCCGCAGCCGGAGCGTGCCGCACTGGACGAGGCCGACGTCGTCGCGAGCGGCCAGGCCGAGGTGCCGTAGCCAATCAGGGAGCGCCTCGTCACGGCCTTGGAGAAAGGCGACGTGGGGGGTGCGCATGGCGCGCGCGGACTCGACGCAGGTCTCGGCGGCGGTGTCGGGCGCGCAGCGCGCGAAGCGCGGGCCTGGGTCCGGAGGCGGTGCCACCGGGGTGACGACCGTGATCGCGGCGGGCGGCAGGGACTGGCGCAGCAGGCTGTGCACCGCGGGTTCCCACTCGCCGTCGGGTGCCGCGACGACCACGCCGATCCCGGGCAGGGTTGCTTCCACGCTCGTCACCCCTCACCCGCCCACCGCGACCGGGTCCAGCGTGAAATCGATGTCGTTGGGCGGCGCGACCAGCAGGGGCAGCAGTTCCTCGCGGGTCGTCGCCTCCCGGCGGCGGCGTTCCTGGGCGTTCATGGCCTCGGTGTAGGAGAGGCGTTCCGCCGAGCCGAAGCCCGTCGTGGGCGCCTGGGTCAGCGACTGAGGCCAGACGCGGTAGCGGTACAGAACGTGGCGCACGCTGCGCAACCGGTACAGCCGGGCCGCCCGGAGATGGAAATCGGTGTCCGCGCCCAGCCGGACCGTGCCGTCGAAGCCGCCGAGCCGCTCCAGCACCTCGCGCCGTACCACCGACGACGGGTGCAGCACCACCGTCGACCGGCCCAGCCGCATCCACAGATTGCCGTTGCGGGGCATCCGGCGGCGGCCCGTGCTGTGACCCGCCGCGTCGATGTACTCGTAGGCACAGCCCACCAGGTCGGCCTTGTCCCGTTCCAGCAGGGCGAGTTGATGGCGCAGCCGGCCCGGCAGGCTGATGTCGTCGGCGTCCTGGAAGGCGATGTACGGAGTGTCCGCGAGCTGCAGGACCTTGTTCTTGATGCGGAGATGGCCGACGTTCTCGGAGGTGCGCAGGACGGTGAGCCGGGGGTCGTCGGCGTAGGGACGCAGCGCGGCCGTCCATGTCTCGTCGGGGGAGCGGTCGTCGACCACGATCAGGCGCAGGTCGGTCCGGTCCTGGGCGAGGACCGAGGCGGCCGCCGCGCCCAGGTAGTCGGCGCAGTCGTAGTGCGGCAGGACGACGGTGACCGCCGCCTCCTTGTGTGCCGAGGTCCGCACGGCGTCTCCCTTCCCGGGCCGCCGCGCTGGGCGGCCTGTGTCGGCGTGCGGACGGCCGCCGTGACGGGCGGCCGTCCCGTGTCAGCGTCCGGTGTGTGCCGCCGCCCGCCGCCCCTCGGCGGCCGGGCTCATGAAGTCACCGTCGTCGCCCCACGGCACGTGCCGCAGCGGACGGCCCGCCGCACCCCGCACGGCGAGACCCGCGGCGACCCAGCAGAACCAGCTCAGGTGCACGGCCTTGACGGTCCACCGCTTCAGTCCCCGGACGGGGCCGCCGCTGCCGTCCCAGGCGGCGAGCGGCCACAGGCCGTGGAAGAGCGTGCCGGTGAGATAGGTCCGAGCCGTCGGCCACGGGTAGTCGGCCGTGGAGGTCACATGGCTGTAGAGGGAACGGCGCAGCCGGCGCAGCGTGTCGTGGGTCCCGGAGACCCGGTAGAAGGCGCCCCTGGCGTCCGGCACCACTTCGAGGTCGTGCAGCGGGTCGGGTGCGTCGGGGTCGAGGAGTTCGAAGAGCACATGACCGTCGTCGGCGAGCCGGCGGACCGGGATGCCGTCGGCGACGACATCGCCCGCGACGAGCATGCAGGCCGCCGCGGGGTAGGCGCCGGGCGGCACGGTGACGCCGGAGACCCGGTCCATTGTCCGCGCGGCGGCCGTCGTACGGGGCAGGGCGACCAGATGGGCGCCGACCGCGCCGGTGCAGCCGCGTTCGTGGAAGCGGTCGACGAGCCGGGCGAGACAGCCGGGGCCGAACTCGACGTCGTCGTCGGTCCACAGCCAGCCGGTGTGACCGAGCGGCCTGGACAGAGCGAGCGCTGTGTTGACCGTCCGGATCTTCCCCCGGCCCGGCAGGGCGAACCCGACGACGGGCAGGGCGGCTGTCCCGGCCCCGGTCAGCGCGCGCAGCCGGTCGACGGCCTCCGCCTGCTCGCCGGGGCCGTGCTGCATGCCCAGCCAGACCGTCAACGGCAGCTCGGGACGGGCCAGTTGTACGTCGGTGAGGGCGTCGAGGAGATGACGGAGCGCGGTCTCATGGGCCGTCAGGTCGCAGCGCGCCACGTAGGTGGGCAGCAGCACGCCGAGTCCCCCGGTGGGCAGTTGGGCCTCCAGCGTCGCCGAATCCGGCAGAACCTCTCCCGACCCGACCAGTGTCACTGGAGTGTCCGAGGGAGGCAGTGGGGCGAAGCCGCGGGCCACGGCGCGCTGCCACCATGTGCGCCCGCCTCCGGTGCCGCCTGGCATGCGCGTCCCTTCGCCGGCCGAACCGTGCTCCACCCGTTCCGGCCCTTCGCCGGATATCCGCGGACGAAGGGGAATTCACTGCCGAGATGCGCGTCGCGGAATGTGCGGAGTGCGGCGATTTCGACGCGGCGTACTCTAACCGCCGCCTCGAAGTGATCACAAGACGGCGGTCCGCTTTCGAGTCGGTGGCCGGGACACCGACGTTCCGCTTGCACTGACCCGGTTAATCCACCGGAGGCAGACGTGCCGGAATCATGCGGTGGGCTGGCCGAATTCCATCGGCTTTACGGGGAGTTCCGCTCGGCCCCGCATCCGGGAAACGGCCGAAAACAGTCGACCGGAGTTTTCGATTCCACTCCGTGTGTCGGCGGTGTGCGGGGTCGGCCCGCTCGTCTGTGGCAGGCTGATGCCACGGTATTCCGCGCCATTCGTCGCGGGCGGCGGAAGGAAGGTGTCTCGGATGAGGTATTCCGCACGTGCGGAACAGCAGTCGGGGGAGTTGACCGGGCCTGCGCCAGGGCGGGAGGTCCTGCTGCACGCGCAGGGGATCGTGAAGCGCTACGGCCGCCGCCGCGTCCTGAACGGAGTGGACCTCGCGGTGCGCGCCGGCGAGGTCGCGGCGATCGTGGGCAGCAACGGAGCCGGCAAGTCCAGCATGCTCAAGATCTGTGCCGGGCTGCTCGCCCCCGACGAGGGCCGGGTGACCATCGCGGGACGCCTCGGCTACTGCCCGCAGAACGCCGGTGTGATGGGCTTCCTCACCCCGCGCGAGCACTTCACGCTGTTCGGCACGGGCCGGGGCATGGGCGGTCGCGACGCGGATCGCCGGGGGCGTGAACTCGCCGCGAAACTCGACTGGCAGGTCGCGCGCGGCACCCTGGCCAAGGACCTCTCCGGCGGTACCCGGCAGAAGCTGAACGTCGTCCTCTCCGCCCTCGGCGACCCCGACGTCCTGCTCCTCGACGAGCCCTACCAGGGCTTCGACCGGGGCTCCTACGTGGACTTCTGGCAGAACGTCTGGGGCTGGCGCGACCAGGGCAAGGCGATCGTCGTGGTGACCCACATGCTCAACCAGCTCGACCAGGTCGACCATGTGCTCGACCTCAGCCCCAGGAAGCCGGAGGCGGCCCGATGATCCGGACCCTGCGCATGGCCGAGATGACACTGCGTGAACTGCTGCGCCGGCGCGGTGTGCTGGGCCTGCTCCTGCTCGTGCCGCTGGTCTTCTACCTCGGTCGGCACGACCAGCCCGGCCAGGCCATCCGGTTCGTCAGCCTGGGCGTGGGGTTCGCGGTCAGCACCGCCGCCCTCTTCTCCGCGGTCGGCGGACGAGAGATCGAGCCCCGGCTCACCCTGTCCGGCTTCCGGCCCCGGCATCTCTACCTGGGCCGCATGCTCGCCCTGCTCACGGCGGGGATGCTGATCTCCGCACTGTACGCCGTGGTGGTGATCGTCGACCAGGACGTGGCGAACCCGCAGGGGGTCGCCCTGGAACTCGCTCTGACCACCCTGGTGGCCGTCCCGCTGGGGCTGCTCCTCGGCCTCGCCGTACCGCGGGACCTGGAGGGCACTCTGCTGCTGATCTCCGTCATCGGCGCCCAGATGGTCATCGACCCGGCCAAGGACGCGGCCAAGGTGCTGCCCTTCTGGTCGACCCGGGAGATCATCACGTACGCCGTCGACGGCGCCGGCGACGGTTCCCTCGCCTCGGGCCTGACACACGCCGTCGTGGTGACCGCGCTGCTCATCGTGGTGAGTGGCGGTGTCATGGCGATGCGATTGCGCAGGCGCACCCACATGCAATTCGTGTGAATCCGCCGCGCGTCCGTGCGGTGCGTCGGGGAAAGCGCCCTGTCTCGCCGATACGAACACGTGTAGGGTTGGCGAATCGCCCTGCCGACGCGGTGTCCACGCGTCTGTGTGGTGGCCCGGCTCGTCGCCTCTCCCCAGAAAGGAGACTTCGTGAACGGTGCACAGCGATTACCCTTCGGCGAATCCACCGAACAAGCCCTCGCAAGGGCAACGGAATTCCTGCGAACCGCACGTGACGCGGACGGCTGGTGGAACGACTACGAAGTCCGTGGCCCAGGCCAGTTCTGGGCCACTGCCTTTGTCGGCGCCTCCCTCGCGGAATTTCCGGAGGGCCCCGGCCGATCGGCCGCCGAGTCCGCCTGGGAACTGCTGAGACAGGCCCGCGGCCCCACGGACGGCTGGGGCTACTGCCCCCAGGTCCCCGGCGACGCCGACATCACCTCCTGGGTACTGCGACTGGCCGAGGCGCTGGGTGCCGACAACGACCCCCGAGCGGACGAGGGATACCGCTTCGTCGCCGCGCACCTCCAGGACGACGGGGGTATCTCCAGCTATCTGCCGCAGCACGCCGCGCCCTTCCTGGACCGCGTGGCCCCCCGTTGGGACGCCTGGTACGCCAGTCACGCGTGCGTCACCACGGCCGCTGCCGGACTGCTCCGACTGCCCGTCCGCGAACGGCTGTTGACACGGCTCCGTGAGATCCGGCGGCCCGACGGATCGTGGCCCGCCTACTGGTGGCCGGACCGCGAGTACCCGACCGCGCTGGCCGCCGAGGCACTCACCGCCGACGCCCCAGCAGGAGACCGCCCCGAGGCGGCGGCCGCCGCCCGCTGGGCCGCCGCCAGGATCGCCACGGACGGCGCCGTACGCACCGAATGGGAGCCCGAGGGATCCGCCTTCGCCACCGCCTTCGCCCTGCGCGCCGTCCTGGCCGGCCGGCGGCCCGAGGACGACGACACGGTCCGCCGGGCGGTCTCGTATCTGATCGACTCCCAGGAGAAGGACGGCAGTTGGCGGCCCTCCGCGTGGTGCCGGGTGCCCGGCCCCATGGAGTTCGACCCCGACGCACGGCAGCACTGGGAACGCGGACGGCGCGGCAAGGCCGCGCTGGGCTCCGTCGTCCTGGACACGAAGGCGCTCTACACCACCGCGTCCGTCGTGGCCGCACTGGCCAGGACGAGCACCGCGACGGTGACTTCGGCGGCGGCCGAGTCGAGCCGCGCGCATCTCGCATGACGGCGTGCACCGCGCCGCGACCGGACAACGAGGGGGAACGCAGGTGAACACGTCACCGCAGTTGGTCCAGCGTACGGAAGTCCCGGCCACACCACCCCTGTTGGGCCCAGGAGCCGTCCTCGGACGGCTGCGGGACCATCAACGGGGGCCCGTCCACATCATCGACCCGTTCAAGGTGCCGCAGGCCGAGGCCGTCGAGAAGGCGAAGATCCTCGACGACCTCGACTGCCCCGCCCTCATCCTCGCCAGCACCGACTACGTGTCGTTCGAGTCCCGCATGGACCCGTACGTGGCGGCCATCAAGGAGGTCAGCTCCCTGCCCGTGCTGCTGCACTTCCCGCCGCGCAAGGGCCTCGGCTTTCCGTTGGCCCGGGGAGCCGACGCCGTCATCCTGCCCGCGCTGCTCGGCTCGTGCGACGACTACTACGTGTGGAAGAGCTACCTGGAGACCCTGGTCAATCTGCCCGGCCGGAGCGACCGCGAGGACTGGCCGGAACTCCTGCTCACCGTCGCTCTCACCTTCGGCGAGGACCACAAGACGGGGGACCTGCTCGGGACCGTCCCGGTGGCCACCGTGGACACCGAGCAGATCGACCGGTACATCGCGGTCACCCGTAGCTTCGGCTTCGACATGGTGTACCTGTACTCCCGCTACGCCCAGGTCCCCGCCGACGTGGTCCGGCACTTCCGGCAGCGGCTCAAGCCCGAGCAGATCCTGTTCGTCAGCGGCAATGTCCGCCGGCGGGAGCACGTCACCGCCTACCTGGAGGCGGGTGCCGACTACGTGGGCTTCGCCGGGGCGCTGGAACATCCCGACTGGCGCTCCACGCTCGCCGAGATCACGGCGGCCCGGCCGTGACCGCGGCACTGCCCGCGGCCTACACCACGTCCATGCTGGTCACCGAGTCCGCCAACCGCGACCACCTCACCGACTTCGTCGCCCGCAACGGCGGCTCACCCGAACTCGTCGCCCACACGGCCGCGTTGCGCCTCTACCTGAGGGTGCCGCACTTCCTCACCGAGTGGGTCACCGAACCGGGGCGGCGCGCCGCGGTGGCCCGGGCACTGGCCATGGACATCGTGGCGATGAAGCTGCTCGACGACCTCATGGACGACGACACCGGGCTCGACCGCGTCGAACTCGCCTGTCTGTGCCTGCATCTGCACCTGACGGCCCTGCACGAGATGTGCGCGCTCGCCGCGGACGCCCGTGCCGTGACCGATGTGCTCGAACACGACTTCACCGAGGTCTGCACCGGCCAGATACGCACCAAGAGCCGCCGTGCGCGGAACCTCGACGAGTGGTGTGTCAACGCCAGCACCTACGGCGCCACCTTCCTGGGCTGCTACGGCTCGCTTTCGGCGATCTGCGGCCGGCAGGAGGACTCCGTCGATCCCGCACGGCGTTTCGCCGAGGCGTTCGGCACCATCATCACGATCGCCGACGATCTGACGGACTACGACCGCAACGGTGAGCGGGAGGGAAATCTCGGCCACCTGATGCGCACCGGAGCCGTACCCGCCCCCGACGTGGAGGCCCTGCTGGAGCGGCTGCGCACGCAGGCGCTGGACGCGGTGCGGGAGCAGCCGGCCTCCTCGGGGCTGGTCCCCGTCGTCGGCCTGTACACCGACGACGTACTGGACCGGCTGCTGCCTCTGCACCTCGTGCACTGACGCCCTACGACGTGCTGGTCTGCCGGGGTTCGCTCCGGTAGGCCATCACGTCGTCGAAGACGAACAGGTCGACGGCGCTGTGCGCGAAGTCGTCCAGCACGTGCCCGGCCGTGTGCGCGATGGCCCGGCCCGGCCCGTTGAGCGAGGTGTTGATCAGCGCGGGGACACCGGTCTGTGCCTCGAAGGAGGCGAGCAGCCCGTGCAGCAGCGGCTGGTCGGCGCCCAGGGTCTGGATCCGGCAGGTCCCGTTGATGTGCCGGGCCTCCGGCGCGGTGCCCTCCGGCAGCTGGTACTCGAAGAGCATGTAGGGCGACGTCCGGCTGCCCGGGTAGAGCTCGGCGAAGCGTTCGTCGCGCATCACGGCCCCCAACGGGCGGTACCACTCGCGTTGTTTAAGGTCCTCGCTCATCCGCTTGCGCATGCCGGACACATCCGGGTTGCCCAGCAGCGAGCGGTGCCCGAGCGCGCGCGGCCCGAGTTCGGCCGCGCCCTCCGTCAGGGCCACGACACCGCCGTCCGCCAGCAGCCGGGCGACCGCCCCCACGTCGTACGGCACGGCCTTCAGTCCTGCCGCGTCCAAGGTGGCCAGGACCTCGGCGCGAGGTTCGCCGGTGCCGTTGCCGTACACGCTGAGCGGCTCGGGCCGTTGGCCCAGGAGGTAGGTGAGGGCGTAGATCCCGGCGCCCGCCAGGTGGCCCGCGTCACCGCAGGCCGGCGGGATGGCGATGTCGCGGCCGAAGGCCTCGCGCAACGTCGAGTTGGCGACGATGTTCAGGGCGCAGCCACCGCCGAGGGCGATCGGTCCCACGCCGGTGGCGGTGCGGGTGACGTGCCGGTCGAGCACGGCGTGCACGGCCTCGGTGAACAACTCCTGGAAGGTGGCCACGACATGGGCCGCCGTGTCGAACTCGGGGCGCTCCACCAGCTCGGCGCGCACCCGTTCGGCCAGCTCCAGATCGTGCATCACCCGGGGGTCCACCGCCCGCAGTTGCTCGCGTATGCCGATGTCCGGCTCGCCGTAGCCGCCGAGGGCCATCACCTTGCCGGTGACGCTGGGACTCCTCCCGAAACCCAGCAGGTGGCCGATCGCCGTCCAGCCGAAGCCGTTGCCGTACCAGGGCAGCGGGTCCTTCGCGATCCACTCCAGCCGGTCCTGCTCGACCCGGAACAGGGAGCTGCGGGTGAGTTGTCCGCGGCCCTCGTTGACCAGGACGAGGGTGCCGTCCTCGTGCCCCGCGTAGTGGGCGGCGAGCGCGGCGTGCGAGACCTCGTGCGTGACGACCACGCAGTCCACGGTCCGGCCGAGGAGGTCGCAGGTGGTCCGGTGGTGGAGCGCCCCGGCGTTGATCCGCTCCATCGCCCGGTCCAGGTCCGGAATCCGTAACAGGGCGCTGCGGACCGGGGTGCTGACCGCCACCAGGTCGATCCCGTCGGTGTCGACGGACTCCTGGGACAGCACGTGTTCGAGCGCGATGTCGCTGCGGTGGTCGTGCTTGACCCGGGTGAGCCGCTCGGTCTCGACGGCGAAGACCAGCCGCCCGTCCTCGAAGTAGCCGACGCCGGTGTCGTGTCCGGCGGAGTGGAGGGACAGTACCTTCATCAGGACTCCTGGTCAGCGGGTGTGAGGGGGTGGACGGCCGAGTACGCGGCCCACTCGACGGCGCGCAGCGGCCGGCCGGTCAGCCCGCGCAGGTACAGCTCCGCCCCCACCCCCGCGAACCACGCGAAGTAGACCCATTTGATCAGCGCCTTCTGGGCGCCGAGCCGCTGTCCGCCGGAGGCGTCGAAGCCGGTCAGCGGCCACATGCCGGCGAAGAGCACATGCCGGAAGTAGTGGCGGGCCACGGGCAGGGGCCAGTCGGCGAGGTCGACGAGATGGTTGAGGAGGATCCTGCGGATGCGCCGACGGGTCTCGCCCGCAGGACCGGCGACGTGATAGTGGCAGCGGGCGTCCGGTATGAGACGCAGCCGGGCCATCGGGTCGGGCAGGCCGGGATCGAGGAGCCGGAAGCAGACGTAGCCGTCGTCCGAGACATAGCGGCCGGGCAGTCCGCCGGAGACGACGTCGGCGGCCACCAGGATGCAGCAGCCGTGGGGGTAGTTGGTCGCGGGTGCCGCGATCGCCTTGGCGCGGGCCAGCAGGCGCGAGGTGGCGAACGCCTTGGTGTGCGGGATCTTCGTGGCACCGACCGCGCCTCGGCAGCCGGCCGCCAGGAAGTCCCGCGCCAGCCACGACAGACAGCCCGGGTCCAGGACCACGTCGTCATCGACCCAGCCGACGCCCGCGCAGCCGAGCAGTTCGGCCACCTCGATCGCGGCGTTGAGCGTGCGGGGCTTGCCGGGACCGGGCAACGAGAGCCCGCACACGGGGAGTCGGGGCAACCGCGCGCGGGCCCGGAGCAGCAGCTCCCGCAGCCGTCGTACGGACTCGGTCTCCTCCTCGGCCGTGGACCACTGCATGCCCACGAACAGCACGACGGGGGCGTCCGGCCGTTCCTCGGTCAGTTCGGCGACGCGCTCCAGCAGGGCGTCGAGGCGCTCCGACTGTTCGCCGAGGGTGCCTCTGGAGACGTAGGTCGGGGCGATCAGGGCGAGGACGGGGGAGCCGGCGCGCAGGGCGTCGGCCGCCGCGCGGGCGTCGGAGAGCGGGGGAGTCGGGCCGGACGGGTCGTCGGGCAGGAGGTGGCGCACCGGTACCGACCAGGACGTCGGTGGGCGGAAGCCGCGGGCGACGGTGGCGCGGACGTGGTGGGTGAGGAACGGTTCGCCGCGCCGCCGTCGGCCGTGGGCCGGCAGCGGGGTGTTGAGGTGGACGGCGGGGCCCGGCCGCAGCGAGCCGGCCGGGCGGGCGGTCTCAGAAGTCACGGTCGGTGTTGGAGGTCGACCGGGCCAGGCTGCGCAGACCGTCCAGCGTGTTGCGCCACTGGCCGGTCGAGGCCATGTGGGACAGCAGCGGCTTCGCCATGGAGCGGCGCAGGAAGAACGCGCGGTAGGCGGCCTGGGCGCGCCGCTGGGCGTCGGGCACCAGATAGCCGATCCGGGCGTCGAACTCGCCCCGCACGAACCGGTCCCAGTAGTCGGCGGGGATCTGCCCCGCGGCCACGGACTCGGTGTGCAGCGGGGTGCCCGGCAGCGGGGTCGCGGTGTAGAAGCTCGCGTAGTCCAGCGGGATGCGGCAGGCGAGGTCGATGGTGGCGCGGAACTGCTCGCGGGTCTCGCCGAGCCAGCCGACGATGAAGTAGCCGAAGCCCTTGATGCCGGCCTCGTGCGCCGAGGTGACGGCCCCTTCGATCTTCTGGATGTCGCTCTCCTTGCGCATCCGCTTGAGGATCTCCGGGTCCCCGTGCTCGATGCCGAACCGCAGCCGGACGCAGCCCGCCCCGGCCATGGACTTCAGGAGCGGCTCCGGCACCAGGTCCACTCGGGTCGGCGCCTCCCAGCGCACCTTCAGACCCTGTTCGCCGATGAGCGCGCAGATCTCCCGGACCCGGCCGCGGTGCAGGGTGAACACGTCGTCGTAGAACATGATCTCCTTCACCCCCCACCGGTTCTTCAGCTCCGTCATCTCGCCGACGACGTCCTCGGGGGAGCGGTACATCGACTTCTTGTCGACGGCCTGCTTGAAGCAGAAGCTGCACTTGAAGGGGCAGCCGCGGCTGGAGATCATCGTCGCGAAGGGACGCGGGGCCATGATCGAGTAGTAGCTGTTCATCGGCAGACCGTCGCGGGTGGGCCAGCCGACCTCCTCCAGGTTCACCATGGGGGCCGCGCCGCCGTCGTGGTCGCGGGTCACCAGGCCGCGGATGCCCTCCGGCTTCTCGCCCTGTTCCAGCGCCTCGGCCAGCTCCGGCATGATCGTGATGCCCTCGCCGACACCGACGTAGTCGATCGCGTCGTGGAAGAGGTTCTCCTGCGCGTAGACCTCGGTGTGCGGGCCGCCGAGGATGACCTTGGCGCCGGTGGACTTGGCCGCCTGGCAGGCCTCGACGGCGCCGGGCAGGCCGGGGGTGGTGGTGCTGACGCCGACGAGGTCCGGCGCGAAGTCGGCGAGCAGCTTGCGCAGTCCCTCGCTGTCCAGGCCGAGCGCGGGGGTGTCGACCTGGATGACGTTGTGGAAGCCGGCCGACTTCAGCGCGGTGTGGATGTAGCCGAGCCCGAGGTGCGGCAGGACACCGGCCCGCTTCTGTATCTGGGTGATCTGGCGGGTGTTGAGGCACAGGTCGTGGTGGCGGACCAGGGCGATCCGCAGGTTCCGCTTGCGCCAGCGCGGCAGGGCGGGGCGGCCCGGTGCCTCGGCGACGGCCGTCGAGCAGCCGCCCGACGCGCTCCCCGGCGCCACACCGGTACTGATGACGGGCAGTGTCTTCCGCATGATGTCTCCTCCTTCTGGGATCGTGCGGGCGGTGGTGTCGTCCGGACTCACGCGGTTCTCCCGGCCGCGAGGGACTCCAGTTGGAGCAGGTAGAGGGCCAGCGGCTGGAGCCGGCTGACGCGCTGCGGTGCCCCCGGACCGCGCCCGGCGGCCAGCAGCCGGCGCAGGACCCGGTCGTCCTCGCGCCACCAGTCCCGCTCCCTGTACAGGGAGTGGCCGAGCAGCCGGGTCAGGTACGCCAGCCGGTGCCCCACCAGGACGAGCCCGTGGCGCTGCGGAACGGCCGAGGCGAAGCCCAGGCCGGCGTGTTCCGGGAACGCCTTGTGCAGCGCCCGGTCGTGGAAGGTGCCGTCGATCAGGAAGCGGTGCGGCACCGAGGCCAGGTGGTCGACGAGCGCGTGGTCGAGGTAGGGGGTGTGGATCAGCGCGTGGCCGTCGCCGAGGGCGAAGGTGGCGAGGGAGATGGAGCGCCTGGTCCGGTTCCAGAAGAAGAACGAGCCGAGCGGGAAGGCGGCGTCGGCGTGCCGGGCCAGTTCCCGCACCAGCCGGGTGCGGGCCCGTTCGCGGCTCCACAGGACGCGGGTCCGGGGACCCAGCAGGTAATCGACGCGTGCTCCGGTGCGGCCGGCGGCCAGCAGCCGGTCCGCGAGCCCCGGCAGGTCCGTCACGTCGTACGGGTTCTCCCTGATCAGCTCGATGCTGGGGTTCTGTATCAGCTCGCCGCCGCCGACGCCGTCGTACCAGAGGGGGCTGTTGCGGCGCAGGAAGGCCCGCAGGGACAGGGTCCAGGCACCGTTCAGGGTGGCCATGCCCTGGGCCGGGTTGGCGATACGCTCCGCGTGGAACTGCGAGCGCGGCCGGGCGAGGGTGCGGTGCGGCAGGCCGAGGCGCCCGGCGAGCGTCGCGGCGACCCGGGCGTCGGCGCCCGGGTCCGGCGGGAACTTGGCGCCGCTGACGCAGAGCGCCGGTGGGGCGCCCTGACGGCAGAGCTCCATCAGGATGTGCCGGGAGTCCCGGCCGCCGCTCAGCGGAAGGACGTACGACCGCTCGGGCAGCCGGCGGGCCACGGCGGCGCGGAACAACTCGACGAATCCGTCCACTGCTTGAGCCGGGGTGAGGTCCGCTGCACCCGGCACGGGAAGTGCGGGCGAGTTGACCTCGGGCCCGTCGCGAGTCCACGTCAGTGTGGCGGCGGGCGGCAGTGCGCGGATCGCGGCGAAGGGGGTGTCCTCGGCGAGGAAGAAGCCCAGCCGGATGAAGACGGCCAGCGCGTCGTGGTCGAGTTCGGCGTTCTCGCCGGGCCGAAGCAGAGCGAGCGGATCGGTCGACAGGGCCAGGGAGCCGGTGTCGGCGCGGTAGTACAACGGGTGCATGCCGTACCGGTCGTTGCGGGCCAGGAGGCGTGCGCCGTCCCAGCGCCAGGCGGCGAAGATCCCTTCGGGCGGCGGACCTTCGGCCAGCGGGTCCCCGCCGAGGACGTGTCCGGCCAGGGCCTCGCCGTCGCCCTCGGCCCGCACTCCGCGTGCCGTGGCCACGAGCCGTAGCCGGGGCTTCACCGGGGCTCCAGCAGAGGCCGTACGGCGGCCCCGATCCGGGCGGCCACCGCGTCCTGGTCGAGCACCGATTCGGCGAACCCGATCGCGGACTTCTTGTGCATCTCGATCGCCGACGGGCGGGCCAGCCAGTCGTCGACGGTACGGAACAGGTCCTCGGGCCTGGCACACGCCCGGCCGAGGTTCTGTTCCTGGATGAGCCCCGGCACCCACTGCTCCATCGGCAGCCCCGACTCCAGCATCAGCACGGGAATCCCGAAGTAGGCGGCTTCCAGAGTGGTGTTGGGGCCTGCCTTCGAGACGAGCAGTCCGTACGGCGACCTGGAGGCGCGGTCGATGTAGTCGAAGTACTCGGCCTGGGTGAGCCGGCTGTGGAACCGCCAGTGCGCGAGCCGCGAGGCACCGGCGGCGGCACGGCGTGCCAGGTCGGGGTCGTCGTAGCCGACGAACACCAGGTCGGTGTCCGGATGGTGGGCGGCGATGTGGTGCACCAGCTCCAGATAGACGTCTCCGCCGCGGTTGCAGAAGATGATCAGCCGGGGGCGGCCGGAGTCGGTGTCCCCGCCCCAGGGGCCGGATGCCGGAGCCGCGGTCTCGTCGGTCATGAAGTCCCGCAGATCGTGCTGGGCGACCAGCGGTCCCACCACCCGCACCCGGTCCGCCTCACCGCCCGCCTGTGCGAGCAGGTACTCCTTGGCCCAGGGGAAACCCACCAGCGTCAGATCGGGATGCGGACTGCGGTGCAGCGGCAGTTGCAGGAGTCCCGGGTTGGTGACATGGCTGGCGACCCGGGTGGGCAGCCCCGCCAGTCGTACGGCGGCCACGCACAGCCGCGCGACGAAGCCCTTCGTGCCGACCACCACGTCCGGGGCGGTGGCGCGCAAGTGGGCGGTGAGCGGGCCCAGTTCGGTGATCTGCTCAGGAGTGGGGTCGGTCTCGAAGCCGGTGGGGAAACGTTCCTGGAGGCGGGCCATCAGGCCCATGTAGCGCCGGGTGCGCTCGGTCGCGTCCGGGCTCTCCAGGGAGATGGTGCGGATCTCGGCGCCGGCCTCGCCCAGCCAGGGCAGGATCGGTTCCGCCTCCAGCAGGGTCACCTCCGCGTCGACGGCGCCGCGCAGCACCCGGGAGAACCGGGTGGCGGCGAGGTAGTTGCCGAACTCCCCCCAGGTCCGGGGGGACAGTACCTGGATGTGCGGTCGGTCAGGGCGCACGGTGGGACTCCTCGGTGAGGTCGAGGCAGGCGGGGGCCGGGGTGGGCGTGGACAGCGTCTGGTGCCAGAGCTGGTAGGCCAGCAGGGCCCACAGCTTGCGCGAGGTGTCGCGACGGCCGCTGAGGTGGTCGTCGGTCAGCAACTTCACCGCCTGCGCGTCGAACAGGCCGCCGCGGTCCAGTGCGGCCGGGGACAGGGTGTCCAGGAGCAGTGGACGCAGCTCGTCGCGCAGCAGTGCGGCCAGTGGGGCGCGGAAGCCCAGCTTGGTGCGCCGCACGATGTCGGTCGGCAGCCAGTCGGCGGCCATCCGGCGCAGCAGGTACTTGCCGGTGAGGCGGCGCAGCTTCAGCGCGGTGGGCAGTGTGTTGCCGTACTCGACGAGGTCCAGGTCGAGGAAGGGGGCGCGCAGTTCGAGGGCGCTGCGCATGCCGCCGCGGTCCGTCTTGGTGAGGATCACGTCGCGCAGGAAGTGGGCGACGACGGCGAGTTGGCTGCGCTGTACGCCCGTCAGGCCCCGATGGCTGTCCAGCAGCCGGGAGATCTCGGCGAAGGGGTCGTGACCGGACAGCTCCGCACGGGCCTCAGGCCGCAGCAGTCCCGGCACTTCGGCCGGGCCGAACGGGGCGGTGGACAGGTAGAACCGGTGCTCGGGCGCCGCGCGCAGTCCGCGTGCCAGCAGACCGAGGGCCGCGGCGGCGGGCAGGTTGCCGGACCGCGCCGGCAGCGCGCGTGCGAGGGTGCGTGTCAGGGCTTCCAGCCGGGGGGCCGGCATCAGCCGCAGCAGCAGCTCGATCGCCCGCTCGGCCTGGAAGTACCGGTAACCGAGGAGCAGTTCGTCGGCACCGTCCCCGGTGAGCGCCCCGCGCACATGCCGCCGCGCCGCCCGGCAGACGATGCGGGTGGGCAGCAGGGAGGGGTCGGCCAGCGGCTCGTCGGCCCGGGCGTACTCCGACTCCACCACGTCGGCGAGGTCACGTCCGCCGATGCGGACGACATGGTGCTCGGTGCCCAGGTGCCGGGCGACCGCGCGGGCATGGGCGCTCTCGTCGAAATCGGGGTGCTCGAATCCGGCACTGAACGTCAACAACGGTTGCTGCGGAGACAGTTGCTGGGCCACGGCGGCCACCGCGCTGGAGTCCAGCCCGCCGCTCAGCAGCACCCCGAGGCGGCGCTCCGTGCTGGTGACGCGCCGGGCGACCGCGGCCCGGAACAGCTCCTCGAAGCGTGCCGTGGCCTCCCGGACGCTCGGCGCCGGTGCGGACGGCGTCAACCGGGGCCGCCAGAACTCGACTTCGCGCAGCTCGCCGTCGCGGTACTCCAGATAGCTGCCGGGGCGGACCTTGTGCACACCGGACACCGCCGAGCCGGGGGCGCAGAACGCCTGGAGCGTCAGATAGCCGGCCAGGGCCCGGACATCCGGGGCGGTCGGGGCGTCGGGATGGCACAGCAGCGCGGTGAGTTCGGACGCGAAGGCGATCCCGCCGGGGACACGCGTGTAGTAGAGCGGCTTCTTGCCCATCGGGTCGCGGACCAGCGCGGTCGTCGCGGTGCGCGCGTCGTGCAGCACGAAGGCGTACATGCCGCGCACCTTCTCCAGCACCTTCATGCCGTACCGCTCGTACAGTTCCACGAGGACCTCGGTGTCGCTCCTGGTGCGCAACCGGGCGCCCGCGGCGCGCAGTTCGCGGCGGAGTTCCTCGTGGTTGTAGATCTCCCCGTTGAGGACGAGCGCGGTGGCCCCGCTCGCGGACACGAACGGCTGCCGGCCCCCGGCGGGGTCGACGAAGGTCAGCGCGCAGTGCGCGAAGGTCACGCCCCGGTGGTGGCACCAGTTGCTGCCGTCGGGGCCGCGGTGCGCCACCGCCGCCAGCATCCGTCCGGCCGTGGCCCGGGCGGCCTCCCCGCCGCCGCTGAGATCGCTGAATCCCACGAAGCCGCACATGGCGGCTACGACCGGTGGGTGGGCGCCATCCCGGCCGACGAGGCGGTCTCGCGCGACGGGGTGCGGGCGAGCGACCGTCGGGTCCACTCGATCTGGGTGGCCAGCCCGGCGCGCAGATCCGTCCGCGCGGTGAAACCGAGGTGGTGGAGCGCCCGTCCGACGTCGGCCGTCGTGGCCCGTACGTCGCCGATGCGCGCCGGACCGTACCGCGCGTCCGGCGTTCTTCCGGTCAACTCGCCGGTCAGGGCGAGGACTTCGTTCATCGACACGGCATGTCCCGTGCCGATGTTCAGGACGCGGCTGCTCGTGCCGGGCGCCGTCGCGGCGAGGGTCAGCGCGCGCACGATGTCCGAGACATGGACGAAGTCGCGGATCTGGGTGCCGTCGCCGTAGACCTCGATCGGCCTGTTCTCCAGGGTGGCGCGGATGAGCCTGCCGATGAACATGTCCGGGCGCTGTCCGGGGCCGTAGACGGTGAAGAACCGCAGAGCACTCACCGACAGGGCGGCGTCGCGGCGGGCCGCGAAGGCGAGGGCGAGCCGCTCGGCGGCGAGTTTGGTGACCCCGTAGGGGGACAGCGGACGGGGGAGGTCGTCCTCGTTCATCGTGCCCTCGGCGCCGCCGTACACGCTGGAGGACGAGGCCATCACCACGCGGGGCACTCCGGCCCGGACACAGGCGTCCATCAGTCGCTGGGTGGCCAATACGTTGCAGTGGAGATACTCCGGGAATTGCGTCCAGGACGGCCGCACGCCCGGCAATGCGGCTAAGTGAAAGACCGCGGCGGCATTTTCCAGACAGGCCGAAAGATCGGTACTGGCGAGGTCGGCACGGATGCGATGGAGAGAACCCAGCTCGGCGGATGGCGGGATTTCACCGGTGCCCCAACTCGCTTTCCGGTCGATGCCCACCACGTTTGTGCCGCCGCGCCGCAACGCCTCGACGAGATGAGATCCGATGAAACCCGCGGCGCCGGTGACCACCGCCTTTCTCGCGGCCGAGACCCCATCCTGTGCGTCACCCGACATGGAGAATCCCCCTTGGTTCCGTTGGTGTCCGGTCGTTCAAGGCGGTGCTCTGCGCTGGTGCCGTCTCCGGGCTCCGGTCCACTGCGGGTACGACAACTCGTCCGACCCGGAAGCACGCGGGTGTCGGCGGAATATGGCCGAGAAGAGTTGGTACGCAGTGACGGCAGGCAAGGGTGAATTGCCCGGAAGACCCGAGGATACTAACAGCGCGATGAATCAGCGGCAACGGTGTTGTGTAGTGCGTAAGTCCGGCATGAAGCGGCCGTTCGTATTCCGTATGTGTACGGCGGTCTCCCTATGACGAGTTCGGCGGGGGACGCGCCATTCCCAACGCCCGGTAATGGACTTTATGCTGAGGCCTTCCGCAGCCCGGGGAGGGACGCGTTGGCAGCCAGTCCGTTACGACAGCTCTCCGTCCTGTTCCGCTATCTGCGCGGGGAAAAGCCGTCCGTCCTCCTCCTCGCGGTACTCGTCCCCCTGGGCGTCGGACTCCAGCTCGTGGCACCGCAGATGCTGCGCCGGTTCATCGACCACACGCTGTCCCGGAGCCCGTCGGGCGCCCTGGTCGCGGTGGCCGCCTGGTATCTCACGGCGGCCGTCGGGCTGCTCGTGGTGACCATCGGCTCCGACGCCGTCGGCGCGCGGCTCGCCTGGCGCGCCACCAACCGGCTCCGCGCCGACCTGGTGGCCCACTGCCTGCGCCGCCCCTCCCGCTTCTACCAGCGCCACCCGCCCGGCGAACTCGTCGACCGTGTAGACGGCGACGTCACCCGCCTCGCCGCCGTCATGTCCGCGCTGGTCCTGGAAGTGCTCGCCCAGATCCTGCTGGTCGTCGGCATCCTCGCCGCCCTGCTCCTGCTCGACTGGCGGCTCGCGCTGCTCTTCGCGCCCTTCGCGGTGGGAACTCTCCTGCTGCTGCGCCGACTTGTCGGCCGGGCCATGCCCTTCGTCGCCGCCCGGCAGGCCTCGGCCGCCGAACTCCTGGGCTTCCTGGAGGAACGCCTGGCCGGCGCCGAGGACCTGAGAACCAACGGCGCCTGCGCCCACACCCTCAGCGCCCTGGAGACACGGCAGAGCGACCTGTACCGGCGGGCGCGACACGCCGCGCGGGTCTCCGTGCGCTGGCCCGCCACCGTGCAGGGCCTGTCCACACTCAGCGTGGTCCTCGCCCTGGTCGTCAGTGTCTGGCTGCACGGCCGCGGCCAGCTCTCCACCGGCACGGCCTTCGCCTGCCTCTCCTACGCCATGCTCCTGCGCCGCCCGCTGCTGGCTGTCACCACCCGCTTCCACGACCTGGAGGAGGCCGCGGTCAGCGTGCAGCGCCTCAACGAACTGCTGAGCCAGGACGACGACGTCGTACGCACCGGCACCCACCGCCTGCCCGAGGGCCCGCTGGGCGCCCGGCTGGACCATGTGTCCTTCGCCTACGACCCCGGTGAACCGGTGCTGCGGGACGTCTCCTTCCGGCTGCGCCCCGGGGAACGGCTCGGCATCGTCGGCCGCACCGGCAGCGGCAAGTCGACCGTCGTACGGCTGCTGTTCGGACTCCAGCATCCGGTGACCGGCGCCGTCACCGTCGGCGGACAGGACGTGGCCGGACTCGACACCCGGGCGCTGCGCGGCAGGGTCGCCCTGGTCACCCAGGAGGTGCAGATCATCCACGCCACGCTCCGCGACAACCTCACCTTCTTCGACCACTCCGTCGACGACCGCCGCGTGTGCGCGGCGCTGGAGGACGCCGGACTCACGGACTGGCGGCACGCACTGCCCGACGGCCTGGACACCGTGCTGGGCGCCGGCGCACGGGGCATGTCCGCGGGACAGGAACAACTCCTCGCGCTGGCAAGGGTGTTCCTGCGAGACCCGGCCGTGGTCCTGATGGACGAGCCGACCGCCCGGCTCGACCCGCACACCGAGCGGCAGCTCATGCCCGCGATGGAGCGGCTCCTCGAAGGCCGCACCGCCGTCGTCGTCCAACACCGGCCGCACGCGCTGCGCACCGTGGACCGCGTTCTCGTCCTCGACGCGGGCACGGTGGTCGAGCACGGCGAGCAGACCGCTCTCGCGGCCGACCCGACCTCGCACTTCCACGAACTGCTGCGAGCCGGCTGACGGGGCGGGAAAGTGGCCGACATCGACGTACGGGGCACGCTCGGGCGGCTTGGGACCGTGCTGCGAGGTTCGACCGGCGCCTACTGGACGCTGACCGGACTGTGGGTCCTCCTGCGGGCCGGGACACTCGCCGTCGGGCTCCTGTTCCAGCAGCTCTTCGACGCCCTCGGAGCCGACGGCGGGGTCTGGCCGCTCATCGCCTGGGTGGCCGCGATCGAGGGCGCCCGGCTGTGTCTCCAGTTCGGCGTGATGATCAACCGCCTGGAGCCGCGCGTCCAGTACGGCACGACGGCTCGGCTACGGCGGGAACTCCTGGACTCCGCCCTGCGCGGCCGGGGAGCCGCGGCCCGTACCACCCCGGGGGAGGCCCTGCGGGTGGTGGGGGAGGACGTCGAGGAGACCGGCTTCTTCGTGGCATGGGCGCCGACCGTCGTCGCGCAGTGGCTGTTCGTCGGCGCCTCGGTCACCGTCATGATGCGGATCGACGCCCTGGTCACCGGTGCGCTGCTGGTGCTGCTGGTCCTGATCACGGTGGTCACGGCGGCCGTCCACGGCCGGTTTCTCCGCCACCGGCGAGCCACGCGCACCGCGTCGGCCGAGGTCGCGGGCGCCCTGCGAGAGGCTGTCGGAGCCGTGCAGGCGGTGCAGGCGGCCGCCGCCGAGGAGCATGTGGCCGCGCACATCGACCGATTGAACGCCTCCCGCGCGAAGGCGGCCGTGCGCGAGGAACTCTTCGCGGGCCTCCAGCGGACCGTGATCGGCAACGCGGCCCCCATCGGCATCGGCGTCGTCCTGCTGCTGGCGGCGGGCCGCGCGCACAGCGGGGCGTTCAGCATCGGCGACCTCGCCCTGTTCACCTTCTATCTCCAGATCCTCGCCGAGGCACTGGCCTCGATCGGCATCCTCTCGGTCAGGCTGCAGCGGGTCTCCGTGGCCCTGGGCCGCATCGCCGACTTCCTCGGCGAACGGCTCCGGAGAGAGGCCGAGGAACCGGCGCCCGTCCCTCAACGGGCGGATGGGCTACGGGAATTGACCGTCCGCGGGCTGACCGCACGCCATCCCGGATCGGGACGCGGCATTGAGGACGTCGACCTGACCGTCGTACGCCACTCCGTCACCGTGATCACCGGCGGCGTCGGCTCGGGCAAGTCGACGCTGATACGGGCAGTCCTGGGCCTGGTGCCGCACGAGCGGGGCATCGTGCTGTGGAACGGGGAACCGATCGCCGATCCCACGGACTTCCTGGTACCGCCACGCTGCGGCTACACCCCCCAGGCCCCACGCCTGTTCAGCGGATCGCTGCGGGACAACGTCCTGCTGGGCCTGGACACCCAGGGCGGGATCTTCGAGGGCGTCGCGCACACCGCGGTCCTCGGCCCCGACGTGGCGGCCATGCAGGACGGCGCCGACACCGTCGTCGGCCCGCGCGGCCTCAGACTCTCCGGCGGCCAGCTCCAGCGGACGGCGATCGCCCGGATGCTGGTCCGGCGTCCCGAACTCCTGGTGCTCGACGACGTCTCCAGTGCCCTGGACCCCACGACCGAGCAACTCCTGTGGGAGCGGCTGCTGGACGGCTCGGTCACTGTCCTCGCGGTGTCGCACCGGCCCGCGCTGTTGCGCGCCGCGGCCCGGGTGGTGGTGCTGAAGGAGGGGCGCGTGGACGCCGCGGGGACACTGGACGAAGTCCTGGCCCGGTCCGCCGAGATGCGCCGGATCCAGGCCAACCGGGCGTAGAGGGCGGCTGGTTGGGGCCGCGGACGACGATCGAGACGTGCTGGACGAGAACGTCTCCTGTACGACGTCCTCGGCCTGTTCGAGCACGCTCCACTCAGTTCGTGCCCACCGGTGCCGCCTCCGCGCTCTTGTCGGCGGGAGTCAGCGTCAGCCAGGCCAGTTGCGCGGTGGTGGCCATGTCCTTCCTCACGTTCGTCATGGCGGGAAGGTCTGGGGCCGGCTCACCGGGGCGAGCGGGCCTTCGTCATCGAACCGCGATCGAGCAGTGTGCGGGCAGCGTGAATGTCGGATACTCGTGATCGGCGGGGCACGTGGGTGCTGTGTCGACAGGAGGTGCGTGGGCGCATGGCGATACCTTGGCGCGTCCTGGCCGGACGGGTCCCCACCTGGTTGCGCGACCATGATCCTGGGCTCGCGGCGACCCGCCGGGCCGCGCGCACCGCGCTGGTGATGCCCGCTCTGTTCGCCCTGTGCAGCCAGGTGCTGGACTCCTCGACGATGGCGACCTACGCGGCGTTCGGTTCGTTCTCGATGCTCCTGCTGGTGGAGTTCACCGGCCCCATGGTGCAGAGGTTGCGGGCGCACGTGGGGCTGGCCGTGGCCTGGGCGGTCCTCATCTGCCTCGGCACGCTGGTGGCCCGGACGACCTGGCTCGCGGTCACCGTCATGGTCCTGGTGGGCTTTCTGGTGCTCTTCTCCGGCGTCGTCAGTTCCGTTCTCGCGGGCGCGACGACCGCGCTGCTGCTGGCCTTCATCCTCCCGGTGACCTCACCCGCCCCGCCGGCACAGTTGCCCGACCGTCTGGCCGGAGCGGGCCTCGCGGCGGCGGCAGCCATGCTCGCGATCTCCCTTCTGTGGCCCCGGCCCGCCGCGGACCCGCTCAGCGCACCCGCCGCCCGGGTCTGCCGCGCGGCCGCGGCGCAACTGCGTACCGACGCCTCATGGCTGGCCGGCGGTTCGGACGCGCCCACCACCCGGCAGTGCGAGGTCACCGCCGGCCTGGCCGCCACGGCGGCGGCGGACCTGCGGACCGCCTTCGACGCCACGCTCTACCGGCCCACAGGTCTGTCCTCCGGATCCCGCGCACTGGTCCGGCTGGTCGACGAACTGACCTGGCTGAGCGCGATCGTGGCGGACAGCGGCCCGCCACTGGAGGACCGCCGTGACTGCGACGCCGACGCGCATGCCGTACGGCGGGCGGCGGCCACGGCCCTGGACGAGGCGGCCGACATGCTCGACGCCCCGCGCAACGCGCCCGACGCCCTGCGCGCCGCTCTGGTGAACCTGCGCAAGGCCATGGACGGCATGGAACTCCGGGCCACGCACCGACTGCCCGTGCACGAGCCGAAACCCGGCACGGAGTCGGAGGTCCGCGCCTTCATCGAAACCCTCGATCTGTCGTTCCGAGCCCAGGAGTTGGGGTTCGCCACCCTCCAGATCGCCGGCAACGTGGACCTGGCGGCGGCCGCCGAGCGCCGTAGCTGGCCCGAGCAGTTGCTCGGCACGGAACCGGGCGCGCTGACGCAGCCGCTGGCAGCCGCCGTCGAGCGCGCCGCCGCACACCTGGAGCCGCGCTCGGTCTGGCTGCACAACAGCCTCCGGGGTGCGCTCGGCCTGGGCATCGCGGTGGCCCTGGCGGACCTGACGAGTGTCCAGCACTCGTTCTGGGTCCTGCTGGGGACCCTGTCGGTGCTGCGTTCCAACGCCCTCAACACCGGGCAGAACGCGCTGCGGGCGCTGGGCGGCACGCTGGTCGGCTCGCTCATCGGGACCGGACTGCTCCAGCTCATCGGGCACCACAGCACCGTGCTGTGGTTCCTGCTCCCCGTCGCCGTGCTCGTCGCCGGCATCGCCCCCGCCGCCATCTCCTTCGCGGCGGGTCAGGCGGCCTTCACCGTCACCCTCGTCATCCTGTTCAACATCGGCCAGGACCCCGACTGGCACATCGTGCTGCTGCGGATCGAGGACATCGCCCTCGGCTGCGCGGTGAGCGTCCTGGTCGGCCTGTTCTTCTGGCCGCGCGGCGCCGCGGCCGCCGTCGACCGGGCGCTGTCGGCCGCGTACACCGAAAGCGCCCGCTACCTGGCCGACGCGGTGGAGTACGCGGCCAGCCGCTGCAGCATCGGCTGCGTCCCGACCGACGCCCCGGTGGAGGCGGGCCGGCGGGCGGCCGCCGCGGCCCGCCGACTCGACGACGCCTTCCGCAGCTACCTCGCCGAACGCGGCGCCAAGCCGGTACGGCTGTCCGACATGACCACCCTGGTCACCGGGATCGTAGGACTGCGCCTCGCCTCGGACGCGGTACTGGGACTGTGGCAGCGCAACGGCGGTGAGGAAGGGGAGCGACGGATCGAACCCGATCGCTCCGAGGCTCGGCTCACGCTGCTCGATACCGTCGGCCGGGTGGCCGACTGGTACCGCGATCTGGCCGCAGGCCTGGGTCGGCACACTCCCGTGCCCGTTCCGCTGTCCCGCGACGCCGACGAGGAGGCACGCCTGGTCCACTCCTTGCGCCGCGACCTGCGCGACGACGACGGACATGCCACCGCGACAGCCGTCCGCATCATCTGGACCGCCGACCACCTCAACGCGGCGCGCCGCCTCCAGCCGAGTCTGGCGGCCGCGGCGAAGCCGAGCGATCCGGTGTGAGGAGGCGGGTGGGGTTCAGAGTTGTGCGGCCGTGCGGACCAGTCCGGCGAGCGCGACGGAACGCGATGTGGGGCACGCCCAGGAGCCGCGCTCACCCCGGGTAGGGAACGGCGTCGCGTGCCGACCGGAGTGCGGTCGCCCACCAGGCCAACTGGTCGAGCACGGTCCGGGCGTACACAGGGGATTGGGGATCCAGCGGGCGGCCGTCCTGCCACGCCGTGAAGTAGTTCGGGAAGGTGAGACCGTCGCGGATCGTCACCGCGTGCAGTTCGGTCAGCACGTTCTCCAGATGCAGCACCGCGTGCCGTCCGCCCGCCGCGCCCCCGTAGCTGACGAAGGCGACCGGCTTGGCCGCCCACTGGGTGAAGTGCCAGTCGATCGCCGCCTTCAACGACGCGGGATAGCTGTGGTTGTACTCCGGCGTGACCACGATGAACGCGTCGGCGCTCGCCAGGGCCGACGTCAGCGCCGCCATTCCGGCCGGGCGCGGGTAGTCGTCGCGGGCGTGCTTCGGCGAAGCCGCGGGCAGCGTCAACGGGATGTCGAACTCGGCCAGATCGACGACCTCCGCATCGAAAACCCCGTGCAGGCCGACCTGTTCGGCCACCCACGAGGCCACCAACGGGCCGAACCGTCCTTCACGCACGCTTCCGACGACGATCACCAGATGAGGTCTGTTCTCCATGCCCACCACGTTCGGACAGCCCCGCGCTCCCAGCCAGACCGTGCCCAGGCTGGCCCCCGCAGGGCCACTCTGAGCACTCCGCGAGGAGCGGCACCGCCGTAAGCTCACGCCATGGGTTCGCCGTTGGGGGATTTCATCCGGACCAAACGAGACAGCATCCAGCCCCAGTCGCTGGGGTTGCCCGATCGCGGCCGGCGCAGGTCACCCGGCCTACGGCGCTCGGATCTCGCCACGCGGGCCGGTATCAGCGTCGAATACCTCACCCGCATAGAACAGGGCCGTGACCGCAACCCCTCGGTGGCGGTGGTCCGCGCCCTCGCCGACGCGCTCGGCCTCGACTCGGCGGAGCGCGACCACCTGCGCTACCTCACGAAGATCACTGGCGGCACATGCTCCGCTCACCGTCGACCCGGGCCGCCGCCCCGCGAGGTCCGTCCGTCGATCCTGGAGACGCTCCGCCTCCTCGAACCCGGGATCGCCCTGGTCACCAACCGACTTGGGGATGTCCTCGCCCACACCAGCGGTTACGGGTCGGTGGCGCACGGAACCGGACTGCTCGACGCCGACACCCCGAACCTCACGCGCTACGTCTTCACCGACCCCCGCGCCCGGACGTTCTTCGCCGACTGGGACGACGTCGCCGACGAGCAGGCCTTCGACCTGTGGCTCGGAGCGTCCGCGGGGAACGCCGAGTGGTTCACCACGGAACTCGCCCGGACCGCCGGCCCCGATTTCACGCGCCGCCTGAACCGGCACATGGTGCCCCGACGCGGGGCACTCCGCCTCAACCACCCTTCCGGGTGCGAACTCCACCTGCTCCGCGAGACGCTCGAACTCCCCTCGGACGCCCAGCAGTTGATCGTCCTCCTCCCCGCGGACGACGACACGGCCCAAGCGCTCGACGAACTCCGCCGCCGGTCGCACGGTCCTCTCCGCGCCATCTCCTGACACACCCGGAGGGTGCCCCGCACCAGGCGACACGGCTGAGCCGACGGGGCCGGGGTACCCGAGACAGTGATGAACGCGGTGCTTTGAGAGAGGAGCGTCATGTCGGACGTGATGGAGCGCATCAAGAAGTTCGCAAGGAGCCCGCAGGGACGGCGCACAGCCGAACAGGTACGCCGAGCCGCTGCCGACCCACGCCGTCGGGCCCAGGCGCAGCGCCTGCTGGCCAAACTACGTGGCCATCGCTGAGCACACCCGCCCACGCTACCGAGGGGAATTGATCGCTGTGGAAGGTTCATCACTCCGGGCAGTGGGCTGGGCCCGCACGCTTCCATTGAACAGCGAAGTGAAATCGGCCCGGGACTGGGCACGCAAGCACCTGGACGCGCTGGGCTGGACCACCTCCGCGCCGGAAACCGCGGACGCCGTACTGCTCACCGTCTCCGAGCTGGTGACCAACGCGCACAGGCACGCCCACAGCAGCGCCCAGTTGGTGATGACGTGCGACGACCACTGTCTGCATGTCTCCGTGCACGACAAATCCCGGGAGCTGCCCACTCCCCGCGAGGCCGACACGGAGCGTCTCGGCGGACGCGGCATGCTCCTCGTGGACGCCGTGGCCGATACCTGGGAAACGCGGCCCTGTCCGCACGGCAAGTCGGTCAGCGCCTGTTTCCACGTACCCGACGCGGGGCCGCAGGCGGCGCCGCGGGACACGCCGGGGCCGAACTGAGCTCATCCCCGCCTACGGCGTCACCCGCAGTGGCGCCCCGCCCCTGGAAGACTCACTCGCCCGTCGCCCACTCCCGGATGAGCCGGACGGTGTCCTCGGGCCGCTCCTCGTGCACGTAGTGGCCGACCCCCGGCCAGTGTTCCACGCGTGAGCCGGTGACGTGCAGGGTGCTTCTCTCCCAGGCGGCCATCTCCGCCGCCGTCCACACCGTCAGCGCCGGCTGGGTGCGGCGGCGCAGGTACGCCTCGCTGTGCGGGCGAACGCCGACCGCCTCCGGATCGGTGTACATACCCGCGTACGCCTGGGCGATGACGTGGTCCGGGGTGCCCAGTATGGTGCGGACATGGGCGGTGCGCAGTCCGGGTGGGGCCTGGTCCGAGAAGGCTCCGGCGACGAACTCGGCCGCCGCGCGGGCCCCGTGCTTCCGGTACTCGGCCAACCGCCCCGGGATTCCGTCCACTTCGGCACCGTGCGCGCCGTGGGCCGGGTCGAGGGCGACGACCGAGCGGACGAGGTCCGGGTGCCGTACGGCGAGCAGGTTGACCACCTGGACGCCCATGGAGTGGCCGACCGCCACGACCGGGCCGGTGCCGAGCGTCTCCACCAGTGCGGCCAGGTCGTCCGCCATCTCCACCGGCGTGTTGCCCTCGTCCGGTACCTCGGAACGGCCATGACCTCGCAGATCCGGGACGACCACCCGGAACTCCTCCGCCAGCGCCTCGGCGTGCGGCGACCATTCGCGGCCGTCGCCGCCCCAGCCGTGCACCAGGAGGAGGGCCGGGCGGTCGGGGGAACCCAGGCTGGTGGTGAACAGCCGGATACGGCCCATCAGTTGTGGTCCTCCTGGTACTCGTAGGTGGCGTAGGCGAAGTCGGCGTGCGCACCGGCGCCGTCGAGGTCCTGGACCCACAGGCCCAGCATGGCTCCGGTGAACCCGAGGACCCGGAGCTGTCCGTCGTGGAACTCGTCGGCGTGTTCGTCGGACAGGACGGTGGCGTCGAGGTCGAGGGGCAGGGGGTGGGGCGCGCCGTCGTCGCCGGTGCCGTACGCGAATCGTAGGTGCGGGCCGTCGAGTTCCGCGCGCAGCGTGACCGCGCGTGCCGGTTCGAGCGGGATCTCCACCGGGTGCGCCGTGATCCGACCTGCCGCGCAAGTGAGAGCCGCCAGTACCGGACGGCCCTCGTCGTCCGCCGTCACGTACAGGTAGTGCCAGTTACGGGTGTTGTAGTAGGCGGTCAGTCCGGCCAGGTGGTCCGGGGTGCGGGGCGCGAACGTCACGCGGGTCTCGAAGGAGCACCGCTGTGCGGTGACGCGGCGGGCCACCAGGCTGGGGGTGCGGCGGCCGGCGGGGGACTGGCCGCCGTGGATCCGCAGCCGCCCCGGCGCGGGCTCGACCCAGTCCGGGGTCGCCGGGCGGCGCAGCGTGGACCAGTCCGGGCCGAGCCCGTCGAAGCGGTCGGTGGTGGACGCGGCCGACACCGGCGCCGAAGGCAGGTCGGGAGCCGGTACGGTCGGCGCCGGTACCCCGCCCGCGATGCGCGGCCAGCCCTCCTCCGTCCAGCTCACCGGTTGCAGGGCCGTCTCCCGGCCGAGTACGCACCGGCCGCGTTCCGTGTACGGGCGGGCGGTGATGTGAGCGGCGTACCACTGCCCCTTCGGCGTCTCGACGAGCGAGCAGTGGCCGGCCTTCTGCAGTTCCAGGGAGGGGTCATGACGGGCCGTCAGCAAGGGCCCCGACGGGTCGGGGAGGTAGGGGCCGAAGAGGTCGCGTGATCGGGCGGCGGCGGCGCCGTGCTCGTAGCCGGTGCCGCCCTCCGCGTGTACGAGGTAGTACCAGCCGTCCTTCTTGTACAGGTGCGGTCCCTCGGCGACCCCGGCCGCCGTGCCGACTGAGATCGTGCGGGGCTCGCCGAGCAGGGTCTGTGTCGCGCGGTCGTACTCCTGGATCTCGATACCCGCGAACGACTCCCGCTCGGGCCGCCAGTCGAACCGCATGTTCAGCAGCCAGCTCCGTCCGTCGTCGTCATGGAAGAGGGAGACGTCGAAGCCGCGGCCGTGCAGTGGCACCGGGTCGGACCAGGGGCCGTCGATGGAGGGCGCGGACGTGACGTAGTTGGGGAGGTCCTTCCACCCCTCCGCGTAGGTGTCGACGACCGTGAAGACCAGGTGGAAACGGCCGTCCGCGTACGACAGTCCGGGGGCCCAGATGCCTCCGGAGTCGGGTACGCCGGTCAGGTCGAGCAGGCGTCGGCTGTCCAACACCCCGCCCAGCGCACGCCAGTTGACCAGGTCCCTGGAGTGGTGGACGCGCACGCCCGGGTACCACTCGAAGGTCGAGGTGGCGATGTAGAAGTCGTCGCCGACGCGCAGGATCACGGGGTCGGGTTCGAAGCCGCGCAGGACGGGGTTGTGGATCAAGGGAGTTCCGATCACGAAGGGAACGTCAGAGCGAGAACAGGAGGGTGCCGAAGCCGGGTTGGTCGCACTGGGTGGGCGCGCCCTCGGGACGCAGGTTGCTCGCGACCTGCGCGGTGTAGGGGGCGGACTTGCCGGCTCGTTTCACGTAGTGGTTGTACGCCATCTCGTAGATGGGCTTGAAGGAGCCGCGCCCGTCGGTGCCGAGGGCCGACCAGTGCCAGTTGCAGCGGCCGAAGGTGGCGTCGTACGGGACGGTGTTGCCGAGGTTGTACTTCGCCGTGTACTCGAAGCCGGACAGCAGCAGCGAGCTGGAGGCGCCGTACAGGTCGAGGCCCTGGATCCAGCCGGTCTGGCAGATCTCCGCGAGCGAGCCCAGGATCAGCTGGGTGTGGCCCTGGTCGCGGCCGGACTCGCAGCACTGGCCGGTGCCGGACTGGATCAGCTTGGTCAGCGCGCAGCAACTGTTCGTGTAGAACGCGTTGTAGGCGTCGTTGAACAGGGTGAGGTTGTTGCAGGCGACCGCGATCTGCATCATGCCCTTGAGGCCCATCAGGCCGTAGCCGCCGTCGCCGTAGATGTTGATGAGCGGCACGAAGATGTTCTGGAACATCGCGACGGTGGCGTCGAGTTCGGACTGCGACCAACTGCCCGCCGGACCGGTGTAGTGCATGATCTCGACGGCGGCGGCCAGTTTGGCACCGTAGATTCCGGCGGCCAGCTCGGCGTCGGCGCCGTTGATGGTCTGCAGCGCGTTGGTCCAGGACTTGATGATCTCCAGGGCCTTGTAGGCGTGCGCGGTGTCCTGGGTGATGTACCACATGAGGGCGTTCTGGTAGGCCGCGTTGCAGTCGTACCAGAGTTCTCCGTTGCCGCTCTCGGGGCTGGTGCCTCGGGTGACGGTGGCCCGGCCGCCCGCGACGACGTACGAGGACGAGGAGAAGAAGTCGGCGGCGAAGGCGGTGTAGGCCCCGGCCCAGGGGGCGGTGCCCGCCGCGACCTTGCTGCGCATGCGGTTCAGATCGGCGAGGCTGTGCAGGACGCCGGGGTGGGTCAGGCTGGTCAGGCCGGAGGTGACGGCGGCGGCCTGGTTCGCGCCGGCCAGGGCTCCTGCGCCCGCCAGGCCCGCGGCGCCAGCGCCGACGGCGGTGAGCTTGAGGAAGCGGCGGCGGGTGGGCGGGGTGGCGGGGACGGACTGCGGCTCGTTCAAAGGAGGGTCCTCTCGCACTCGGCGTTGAGTGGTGAAGAAGGGGAGGGGGAAGGGAGCGGGCCGGTGCGGTCCCCTGTACTGCACCGGCCCGAGTTGTGGGGGGAGGGTCAGCCCCGGTACAGCACGAGCGTGCTGTGCGGGCCGATCTTGGGGCAGTGGCCTGCGCCGATCTTCTTGCCGGTGGCGAGGTCACGTGCCGGGCCGAAGTCGGTGCGCGCCGGCAGGGTGAACACCTTGTCGCTGCTGGTGTTCATGGCGATCAGGTAGTCGCCGTACTCGCAGAGATAGAAGGGCGCGCGGCCCACGAGCATGGTCTCGACGCCGTCGAAATGGACGCCGAGGGTCGGGTCGGGCACGTCGGCCGGGATCGGCGCGAGGTGGTAGACGTCGCCCGCGAGGGCCTGGTGGAGCGTGTCGCCGGGGGGCGGGAAGCCGCCGGGCGGGATCCCCGCCGCGCCGGGGTCGTTGATGGCGTAGTCCCACAGGATCCAGTCGCGGGCGGTGAACGTCTCGGAGGTGGTGCCCGCGGTGCGCTGCCGGATGGTGGCGGAGCGCTGGTCGGTGGGAGTGACCTGGTGGACACGGGCGTAGTTGTTGACGCCCTGGCGCGCCCGCCAGTACAGCGAGGCGAAGAGGAGTTCCTTGCCGTTCTTGATGGCCACGCAGCCGTTGTCCTCGTCGGTGACGACGAAGTCGGGCCGGTCCCAGCCGGTCGGGATCCGGGCGGGGCGGGCGGCCAGCGTCTGGAAGGCGTCCCAGTCGTGGGAGACGAACCGCAGGGCGTTGAGGCCGACGCGGGTCCAGGTGTGCTCTGCCTGGAGGCTGAGCTGGGTGTAGAGCTGGCCGTCGGCGATCATCTCCTGGGTCCAGCCGACGATGTCGGGGTCCTTGAAGGCGACCGCCGTCATGAGGGGGTTGGAGTCCCAGGCGGTGCGGGAGGCGTAGCCGATCTCGCCGGGGTAGACCTCGTTGCGCCAGCCGATGACGGTCTCGATGCGGGAGATGCGGCAGCCGTCGCCGTCGACGTCGATCACCCGGAACGCGCCGCGTGCTTTGGTCATCTTGACCATCTGCTCGCGGAGTTCGGGCGCCTCCTGGCCGCCGTAGCCGCGCGTGACGGACTCGTACATCATCACGAGCCAGTCCATGACCTCGCCGTAGTTGCCGACGAAGCCCAGTTCGCGGGTCAGTCCCGCCTTGGTCACCTGGTAGTAGCTCTCGCCGAGCGGCTTGGTCGGGTTGCCGTCGGCGTCCTCCGGGCCGAGGTAGGGCGTCATGCCGAGCGACTGGTACAGGTAGTCGCGCGCCTTCGCCTCGGACAGGGCCAGGCTCGGGGCGAGGAGACCCAGCCCCGGTTGGTCTGGTAGAGGCCGATGGCGCAGATCTGGGACTGGTTGCTGTAGTGCGGGAAGTGCTGGCGCCAGTAGTCCCGGCTGGACTTGAGCATGTCGATGTACGCGTCCTTGCGCACCGGCGGCACGGGGGTGTCCGTGGTGGTGGGCGCGACGAGGGTGACGTCGTCGAACCAGGCGCTGCCGGGGCCGGTCAGACGCAGATGAAGCTCGATCTGGGTGGCGCCGTCCGGGGTGGCCAGGTCGACCGACACGTACTCCCAGTCGTGGGTGCCCGTGCTCGCGTACACCTTGTGGTCGCTGCCGACCAGAGTGCCGCTCGCGTCGAAGAACAGCGGGTCGATGTGCGCGCCGAGACCCGTGACCCCGTCCGTCTTGATCCAGGCGCCGTAGGTGTAAGTGCCCGCGCCCACACGGGTCCTGGGCGCCGAGTAGACGTAGCTGTAGTCGTCCGCGCCGGTGGCCGTCAGCTTGAGGGAGGCCGAGCCGGAGCGGGCCACCGTGGTGTCGCGGGCCCACGTTCCACCGGGCGCCCAGCCGGGCTTCTCCCAGCCGGTGGGGGTGTCGGCGCCGTCCTCGAAGCCGGGGTTGGCTATCGCGTACGGCGAACCGGTCACCTGCGTGTCGAGGCGGTCGCCCAAGTGCTCCCAGAGCAGGGCCAGTACGAGCCCGACCCGGCCGAAGCCCTGCCACTGCTGGTCGGAACCGGTGAGGACGGTGGCGTCGGCCTTCCACGCCAGATAGCGGCCGTCGATCGCCTGGAGGACCCGGTCCACGGCGGCGTCCTGCTGGTAGGCGGGGCTGCCCGACCAGAGATAGCCCTCGGCGAGGGACTGCATCGCCCAGCCGTCCAGGGTGGCCGGGGTCGCGCCGGTGAGGAGGTACGCCTGGTCCTTCTGCACCCGGGCCTTGATGGAGTCGAGGATCTCCTCGCCGCCGGTGCGGGTCTTCGGCGTGGGCGCGGGGCCCTGGACCTCGCCCTTCGGCGGGACGAAGCGGGGCTCGGTGTGGGTGTAGAGACGGTAGATGCCACGCGAGGGCGTGGTCATGTTGTAGTAGAGCTGGTCCTGGTTCTGGCCGTAGGACCAGATGCGGCCCAGCGCGCGGATCTCCAGCGACACCTTCTTCTTGCCGGCCGTCATCTTCTCCGGCAGCGGCAGGGTGTGGAAGAAGAAGCGGCCCGGCGCGCGCGGCGCGGTGTCCAGGATGTCGAGGCTGTCGACGGCGCCCTGGTCCTGGTGGCCGACCTGCTTGCCCTCGCAGAAGAGCTGGAGGCGCCACATGTTCGTGCCGGAGGCGGCCTCGGGCGAAGTGTCGTCATAGTCGTCGCCCCACAGGCGGACGGTGACGTAGGTGGTGCCGGTCGGGCTGACCGCGACCTCGAACTTCAGGGTGCCGCCCGCGTACGAGGCCGGCTCGGTCGGGTTGAGGACACGGGCGCGCTGGCCGAGGCCGCCGGTGACCGTGTCGGAGAGGGCGGCGGTGAGCTGGTGCGCCGTCTCGGAGCGCGCGTCGCCGAAGACGAGGACGTCGAGCGGGGCGCTGCCTCGCGCGGCTGAGGTGTTCTGCTCGGCCGCGAAGGCGGGTGTGCCGGCGGTGACCGGTAGGCCGATGACGGCGGCGGCGACACCGGTGGCCCCGGCGTACTTGAGCACATTACGTCTGCCGGGTGCGCTGGGCACGGTTGTTCTGGGTGCGTCGGGCACGGTGGTTCCTTTACTTGAGGCTGCCCATGAGGATTCCGCTGCGCCAGTACTTCTGGAGGGCGAACATGAAGACCGCCAGCGGAATGATCGACAGCAGTGACCCGGTGAGGACGAGGGTGTTCATGTCTCGGGACTGCTGCGCCTGTTGCACCCAGGAGAAGAGACCCAGGGTCACGGGGAAGGAGCGCTCGCCGTTGAGCATGAACAGCGGGAGGAAGAAGTTGTTCCAGATGTTGACGAAGTCGAGCATGAAGATGGTGATGCCGCCGGTGGTCATCAGCCGGAGCGCGACCGAGAAGAAGATCCGTGTCTCGCTCGCCCCGTCGATGCGGGCCGCTTCCATCAGCTCGGTGGGCATCGAGGTCTCGGCGTAGACCTTGCCGAGATATACCCCGAAGGGGTTGATGAAGTACGGGATCAGCACCGCCCACACGGTGTTGGTCAGGTGGATGTCCGCGAAGACGAGGTAGAGCGGGAACGCCAGGAGGGTGCTCGGCAGCAGCGAGGCGCCGACGATGACCCCGAACAGGGCGCCCCGGCCCCGGAATTCGAACTTCGCCAGGCCGTAGCCGGCGGCCAGCGAGATGAACGTCGAACCCGCGGCGCCGACCGTGGAGTACAGGACGGAGTTGGCGATCCAGCGGCCGAAGACCCCGTCGTGGTAGGCCCAGACGGCCTGGAAGTTGTCGGCGATGTGGTTGGCGGAGAACCACAGGCCGAAGGTGGAGTACAGGTCCGTCTGGTTCTTCGTCGACGCCACCAGCAGGAACCAGGTGGGCGCCAGCGAGTAGAGCAGGAAGACGACAAGCAGGCCGGTGGTGAGGACCACCGCGCGGCGGGTCGGGCGTGCACCGCCGCCGGGGGCGGAGGCCGCGGACGAGGCGCTGCTCATGACACTTTCCTGTTCGTGACGCGGTAGAAGACGAAGGCGAGCACACCGGTGACGGCGGCCAGGACCAGGGATTCGGCGGCGGCGTACTGGTAGTCGCCGGTCTTGAACGCCCGGTCGAAGATCTCCAGCATCGGGGTGAAGTTGGTGCTGATGGACTGCGGCGCCACATAGCGCAGGAACAGCGGCTCGGTGAACAGTTGGAGCCGGCCGATCAGGGAGAACATGCCGGTCAGGATCAGGATGCCGGTGATGTTGGGCACCTTGATCGACCAGGCGATCCGCCACTCCTTCGCACCGTCGAGACGGGCTGCCTCGAACAGCTCGCGGGGCAGTGCCTGCAGCGAGGCGGAGATCAGGATCATGTTGAAACCGATGCCCTGCCAGGTGAGCAGGTTGCCCAGCGAGAGGTAGGTGTTGATGCCGCCGAAGAAGGTGACGTTCAGGCCCACCTTGTCCCCGATGTCGATGATCGGGGAGGCCGTCGGGCTGTAGAGGAACAGCCAGATCAGCGTCGACACCACGCCCGGGATGACGTACGGGATGAGCAGTCCGGCGCGGAAGAAGCGGACCGCGCGGGCCGCCACGCCGTCGAGCAGCAGGGCCAGCAGCAGCGAGATGCCCAGCATGACGGTGATCTGGACGGCGCCGAAGAGCAGGGTGCGCAGCATGCCGACCCAGAAGGAGCCGTCCGCCAGGATCGAGGCGAAGTTGGCGAAGCCGGCGAAGACGACCTTCGTGGGGCCGAAGCCGATCCCGCTGCTCTTCTTCTCCTGCAGGCTCTGGCTGAACGCGTAGCCGATCGGCACGACGTAGGTGAGGACGAAGCCGGCGAGGAAGGGCACCATGAACAGCAGGCCCTTGTAGGCTCCCCGCCTCCCGGCCCGGCGGGGGGAGGTCCGCCGGGCCGGGGAGTCGCCCGCGACCTCGGGGGGTCGTGTGAGGGTGGACACGGATGTCTCCAGGTGAGATGTGCTGAGGGTCGTTGGCTGTCAGTTCGCGGCGACGGCCTTGACGCCCTTCTTCTTCAGGTCGGCGAGCACCCAGCTCTGCAGGTGGGTCAGCATGGCCTTCACGGTCATCTGCTTGTTCATGACCTTGCCCCACTGCTTCTGCATCTCGGAGTACATGGCCGCGTAGTCGGGGCCGTACTGCCACTGCTCACCGACCCGGGACGCGGCGGTCTCGATCACCTGGGCGCTGTCGGACTTCCCGTTGAACATCTCCGCCGGGATGATCTTGTCGACGTACGGGGAGACGTTCTTGACCGCGGGGAAGAGCCCCGACTTGGACGCGGGGTCGGTGAGCGCGGTCAGCGACTCCTTGCTGCTGGACAGCCAGGACGCGAACTCGGCCGCCCGGTCGGGGTACTTGCAGCCCTTCAGTACGGCCGTCACGTCGAAGTTGCTGGACGTCTGCGGGTGGGCCGTGTCGAAGACCGGCGCGTCGGCGAGCTGCCACTTGCCCTTGGACTTGGGGAAGTTGGTGTCGTAGATCGGCAACTGCCAGGTGGAGGTGGTCATCAGGATCGTCTTGCCGAGGTCCCAGGTCTTGAAGACGCCGGGGTCGGCGTAGGAGGCGTTGGAGGCGAGGTTGTTGTCGACCAGTTGCTGGACGACGTCGCCGGCCTTCAGCGCGTCCGGGGAGTCGAGACCGATCTCCCAGTGGTCGCCGGCGACCTTGTACCAGGCCGCGCCGGCCTCCCAGGACAGGTCGACGAGGGTGCTCGGGTCCTCGCCCGCCATGTTGAAGATCTTGACGTTCTTGTCCTTCTTCTGCACCGCCTTGCCCGCGGCGATCACATCGGCCCAGGTGGTGGGGGCCTTGATGCCGTACTTCTGGAACAGGTCCGCGCGGTAGGCGGTGAACAGCGGGGAGGAGCCGGTGGGGATGCCGTAGGTGGCGCCACCGGGGCTGACCGCGTTCCAGGCGGGCGTGGTGTAGCGGGACTTGTACGGTGCGGCGATCTTGCTGATGTCGGTGAGCAGTCCGTCCGCGGCGAAGTTCGCCAGGTTCATCCCGTCCATCTTGGACAGGCAGGGCGCGTTGCCGGACGTCACGGCGGCGCGCAGCTTCTGGTAGACGGTGTCGCCGGCCGCGTTGACGTACTTGACCTGGGTGTCGGGGTGGCTCTTGTTCCACACCGCGACCTGCTGCTGGATGCCCTCGGTCCAGCTCCAGAACTCCAGTTGCACCTTGCCCTTGGTGGTCTTCGTCGCCGAGTCGTCGCTCCCGCCGCCGCAGGCGCTCAGGACAAGGGAAAGGGAGAGGGCAGTGGCCGCGCCGGCAAGGGCTCTCGTACGGATGGTGCTCATCGGTCCTCCGGAGAAGGGCGGACAGCGCCTGCGGCGGGGGGAGGACGCGGGCTGCTGAAGGCAAGGACAAGAGGGGGTGGCTACGAGTTTCAGTAACCGTTTCCCGTGGACGGTAGGACCTAGGAGGGCGACACCACAAGAGGGATGGGGGCATTTGTTTCGCCGATCTTGCGAGAAAGTTACCCAGAAGAGGACTTTGGCCTGTGCCTTTCGCGTTCGCCTCAGGTCAGAGGCGCGGCGTTCCCGAGCGAGTCACCTACGCAGCGACGTTGACCGACGCGCCTGGCGAGCTCTAGCGTGGAATACGTTTACTGCCACTGCCTCCATCCCACCTCGCTGCAAAGTGGAGTTCCATGCCCACGTCAGAGCTGCCACGTGCCGTGTTCGCCATGAACCCGGTGCACCTTCCCGAGCTCTTCCCGCCCCGGCTCATGACACGGTTGAAGGCCCGGGCCCGGATCGACCCCGCCGTGGTCGTACAGGACTTCGGCGATCCCGCGGTGGCCCGGGCACTGGCCGAGGCCGAGGTGCTGATCACCGGCTGGGGCTGCCCGCGCGTCGACGAGACCGTCCTGGCCGCGGCGCCCCGGCTGCGGGCGGTGCTGCACGCGGCGGGCAGCGTCCGCAACCTGCTCGCGCCCGAGGTCTGGGAGCGGGGTGTCTCGGTGTCAAGTGCCGTGCAGGCCAACGCACTTCCCGTCGCCGAGTTCACGCTCGCCGCGATCCTGCTGGCCGGCAAGGACGCCTTCGGGCTGCGGGAGCGGTTCCGCGCCGAGCACGTGTACCCGCCGCCCGCCGACCACGCCGCGATCGGCAACCTCGGCAGACGGGTCGGCATCATCGGTGCCTCCCGGGTCGGACGCCGCCTGCTCGAACTGCTGCGGCCCTTCGACTTCACGGTGACGCTGCACGACCCCTACGTCGACGCCGGCGAGGCCGCCGCCCTGGGCGCCGCGCTCGTACCGCTCGACGAACTGATGCGCACCAGCGACATCGTCAGCCTGCACGCCCCGGACATCCCGGAGACCTACCGGATGCTCGACCGCCGACGGCTGTCGCTGATGCCGGACGGCTCCGTGTTCATCAACACCTCCCGGGGCGCCCTCGTCGATCCCGACGCACTCGCCGACGAACTGCTCTCCGGACGGATCGGCGCGATCCTCGACGTGACCGAGCCGGAGCCGCTGCCCGCGGACTCCCCGCTGTACGAGCTGCCCAACGTCTTCCTCACCCCGCACATCGCCGGTTCCCTCGGCAACGAGTTGGAGCGCCTGGGCCGCACGGTCGTCGACGAACTGGCGCTGCTGGGCGCGGGCGCGCCGCTCGCATGCGCTGTGCGGCAGGCCGATCTGGTGAACAGCGCCTGATCGTCGGTCGCGGCCGCACGCAGGCCGCGGCGCCAGGGGCCAGCGGCCTCGGCACGGCTCGGAAGCCTCCCCCTGCCTTCGGCCGGGCCGGGGTGGACTTTCGTGAGTGTTCACCGGCGGTCGAGGGCGATCAGTACGGCTGAAGTGGCTGCGATGGTGACGCGCAGGGCTCCGGCGCCGGCGTCCACAGCGTGCGGGGGCGCGCCTCTTCGAGGATCTCAGGCAGCGGGACCGACGTGTGGCGGGTGGCTCCCTTGCGGCGCCACCGGTCCAGCAGAGTTGTGGCGTTGTCCGCCCTAGACCGGGCCCGGGGCGGACTGTCGTGGGTGCTGACTACTGGTCGAAGGCGATCAGCACGGCCGAAGTGGTCGAGATGCCGACGCGCAGGCCACGCGCGCGGGCGCCCCAGCCGAGGTCGGCACGGGTGCCGCGCTCGAACAGTCCTTCGGTGACCCGAGGGCAGTGGGACCTCCGCGTGCCTGGTGGCTCCCTTGCGGCGCCGCAGTGCCAGCGGGGTTGTGGTGTTGTCCGCCCTCGACGGGGCCGGGGCGCTTTTCTCGTGGGTGTTGACCGTCGGTCGAAGGCGATCAGTACGGCCGACGTGGTCGGGATGTCGATGTGGAGGGCGCCTCTGCGGGCGTTCTGGTCGAGGTCGGCACGGGTGTCGCAGTGGAACGGCGCGCGGGGGCGCGCTTGTTCGGGGATCCAGGAGACGGGCTCCTGGTGGCCTATTCGTGGCGCCGCAGTGTCAGCAGGGTTGTCGTGTTGTCCGGCCTCGTCCGGCCGGGGCGGACTCTCGCGGGTGCTGACTATCGGTCGAAGGTGACCAGCACGGGCGAAGCGGTCGCCATGCCGACGCGTAGGGCGCCCGCGCAGGCGTTCTGGTCGAGGTCGGCACCGGAGCCGCGCTCGAACAGGGTGTGGGGGCGCGCGGCTTCGGGGGTCCAGGGGACGGGCTCCTGGTGGCCTATTCGTGGCGCCGCAGTGTCATCGGGGTCGTGGCGTTGTCCACGCTCGATCGGGTCGGGGACGGACTGTCGTTGGTGCTGACTACTGGTCGAAGGCGATCAGCACGGCCGAAGTGGTCGAGATGCCGACGCGCAGGCCACACGCCTGGGCGCCCCAGCCGAGGTCGGCACGGGTGCCGCGCTCGAACAGCCCTTCGGTGACCCCGGGGCAGTGGGACCTCCGCGTGCCTGGTGGCTCCCTTGCCGCGCCAAAGTGCCAGCAGGGTTGTGGTGTTGTCCGCCCTCGACGGGGCCGGGGGCGGACTCCTATGGGTGCTGACTACTGGTCGAAGGCGACCAGCACGGCCGAAGCCGTCGCGATGCCGACCCGCAGAGCACCCGCGCGGGGATCCCAGTCGAGGTCGGCGCCGGAGCCGCTCTCGAACAGCACGCGGGGACGCGCCCCTTCGGGAATCCGGGGCAGCGGCATCGACACGCTCCCGCTGGCTCCCTCGCGGCGCCACACCGCCAGCAGGGTCGTGGCCTCGTCCGGGGCGGTCAGGGCGAGCGCGATCCAGTCGTCCCTCCAGCCCGGCAGGCCGAGTGGCCAGCTCGGGCGCGCGGTTGGCAGGAGGTGGCGGTACGTCTTGTATGTGTCCAACGACCTTTCTACGACGGCTAGTTGAGCCTCGGTCAGCAAGTCGGGGCGGCCGCTGAGGTGGATCCGGCCAAGCATGGCCGAGACCATCACCGTGCCGAGGTCCGCGTCGGTGTGCTCGGGCAGGGGGTAGGCCCACATCGCGCCCTGCTCCGGGGTGACGGCAGCGGGCGCGACGGCGGCGATGGCGGGCAGCAGCCGGAAGTCCTGCTGGTCGGTGACGGAATGGATAGGCAGCCGCGAGAGGATCGCGTGGTCCGTACGGCTGCCGCCGGCCGCGCAGCTTTCGAGCACCAGGCCCGGGTGCCGGTCGACGACACCGTCGAGCCAGTCGACGTAGGCGCGGTTGTGGCCGAGCAGACCGTCGCCGGGGCTGTCGCCGCCGTCCGGGCCGTCGGTGCCCGCCCCGATGTCGATGTTGTAGTCGAGCTTGAGATAGCCCACTCCGTAGTCGCGCACCAGCCGGTCCACGACCGCGTCCAGGTGCGCGCGGGCCGCCGGGTGCCGCAGGTCGAGCTGGTGGCGGCCCCACTCCGCCACCCGGACGCCGTCACGGCGGAAGAACGCCTCGTCGGGCAGCTCGGCGGCGATCGGGCTGCGCACACCGACGACTTCGGGTTCCAGCCACAGGCCCGGCACCATGCCCGCGCCGCGGATCCGCCCGATCACCTCGCTCAGCCCGCCGGGGAACCGGGATGCCGCCTCCCGCCATTCCCCCACCGAGTCCCACCAACCGGGAACCCCGCCCGGACCGACGGTCCCGGGCGGCTCGGGGTCGAACCAGCCGGCGTCGATGCAGAAGACCTCCGCTCCGGCTGCAGCCGCCGCGTCCACCAGCGGCAGCAGTGCCTCGGTGGACGGCTCGCCCATCAGGCTGTTCATGAAGTCGTTGAAGACCACGGGGAGTTGTTCGTGGTCCGGGTGCGGGCGCCGGGTGGCGCGCCGGTGCGCGGTCATCGCGGTGACGGCGGACTCGAAGCCGCCCTCCGGGACCATGGCGACCGCGACCGGGACCGTGCGGAAGGATTCCCCGGGCGCGAGCCGACGGCGCCACTGGTGTTCCCGGTCGGTGGGGCCGGACAGAGCCAGGTACAGGTCGTCGAAGCGGTCACCGAGTTCCGCGTGCCAGGAGCCGTTGTGCTCGATCTGCCACAGCAGCGCGCGGCCGGTGGACGGCTGCTCCAGGCAGCCCATCGGCAGATGTTCGCAGGAGGACCAGGAGCCGGTGCTGGTCACGGCGATCCGGTTCTTCGAGCCGGTCTGGCCGAAGGCGACCATGCCGACGTCGTACAGGCCGCGTTCGGCCAGGGTGGCCCGGGACCAACGGAACTCACCGCTCCACGGGTTGGCCGCCAGCCACAGGGACAGCCCGTCCTCCCAGCGCTCGGCGTCCGGGAGGTGGTGCGCCAGGTTGGACAGGGCGAGGGAGGACACGTACTCCAGCCCGACCGGGCGCGAGCCGGTGTTCTCCACCTGCGTCTCGGCGTGCAGGACCGGTATGCCCGCGCGCAGGGTGAACACGGCGGTGGCCAGCAGACCGGTGGCCTCGTCGGACATGCGCACGCGCAGTCGGCGGACATCGCCGCTCCGGCTCTCCTCGTGCCCGGCGTACCGCATGCCGCGCGACATCGCCCCGTCCACATGGCGCTTGCCCGAGGTGCCCAGCCGGCCGCCGTCCGTGGTCTGGATCTCCATCACGGGCAGGGCCCGCCGCGCGAGTGCCGCGCACCGCTCCGGCTCCGCCTCGGGGTCGGGCAGCGCGGACGCCTCGCCCGCGGCCAGCAGCCTCACCGGCCCGGTCGATTCCCAGGCAAGCAGGAGCGACAGGTCGTCCAGACCCCAGCGCAGGTGGGTGGCGGGCATGGCGGTGGGCATGGTGGCGGCTCCGTGGACTGATCGGTCGTAGAAATCGTTTACTGCCTGAGCACGCTAGTTTCTGCTGTGACCAGGCCGCAAGGGGTTGCCGATGCAGTAACGTCGGCCTTGTGACGGATAACGGGAACGGCGCCCGCAAGAGCTCCACGGCCAGCAGACCCAAACGGAAGGGCGCGCGGTCGGACAGGCCGAGCACCATCCGCGATGTCGCGGCGATAGCGGAGGTTTCCGTAGCAACCGTTTCCCGCACCCTGGCCGGCAACTACCCGGTGTCGGCGGAAACCAGGGCCCGCGTCATGGCGGCCGTGGAGTCACTGCACTACGTGGTGAACGTCCACGCGAAGGCCCTCTCCGGAGCCGTCGCCGGTCCCGTCGCCCTGGTCATCCAGGACATCACTGGCCCCTCGCTGGCCCATGTTGCCGCGGGCGTGGAGCAGGAGGCCACCAGCCGGGGCAGACTCAGCCTGGTCTGCTCGACCCGAGGCGACACCGCTCGCGAGAGCGACCTGGTCCAGCTCATGCGGGAGCAGCACGCCGCCGCGGTCGTCCTCGTCGGCGGTGTGGTACAGGACGACGCCTATCACCGCCGTATGTCCGAGTACGCCGAAGCCCTCGATGCCGCCGGCTCCCGTCTGGTGCTGGTCGGACGCCCCGCGCTGCCCGCCGGAATCCCGGCGACCGTGGTCGACTACGACAACCGGGGCGGCGCGTTCCAGGCCACCTCGCACCTCCTCGCCGCCGGACACCGCCGCATCCTCTTCCTCGGCGGTGCGCCCGGCTTCAGCAGCTCCGAACAGCGCCGCGACGGTCATCTCAACGCGCTGCGCGCCCACTCCGTCCCCTACGAGGAGGAGCTGGACCTGCCGGGCCTGTACACCCGCGCCTCTGGCTACCGCCGGGTGCGGGACGCGCTGGACGCCGGCCTGGAGTTCACCGCCGTCTTCGCCGGCACCGACGCGATCGCCGTCGGCGTGCTGGCCGCCCTGCGCGAGGCGGGCCTCCGGGTCCCCCGTGACGTGTCGCTCATCGGCTTCGACGACGTCCCCTTCGCCGCGGACCTGACGCCATCCCTCACCACGGTCCGCGTCCCGTACGAGGAACTGGGCCGAACCGCCGTACGCCTGGCACTCGACCGCGAGGAGACCATCACGGGCGACAGCCACGTCGTCCTGAGCACGCAGTTGGTGATGCGGGAGTCGGTGCGGCAACCGAAGTGACATGGCAGTGAACGGGGTCGCGCACGCCCCACCGCTCGAGGAGACGTGCCTCTGAGCTTCCCGCACACCCGAGGACCCCGGAACCATGAACATCCACGCCTGGCACCAGACCGAGCTGTCGTTCACCGCCGAACGCGGCCATCCCGATCCGTACACGGGCATCGAGCTGTGGGCCGACTTCACGCACATGCCCACCGGAACCGTCCTGCGACGCCCCGCCTTCTGGGACGGTGGCTCCACCTGGCGCGTGCGGTTCGCCTCGCCGACGGCCACGGGAGTCTGGAGCTGGCGCACGGACGGCAACGTCGACGACCCCGGACTCGTCGGCCGCACCGGTGAACTCACCGTGGTGCCGGCCGAGCCCGCCCACCGCTTCGAAGAGCACGGTTTCTGGCGCATGTCCCCGGGCGCCCGCAGCCTGGTGCACGCCGACGGCACCCCCGCCCTCCTGGTCGCCGACACGGCATGGGCACTGCCCTGGCGAGCCACGCTCGACGACGCGCGGGTCTACGCCGCCGACCGCGCCGCGAAAGGGTTCAACGCCGTCCTGCTGATGAGCGTGCAACCCGATATGCGCGTGAGGGGCCCCCGCGACCGCACAGTGGACGAAGGCTTCGCCGTCGGCTTCGAGGACCTGAAGGACGGTCACCTGACAGACCTCGACCCGGCCTACTTCCACTATCTGGACCAGCTCCTGGACATCCTGGCCGACCACGGCCTCGTTCCCGTTCTGCAGCCCGTCTTCCAGGGCTTCGGCTGGAAGGGCGGATCGGTGGCGGGCAAGGTGGTGCCGCCGGTGGAATACGCGCGCTACTGCCGTTACCTGGTGGCCCGTTACGGCGCTCGTCCCGTCATCTACCTGGTGGGCGCGGACGGTTCGGGCGACGAACCGCAGATCGCCGCGGGCGGGGCGGAGATCGAGGCATGGGACGCGTACGGCCAGCCCTGCGGCATCCACTACTACCCGCACGGCCGCAGCCGCGCCCACCAGGCCGCCGCCTGGCTCGACTTCCAGTGGTGCCAGACCGGCCACTCCGGCGAACACCTTCCCGAACGGGTCGCCGACATGCGCCGCAACGAACCGGCCAAGGGCGTCGCCAACGGGGAGCCCACGTATGAGAACTCGGGGGCGACGGGGAAGGGCGCGGGCTGGTGGCAGGGCCATGAGGCCTGGTCCAACCTGTGCGCCGGCGGCACCATGGGCGTCGTCTACGGCGCGGGGAGCCTCTGGCAGTGGCGACTGCACCCGGAGGAACCGGGCCACGAGCCGTACTTCCTGGCTCCGGGCTGCGGCTGGAGAGAGGCGCTGGACTTCGAGGGCTCTCGCTATGTGGGACTGCTCGGCCGCATCCTGGACGGCCTGCCGACCACCGACATGCGCCCCGACTGGGACCGCGCGATGGCCTCCAGAGCCCTGAGCGCCCCCGACGGCACTCTGTACATCGCCTACGTCGAACACGGCGGCCCACTGCGGCTGAACCCCCAATCCGCCGAGACGTTTCCCCGGTCCTACCGGGTCATCGACCCCCGCACGGGAGAAACGGTGACCCAGGGCGTGCGCCGAGCCGACGAACTGACCGTCCCTGACGAAGGCGGCGCGCCACGCGTCTTTGTCTGTTACGACGGCAGACTGTGTCGATGAATTCTGACCTCTACCCCGACCTGGCCGCCGCGGGCAGTCTGGTCGCAGCCATGGAACAGATGGCGGCCGGCCTCGATGTCCATCTCACAGTGGTTCTCCCGCGGGGAGGCTCTCTCCTTGCGGCGGGTATCGCATCGTCGGTCCCGCAACGCGATCCGCTGTGGGTCAACCTCGGGGCCGAGAGTCGCTTCTTCAGCGTCTCCGGCTGGAGCCAAGGGGTCGAACTCGTCACTGGGGCCACACCCGACCTGGCGGACGTCGTCAAGGCCGGAGCGTTGTGGGGGGAGGGCAGGGGCCTGCGGGAGCTGCGGGCAGAGCTGCCGTTTCTGCACTCCAGTGATCGTGCCGAGGCTCATGAACGGGGGCCGGCGGCAGTGGTGGAACTGCAGTGGCGGAAGATGCGGGAGCAGGCGGCCGGCGCCCCGGAGTTCCCTCAGTTCGGCGAACTCGTGGAAGCGGCGCACACCGAAGCGCGACTGCGACAGCTCTACGTGTTCTCCAGCCACTGGACGCTCGGCTTCAGCTCCTGCACCGGATATCCGTTCCGCGACGAGGTCGCCATCGCTCCCGCGCACAGCGGCAGCCCGTACCGCGTGATGAAGCGTCCCCACGACACCCTCGTCGGGGAGGCCGCCACGGCCGAGGAAGCTGTTGGCGTCGCGATATCCCATCTCCCCAACAGCCTTGGACCGGCCGTCGCGGGAACCGCCGAGCGAGCCGAGTGACCTGCGCGAGCCGAGTCACTGACAGCCATTTCCCGTGGCCGGTGGCCTCCAAAGTGCACTAGGACAGGCGAAGGCAGCAGACAGCCGTCCCAGCCCCGCGAACCACCGCGCTCATACGGCTCACGATTGGATTGCGTACGTATACGGAAGGCGCCCCTCAGCGGACGCCCCACGGACGGAGCTTCTCAGGATTCCGCACCGCCCAGATACGCCTGATCCGATCACCCGCGATCTCGAACGCGAACACCGTCGCGATGGTGCCGTTCTGCTGTGCCACCAGGCCGGGCAGGCCGTTGACCGTGCATTCCTGGAACGTCGTGCGGTCGCCGGACACTCGGGCGATCTCGGCGTAGGCATGCGCGATCTGCTCACCGCCCACGATCGGGTGCAGGTGGGTGACCGCCAGACCGCCCCCGTCGGCGGTCGCCGTGGCGGCGGGGTCGAGCAGGCCGATCAGGGCGTCGATGTCCTTGGCCTCCCACGCCGTCCTGAACTGGCGGACGATGGCGGCCTGTTCGGCGCCGGGGCCCGCCGGAGTCCGTGCGGTGCGGATGCGTCGACGGGCGGACGAGGCCAGTTGGCGGCAGGCCGCCGGAGTACGGCCGACGATCTCGGAGACCTCGCCGAAGGGATAGCGGAAGACGTCGTGCAGGACGAACGCGACGCGCTCGGCCGGGGTCATCGCATCGAGGACGACGAGGAAGGCCATCGTCACCGACTCGTCGAGGGTGATCCGATCGGCCGGGTCGTTCCCGCCGGCACCGGAGTGCCCGGTGATCCACTCGGTGGGCTCCGGCAACGGTTCCGGGATCCAGTCGCCCACATACGTCTCCCGCCTGACCCGCGCCGAGCCGAGCAGGTTCAGACAGATGCGGCCGGCGACCGTCACCAGCCAGGCGCCGGGTGACTCGATGGCCCGCTGTTCCTGTGCCGACATGGCGTACCAGCGGGCATAGGTCTCCTGCACGACGTCCTCGGCGTCGGCAAGGGACCCCGTGAGCCGATAGCCGAGGTTGATCAGATGGCGCCGCTCGCTCATGATCGCGCTGAGGCCCGGATCGCTCCGACCGTCGCCGGGCTCGGCACTGCTGGTCATGGTCGGCCCTCTCTCCCGCTCGCTTCTGTGCCTCTACCCGTTACGACAGGACAGCCGGTCGGAATGTGAGGCGACACCCCGCCTCACATTCCGAGCGGCCGCGTTGTCGTAACCCGTGAGGACGACAACACGACGGAGGAGCCACTCCATGAACGACTTCCAACTCATCGCGGACCGAGTCGAGATCGAGGCGCTGCGCGGCGAGTTCACCGACGCGGCCATGATGCGCGACCGGCCCCGCCTGGCATCGCTGTTCACCTCGGACGGCGTCCTGCGCATGCCCAACATCCCCGTCGAGCTGGTCGGCCGTGAGGAGATCCGAGCCGGGGGCGAGCGGCTGCAGAGCCAGTGGGACTTCTTCGTGCAGACCACGCACCCCGGCTCGATCCTGCTCGACGGCCACAGTGCGACCGGCCGCGCCTACATCCAGGAACTCGCCCGCACCCTCGACGGACGCCAAGGGCTCAACTACGCCGTTTACCACGACCGTTACCGACGCACCACGGAGGGCTGGAAGTTCGCCGAGCGGGTGTACGAGGTCAGGTATCTCGACACCTCGCCGCTGGCGGGCACGGCGCCCAGCCCGGCGCGGAGTTCCGGGACCGACCGAGCTGACACCACGGCCGCTTCCTTCGCCGACCCGGCTTCGGCCGAAAGGCTGGAGCGGGCAGCCGCCGCTCTCCGTGCCAACGGCTTCGCCGCCGAGATCCTCGACGACGCTTCGGCCGCACGCCTCCGCGTCAAGGAGCTGATCCCCGAGGGCGTCAGCGTGTTCACCGGAGCCAGCGAGACCCTCCGGCTGTCCGGCATCGACGAGGACATCAACACCGGCGGCCGGTACGACGCCATCAGGCCCCGTGTCCTGGGCATCGACCGCGCCACCGGCGCGGACGAGATCCGCAAGCTGGTCGCCGGCCCGGACTTCGTCGTCAACAGCGTCGCCGCGGTCACCGAGACCGGCTCGCTCGTGCTCGCCTCGGGCAGCGGCAGCCAACTCCCCGCCAACGCGGGCGGCGCGGGCCACGCCCTCTGGATCGTCGGCGCACAGAAGGTGGTGCCCGACCTGAGCACAGCGCTCCGCCGAGTCGAGGAGCACGCGCTCCCGCTGGAGAACGCCCGCGCCCAGGCGGTGTACGGGATGCCCAGCGCCGTCAACCGCCTGCTCGTCCTCAACGCGGAACCCCACCCGGGGCGCGGCACCGTCCTGCTTCTCCGGGAGAGCATCGGCTTCTGACCCGGCAGCGGCACACCGGCAAGCGACGAGGAGTGACGTCCGGCCCGGGGGCGTCGACCGACGCCTCACTGGCACCTTTCGGCGCGCACGGGACGCGGATTCGTGGATTGCCACGTCACAGAGGGTCTGCGCCTCCGTTTCGGGGGCAGACGGCGGTGCATCGGGTGCGAACGTCACCCGGCCGAAGTCCGCCGCGAGGCGCCGACCCGTGGGAGCCCCGATGCCGACCGCCGTGCCGGGAAGAGCCGTAGAAGCGACCGGGGACGAAGCCGAGGAGGCCCGGCCCGTCCGTTCGTTCGCGCTGCCTCGCGGTACCGGCACCACCGCGGCGCGCATCGGCGCACTGGCCGTCGGCCAGGCCGCCCTGATCGTGGGCTTCGGACTGCTGATCACCGGCCCGGCCCGGGAGGTGTGGCCGCTGACGGTCGAGGACCACGTCAACGAAGGCCTGGAGCGGATCCGTACGGGCCCGCTCACCACCCTGTCGTACTTCGGTTCGGAGGCGGGCAACACGCTCACGGTGATCGCCGTCACCCTGCTGAGCTGCGTGGCGCTGGTGCTCGTACCCCGGTTGCCGATGTGGCGTCAGGCGGTCTTCCTCGCCGTCGCCGTCTCGCTCCAGGCACTGGTGTTCCTGGTCGTCACCGAGTCGGTGGACCGCACCCGCCCGGACGTGCACCGCCTCGACGCCTCCCCGCCCACGTCCAGTTACACCTCCGGCCACACCGGTGCCGCCACCGCGCTCTACGCGGGACTCGCGGTCCTCGTGCTGTCCCGGGTGCGCAGGCCGTGGCGGTGGCCGCTGGCCGGGCTGTTGTTCCTCCTGCCGCTGGTCGTCGGCGTCTCCCGGCTCTACCGGGGCATGCACCACCCCACCGACGTGATCGGCGGAATCGCCAACGGCGCCCTGTCCCTGCTGATCGTCGGCCGTGCCCTGTTCACCGACGGGTCCGTGGCCGCCCCAACCGGGCGCAGGGGTAAGGCCGTTGACGTCGAGGAACATGAACCCGGCAGTGCCGCCCTGATCTTCAACCCCACGGTCACCGGCGAGGCGGACCGCGAGAAGCTGCGCCGCGTCCTGGAACAACACGGCTACCGCGCACCGGAGTTCATCGAGACCACCGTCGACGATCCCGGTACCGGCCAGGCGGCCGGCGCGGTCCGCGACGGAGCGACACTGGTCGTGGTCTGCGGCGGCGACGGAACCATCAGGGCGGCCGCCGACGCCCTGGCCGGCACGGACGTACCGCTCGTCGTGGTGCCCTGCGGCACCGGCAACCTGCTGGCCCGCAACCTCGGCCTGCCGCTCACCCCCACCGACGCGCTCGACGCCGCGCTGTCCGGCACCCCGCACCGCCTCGACCTCGGACGCATCGAGGGCGACGGCCTCACTCCCACCCACTTCGCCGCGATGTCCGGGGCAGGGCTGGACGCCGCGATGCTGGAACACACCGACGACCGCGCCAAGTCCGCCGTGGGCTGGCTCGCCTACGTCCTCGCCACCTTCGGCACCCTGCGCACGCCCCGCATACGGCTGACGCTCCGTCTCGACGACGGGCCGGTCCTGCACCGTACGGCCCGCATGGTGCTCCTCGCCAACGTCGGCACCGTACAAGGCGGTCTCACACTCGTCCCCGCGGCCCGGCCCGACGACGGACTGCTCGACCTGCTGATCCTCGACCCGCGCGGCCCCGGCGGATGGATGCGTGCCCTGGGCGTCCTGATACGCGGCCGCGGCCGCGACACGCGGCCCACGACCCTGGACACACTCGCCTCCGAAAGCGCCGGGAAGAAGGGCGTGCCGGTGGAGTTCCTCACCTTCCGGCGGGCCGAACTCACCTTCGCCGTACCGCAGTCGCGTGAACTCGACGGCGACCCGGTGTCCCACGGCCGGCGCCTCACCGCGGAGGTCAGGCCCGGCGCGCTCACCGTCATGCTGCCCAACCGGGAGAAGTGAATGGGCACCGCCACCAAGGTCCCCGAGACCCGCGACATGACCGGCGACGACCTCTCGGCCGACGAGGCCCTGACCTCACTGCGCCGCTACGGCCGTTGGCCGCTGCTGCGCGACTCCTTCGTCCGCTTCCGCTACGCCGACGGCTTCAGCCACTCCCGCGCGCTCGCCCTCCAGACGGTGCTGGCGGTGATCCCGCTGGCCATCGCCTTCGTCGGGCTCTCCACCGCGCTGCACACGGAGAACATCGGCAGACTCGCCGAACTCACCATCCACCGGATCGCGGAAGGACCCAGCGCCGACGTCGTCGACGACGCACTGGACCGCAGCCGCCACAGCGCGGGGGACGGCGACCAGCTCGCCCTCTGGTTCGGGCTGCTCTTCTCCCTGGTCAACGTCACCACCGCGATGTGCCAGATCGAACGCGGCGCCAACCGGATCTACGGCAACGAACGAGACCGACCCTTCCGCCAGAAGTACCTGCGCGGGCTCGTGATGTCGCTGAGCGCCGGGATCCCGCTCGGCCTCGGGTTCATCGTGATGGTGGCAGGCGGCGACCTGGCCGCCGCGGCGGTGACGGTGTATCACCTCGACGGCGGCGCCAGGACCCTCTGCGAGATCCTGCGCTGGCCCTTCGGCCTGCTGCTCGCCCTCCTCTCGGCCAGCGCGATCTTCCGCCGTTCCCCACGGCGCAGGCAACCCGGCTACACCTGGCTGGCCTTCGGCGCCGCCGTGTACCTCGTCCTCTGGACCGCCCTGACCTGGCTGCTGAGCCTGTACCTGGGCGTCAGCGGGTCCTTCGACGCGGTCTACGGCCCGCTCAGCGCCTTCATGTCCCTGCTGCTGTGGGCCTACCTGACCTCCATCGCCCTCTTCCTGGGCCTGTCCTTCGCGGCGCAGTTGGAGGCCGTACGGGCACGGCGACCCGGTCCGATCACCGACGACCCGGGAGTGTGAACCATGGTCCGCGCCACGGCCCAACGCGTCCGTGACCTCCGTCGCCGGCAGGCGGCCGACCGGAGATTCGGCATCCACCTGCTCGCCTCGGTCACGGTAGCCGCCTGCGCCGCCATCCCCTTCGGCCTGCTGCTCGTCCTGATCGAAGGCCACTGGCAGCCGCTGCGCCGTCTCGACGCGGGCGCCGCACGGCAGTTGAACGAGACCGCCCTCGAACACCCCGCGTGGACGGACACATTGCGCTTCCTGTCCGACTACGTCTGGGATCCGCTCACCCTGCGGACGATCGTCGCGCTGCTGACCGTGTGGCTGCTGTTCCGCCGGGCCTGGCGACTGGCCGCCTGGTCCGCCGTGACGGCCACGGCCGGTGGACTCATCGGGCTGCTGGTCAAGACGGTGGTCGAGCGGGCCAGGCCCTCTCTGGAGGACCCGGTCGCCCACGCACCGGGGTTCTCCTTCCCCTCGGGACACGCGATGACCGCGACCACCTCCTTCGCGATCCTGCTGCTGGTCCTGCTCCCGATGGTGCCGCGCGCCCTGCGGACCCCGTGCTGGTGCGTCGCGGTCGTGTCCGTACTCGGCGTCGGCTTCACCCGTATCGCACTCGGAGTCCACTGGTTCAGCGACGTCGTGGGCGGCTGGCTCCTGGGCCTCGCCGTCGTCGCCCTCACCACCTGGGCCTTCGAGGCCTGGCGCACGGACGCAGGACGCGGACCCACGGGGTTGACGGAGGGCCTGGAGCCCGAACTCACCGACGCCCACCCCGAACCCGGCCCCTCCTCCGGCCGGAAGCAGGACGACGGGTCCGTACGAGAGGGATGACCAGCCACGCCGCAGCCGTCGGCCGGTTCAGGCGGCGCCGGTGAGTCCGTGGGTGTCGAACCACGCCACGTGCATCTGACTACTCGTGTCGTGTAGCCCGGCGCTCGCAGGCGCACGGCATCGGCGTCAACTCCACAGGCCGGCAACAGGGATGACGAGCAGTCGGCAGCGGCAGCGTGGTTCAGGCCCCTTGCGGGTCGGTCCGCATCTCGGTGTGGACGGTGTGGCCGCGTTCGGTGGTGAGATCGAGAGAGGTGAGGATCGAGGAGTGGACGACGGAGGGGAGTGTGTGGCGAAGCAGGGCGGCGACGGCCTGGGGGAGGTTTTCGTAGGCGGTGGTGGCCTGGGACATCGCCCGGACACCGGCGAGGGCCCCGACGAGGACTTCGGCGGTTTCGCCGGGGTTGACGTGAGGGAGGAGTTCGCCCTGCTTCTGGGCTTTGCCGAGGAGGCCGGTGACGGTGGCGGTACAGCACTGGAAGGGGGCGACGCGGTCGAGGGCGTCCGCGCCCTGATCCAGGGCGAGGCGGGCACCGGCCCGGACCATGGGGTCGGTCTGGAGACGGTAGGCGTGGAGCATGGCGACGTCGACGAGTTCCTGGGTCTTGCAGGGGCGGACCGGGACGGCCAGCCCGCGGTCCTGTCCGGCGAGGACACCCTGAGCGAGCTGTTCCTTCGAACTGAAGTGGAAGTAGAGGGCGCCTTTGGTGACATTGGCCGCGCTGAGGATCTCGCTGATGGTGGCGGCCTGGTAGCCGCGCTCTTCGAAGACGCCGGCCGCTGCGACGAGGATGGCGTGTCGGGTGCGGATCGCCCGGTCCTGCTTGGGTTCTGGCATGCCCCGACCTCTTTCCTCGCGGGTGGGCTGAACGCCCTTAAAAAACCGTCCAGTTCGTATAGTCTACGGCGCTATGTCCGCGTCGAGACCCGGACGTGGCGGGCGCTGAACCGCGTGCCCAGCGAGTGTGCCGCAGGTGGAGCGAGGAACCCAGGTATCGACAAACCACCTGCGCTGTTTGTTATTGAAAGGTTTCGGCGCGCAGGGAGCGAGCGAATCCATAAATTACCGGTATAAAAGCGAAACGGTGATTGAGGTGTGGAGGAGGACCCGATGATCCTGGTGACGGGCGCCACCGGGACGGTAGGACGAGAAGTGGTCCGCGGCCTCCCCGAGGGCCTGCGCGTACGGGCCATGACCAGGAACCCGGCGAAGGCCGCAGGGATGTTCCCAGGGACGCAGCCGGTTGCCGGGGATTTCACGGACGCGCAATCACTGGCCCGGGCACTGGAAGGAGTGCACGCGGCATTCCTCCTGACGACCCGCGCAGATGTCGAGGACGACGCCCGTTTCCTGTCGGCGGCTCACACGGCCGGAGTGCGGCGGGTGGTGAAACTCTCCGCGGCGGCCGTCCTCGACACCCGGGCCGACGACCTCATCACCAGGTGGCAGCGCGCCAACGAGGAACAGCTACGCGCCTCCGGCATGCGATGGACCCTGCTGCGCCCGCGCGCCTTCATGTCCAACTCCCTTTCCTGGGCCGCCTCCGTCCGTTCCGAGCGCACCGTCCGCGCGCTGTACGGGATGTCGCCCAACGCCTGTGTCGACCCCCGCGACATCGCCGAAGCCGCCGTACGCGCCCTGACCGAGGACGGCCACGCCGGACACGCCTACACACTGACCGGACCGCAGGCCCTCACCGCCGTCGACCAGACCCACGAGCTCGCCCGACTGCTCGGGACCCCCTTGCGCTTCGAAGAACTGACCCCGGACGAGACCCGGGCCGCGCTGAACGACCGATACCCGCCCCAGGTCGTCGAGGCGCTGCTGGCGAGCGCGGAACGCCAGAGGGCCGGGGCCAAGGCCTACGTCGAGGACACGGTACGCAAGCTGACGGGTCGCCCGGCCCGCACTTTCGGACAGTGGGCCCAGGACCACATCGGAGCTTTCACGCCGGCGCCGGACGAGGCCGGGACGCGACGGGGGACGGCATAACCCCCTTGCCCGGAAGCGGCGTTGGGCCTGACCGCTCCCTCCGCCGAAGGCCCGGTGACCACACACAGTCGCCCCCGCCTTCTCCGGCTTTCCCGTGCTTCTGGTCCCAGCGCTCTGCTTGCGGTGTGCGGCGGCACGCAGCCTTGCTCGTCGGCCTGGAGTGGGACGCCGCGATGATCCGCGGCCGGGGGAGGCTCGCCGTGACGGTGTCGTTCAGTTCCATCCCGCTGCCGTTCGGCTTCGGCAGGCTCCTGGCGCTCCTGATGGACGACTACGGCTCCAGGTCGACCTGTCAGGGCTGGACGCGGGCGCGCTGGGCACGCTGGGGCTCATCCTGCTGGTGGCAGTCGGGGGCAAATTCACGTCGGGCACGGTCGCCTGAGAGGGCCCGAGACGGCCGGGCCCGGCCCTTCCAGGGGAGGACCGGGCCTGGTCTGTTAGGGGGTCTGGCTCAGGCCTCGACGACGCCGGAAGCGGCGATCTCGATCTTGGCCTTCGTGGCGCCCGACTGCGAGCCCAGGGACTCGATCTTGTCGATGACCTCCTGGCCCTCGACGGCCTCGCCGAAGACGACGTGCTTGCCGTCGAGCCACGGGGTGACGACGGTCGTGATGAAGAACTGCGAGCCATTGGTGTTGCGCCCGGCGTTCGCCATCGACAGCAGGTAGGGGCGGTCGTGCTTCAGGTCGAAGTTCTCGTCCGCGAACTTCTCACCGTAGATGCTCTTGCCACCGGTGCCGTTGTGGTTCGTGAAGTCGCCGCCCTGCAGCATGAACTGCGGGATGACGCGGTGGAAACCGGAACCCGCGTAGCCGAAGCCGTTCTGTCCCGTGGCCAGCTCGCGGAAGTTCCGGGCGGTCTTGGGGACGACCTCGTCGAAGAGGTTGAAGACGATGCGGCCTGCGGGGGCGCCGTCGATGGTGATGTCGAAGTAGACGTTGCTCATAATCAATTCTGTCGCTTTCAGTGTGTTGCACACCGCCCGACGAGGCCGTGTGCCGAACGCCAGGACCGATACTCCGAAGAGCCCCGGCCCGGATTCCGGACTACGGAACTCTATCCGCCGACTGGCTCTCTCACCTTCCGGGGCGAACCGACGCGGCCCGTCAGGACGGGGACGGCCCGTGCATCACGAGGGCAAGACTCTGCTCGGCGTCGTTGTTCAGCGCGTTGTGGAAGGCCTTCTCGTAGGCGTCGTCCCCGATCGACTTGCGGGCCTGCAGCTCCCACTGGTCGCGGACCTCGGAGAGTTCGGGTGTGCCGTGATGGGGATGGCCGAGCATGCGCCAGAAGGTGTTCCCGGTGCCGGAGGTGCGGGCGGCCGCGATGCCGTTGCCCTGGATCGCGTTGGCTCCGGTGAGGAGGTCGAGGGCGAGGGCGATTCCGAGGTTGTCGTTGAGGTTGTGCTTGCTGGTGAGCATGGCCCGGGCATGGCGTTCGGCGTCGCGGGCGCGGCCCTGGACGAGGTCTATGAAGGCGAGCTGGTGGAACGCGTAGGACCGCGCCCAGTGCTCGCCGTAGCGGACGCTGAGGCGGTGCAGGGCGGTGGCCGCTTCGTAGGCCTCGGCCAGTCGGCCCAGCGCGGAGTGGGCGAAGATCCGGATCACCATGCAGCACAGTTGCGGGGCGCCCGCCGGGGGCGAGGTGCCGTGGGCGATCAGGGCGTGGTCGCACACGTCGTACGCGGCCTGGGGCCGGCCGGCCATGAGGTGGGTGAGGCCGAGGGTGTGGGCGGCGAAGAGCGCGGAGGGCGCGGTTCCGTCCTGGTGCGCCGCGGCGGCGCATTCCTCGCCGACGCGCAGGGCGGTCCGGTGGTCGCCCTGGAGGGTGAGCGTGATGCCCAGGGCCCACAGCGCACGGGTGCGGGAGGGACCCGGTTCGGTGCGGAGGGCCAGGACGCGTTCGAGGTAGTCGCGGGACTCGTGGAGGTGCCCGCAACAAGGCCAGAACAGGCCGGTGCGGCCGGCCGCCTCCACGGCGATGTCGGGCTCCGTCTCGATGAGGTGGTCGAGGGCCGCGCGCACGTCGCTGTGGCTCGCCGAGATCCGTCTGTACCAGGCGACCTGCCGATGGCTGAGCCAGCCGGCTTCGGACTCGGCCAGTACGTCGGCGAAGTGGGCGGCATGGAGCTGGGCGAGGGTGCCCTTCTCACCGAGTTCCGCGAGCCACATGGCTCCGTACTCGCACAGGGTGTCGAGCATCCGGTAGCGGGTGCCCACCGGCTGGAGGACGGACTGGTCGACGAGCCGTTCGAGAAGCCGGGGGACGGCGTCGCTGTCGAGCGGACCGCCCGCGCAGACGGACTGTGCGTCGGCGGCGTCGAAGGGGCCGCGGAAGACGGAGAGCCTGGCCCACAGCAGTCGTTCGAGCGGGGAGCACAGTTCGTGGCTCCAGCCGATCGCCGTGCGCAGGGCCCGGTGGCGCCTGGGCCGCGCCGTCGCGTCGACGAGAGTGTCGAGCCGTGAAACGAGGCGCTCGGCGATCTCCGTGAGGCTGCTCTCCCGCAGGCGGGCGCAGGCGAGTTCGACGGCGAGCGGGATGCCCTCCAGGCGGCGGCAGATGGCGAGGACGGTTTCGGCGGAGCCGGGGGAGTCGAGCGCCAACCCGGGGGCGGCCGTGGCACAGCGATCGTGGAACAGGCGCACCGCGTCGCCGCCGTCGTCGTCCAGGGAGAGCGGAGCCACCTCGATCCGGTGCTCACCCCGCACGCCGAGGGGCTGTCTGCTGGTGGCCAGGACGGTCAACTGCGGTGCTGAGGCGAGGAGTTCACTCACCAGGAGAAGACAGGATGACAGCACCCGTTCGCAGCAGTCGAAGACGAGCAGCACCTGGCGGCCGGTCAGCCACTCGCACAACGCCTCGACCGGGGCGCGCGGGTTGTGGTCCAGGAGATCGACCGCGTCGCAGACCGTGGCGGTGAGCAACCGGTCGTCGTAGAGGTGGGAGAGATCGACCCACCAGACCCCGTCCGCGTACTGGCCCCGTACCTGCTCGGCGGTGTGGAGTGCCAGGCGGCTCTTGCCCACACCCCCGCCGCCGGTGAGAGTGACCGACCGATGCTGGGCCAATGCTGCTTCGACTGCGTCGACTTCGCTTTCGCGGCCGACGAAGCTGGTCGTCACGACAGGGAGATTGCCTACCACGGCCCTATCCTGCACGGCCCGGCGCGGGGCCGGACCCACTCGCGGGAAACGGTCACAAGTGATCGACCTGGGCCACCGTTCGATCGGGGCCTACTACTCGTACCGGTACTTCAGCGCGTCCGCCTCCGCCTGCTCGATGTCGGCGATCGTCAGCTCCGGCATCCGCAGTTGGGCCAGCGTCACCTCGGCCGAGGCCGGCTGGGCGTCCGCTGGCAGCCACTGCTCCGGCTTCCAAGCCCCGCTGCGCAACAGCGACTTGGGGCAGTGCGGATAGACCTCCTCGATCCCCACCACCAGCGCACTGGCCGGCGGCTTGCCCACCGCGGTCAACTGGGACAGCAACTCGGGGCGGGTGGAGACGCAGGCCCGGCCGTTCACCCTGAGCGTCGTGGTGCGCCCCGGGATGACGAACAGCAGCCCGGCCCGTCCGGTGGCGATGACGTTCTGCAGGGTGTCCAGACGCTTGTTGCCGGTCGCGTCCGGTATCGCCACCGTCCGTGCGTCCAGGACGGCGACAAACCCGGCGGGACCGCCGCGCGGCGACACGTCACAGTTGCCCTCGGTATCCGCGCTGGCGACCAGGACCAGCGACGAACATCCGATCAACCGCCGTGTCTGCTCGGTGAGTTCGGTCATCTGCTTCCGTCGGGCCGCCTCGCCCGGGAGTTCGTAGACCTGGCGCAACTCCTCCTGGTCGGACACGGCGTCGAGGCTGAGCGAGTCGAAGGCATTGCCGGCAAGGGATGTCGTCATGAGGGCGACCCTAGCGGGCGCAAGCAGCCGGACCTCCGGGCCGGGGCAGGCGGGCCCCGGCCCGGAGGCCGAACTCGGTTACGCCCAGCAGCCGTTGACCGTGGCGGCGAGGCCGTCGAGGGCGTCCTTGGTCGCGGCCGGGTCGGCGGTGGAGTTGTTCTCGATGAAGGAGAAGATCTTCCAGGCCCCGTCCTCGGCCTTGGTCAGTCCGCTGAGCGCGATCGCGCCGGTGAGCGTGCCCGTCTTTGCGCTGACCTTTCCCACGGCGCACTGGGAGTCCGCGGTGTCGAACCGGCCCCACTCAGGCCCCAGCGTCGAGCCCGCCTCGCCCGCGACGGGCAGTCCGTCCACGATGTACTTCAGGGTCGGGCCGTTGGCCGGGTCGTCCGCCAGGTCGAGGATGTCGGCGATGGTCTGCGCCGGGATCCGGTTGGAGCGGGACAGCCCGCTGCCGTCGTGGATCTCGAAGTTGGCCAGGGACACGCCGTACTGGGTGAGCACCTGGCGTACGACCGCCACGCCGTCCTCGAAGGTGGCCGCACGGCCGGCGGCGAGCGCGGTCTGCCGGAGCAGTGTCTCGGCGATATCGTTGTCACTCACCTTGAGCATGTGCTCCACGACGGTCGACAGCGCGGCGGACTGGTGCTCGGCCACGGGGACGGTTCCTGTACCGGCGGTGCCGCGGGTGACGCTCCCGGGGACGGTGACACCCTGCGCGGTGAGGAGCCTCGCGAAGGTCTGGCCGGCGTCCAGGGAGGTGTCCGTGACGTGGTGGCCGTCGACCACCAACGCCCGTACCGGGGCGACGGAGTCGGGGTAGTAGCCGTCGTTCCAGCCGGTGGCGAGGGTGGGCGCCGGGAAGAGGCTGTCGTCGACCTTCACCTTCACCGAGGTCAGGCCCGCGTTCTTCAGACCCGCGACGACGGTCTCGGCCATCGCCTCCAGGTCGGCGGAGGTCAGGGTGCGGTCGCCCCCTCCGACGAGGGTGACGGTGCCGTCGCCGTAGACGGCCTTCGTGGTGAAGCGGTGGTCGGGGCCGAGGATCGTCAGCGCGGCGGTCGAGGTGGCCAGCTTCGTGTTGGACGCGGGCATCAACGCGGTGGTCGCGTCATGGCCCCAGACGACCTTGTCGGACGCGGCGTCGATGACGACTCCGCTGAGCGTGCTGCCCAAACGGGTGTCCTGGACACGGGTGTTGAGGTTGTCCGCGATCTTCTGCTCGGCGGGATCGAGCGTGGCGGCGGCGGTCTTGGGGGTGGTCGTACCGGCGGCGAAGGCCGACGTACCGAACAGGATCGTCCCGGCGACGGGGGTGGTGACGGCGATGACGGCGGCACGCCGCAGGACCGGAGTCATTGTTCTGCTCTTGCGGTGGCGTCCGCCGGAGCGGTCGGCGGACGGTGAGTCGAGCATGGGGCCTCTCTGCAGGGTGTGAGGGGTGGCTGACTGGGGAGAACACCGAAGATCCAAGGAATCTTGGAAGGAAGGTAACAGCACCAACTGCCGTTACCCATGGGTACGTTGTGTTCTTCCGCTTCTGGTCAGCCAGCCGGCCACCCCGTCCCGCTATGAGGCCTTCGCCTGCGACAGGATGTCCTCGGCGAGCCGCTTCTCCAGCGCCACGTGGACCAACCCGTCGGTGAATCGGGCCAGTTCGTCCTCGGCAACCAGGCTCGCGAGCCGGTCGGGCGAGGTGGGGAGGCCGAGGCGCTCGGCGCCCTGCAGTGCCTTGCCGTCGACGTACGGCGCGAACTCCGGCCAGACCGTCTGTACGCCGCGCAGGAAGATGTCGACGCCCGTGGGCCCCAGGCCGGGAAACTTCCGCAGTGCCTGCTTCGGGTCGTCCTCCTCGCGGAGTTTCCGGAGGTCACCGCTGTACTGCTCGATGAGCAGTTCCGCGCCGTCGCCCAGCATGGTGGCGGTGCTTTCGTCGTAGCGCCGGTAACCGCCCTCGCCGAGTGCGTCCACGCGCTGTTGCCAGGTCGCCTTCGCCATGGCCCGTGGGGTGGTCATGCCTGCTTCGAACAGGGCGCGTCCGGCGGCCACCGCGATGTCCGCCCGGATCCGGGCGGACAGGAGCACGGCGAGGACGAGCGCCTGGTAGAGCGGGGCGGGCGTGTTCCGGAGCCTGATACCCGCCTGTGCCAGATACGTGGATTCCTGTCGGTCGAGGAGCGCCCTGACGACCGCCTTCTGTGTGCGGCCGGGGGTCCTCTTCGGGGTCGTGGTGCTCATGACGCCTCGCAGGTCGACGGAACGGGAACGGCCCTTGTGCACAGTGACGAGTTGCACGGCGTCGACGATCGAAAACCCCGGTGCGGGAGGATTTCGGGATGAGATGGGCCGTCGGTCAGTGCGCGAGCGCCTTGCGCATCCCGGACTTCGATGCCTCGGCCCACACCGTCGGCAGCTCCCGCTCGCGCTGCTCGGCGAGGGCCCGCTCCTGGCCGTACAGCAGCCCCCACGTGAAACCGGCTTCTCCCGCCGTCTGCGCGGCCACGGCCAGTTGGTGCAGGGTGTCCCGGGCGACGACACTGTCCTGGTGCTCGCCGAGCACCTTCTGCACGGCCTTGACGCGTTTGCCGAACCGCTTGGCCGGCTTGCCGAGCGCGGAGCGCGCCGGTTCGGTCGCGTACCTCGTCCGCTTGGCCGCCTTGCGGGCCCGGTGGAGGGCCGTGTCGCGCTCCGTGCCCGGCGGGATCTCCATCGCGTGGGTCACACGGGCGGCGAGTCGCTCGTACTCCTTGAGGATCGCCTTCGTCATCACCTTCTCCGGAGCCCGCTCCGCCTTGCGCCGCAGCGGGGGCCGCTGGACGAGCGTGGCCACGGAGTCGAGGAGCGCCAGGTAACGGGGCGAGCGCAGGGCGTCGAGGGTGCGCTGTCGGGCCTCCGCGGTGCGGGCGACGTCCCACACCCGCAGGCGGGCCTCCACCGGTCCGAGCACCAGCTCCGTGGGCGAGGTCCTGATGTGGGAGCCGAGCCGTTCGCGGAGGACCTCCTGATCGCGTTCCGCCCCCAGCTCGGCGCCGAGCCACTTCAGCTCCGCGCGGACCGGATCGGTGACCTCACGCGCGAGCACCGGCCGGTAGGAACGCAGGATGCTGCGCAGCCGACGGCAGGTGACCCGCATTTGGTGCACGGCGTCCGGTAGATCACGGCGTACCGAAGGGTCGAGTTCGACGAGCGTGCTCACCTGCTCGTCGACGTACCGGAGTAGCTCCTCGCCCGCCGTGCCGGTTTCGCCGGCCTTCGCGTCCGTTTCCGGCTGGGGCTGTGTTCCCGCCCCGGTCTCCTCCAAGGCGCGGGCCAGCTTGGACCGATGGTCCGCACGGGAGATGCTGTGGGCACGGAGTGTCTTCTCCAGCGTGTCGAGCAGCGCGGGGTCGGAGTCCTCGGCGAGCTCGATCTCCATCTCGGTCCACGAGGCCGAGGTGTCCCCGGTGGGCAGGGGATCGGCGCGGACCGTGTCGACGCTCAGCTCCGCGAGGACGTCGCCCTCGTGGCCGACGAGGTGCCGGGTGCGGCGGGTGGAGCGGACCCGGACGACGGGTCGGACGTCGGCTCCCCGGGTGCGGGAGAGGACCAGCTCGCGCAGAGTGTCCGGAAGCGTGTCGGATAGCGGTTCCTCCACCTCCTCCCGGCTGTCCCCGGACAGCGGCAGTTTCAGGTGCCAGCCGGCGTCGGCCCCGCCAGTCCTGCGGCGGAGCGTCGCCGACGCCCGGGCGATGCGCAGGTCGTCCGTGTCGTAGTACACGGCGTCGAGTTCGTCGGTGCCCTGGTCCAGGACCGATTCGACACCGCCCACGCCGGTGAGATCCGGCAGCCACGAGCCGTCGCGGGCCGACGGCGCCTCGTACTTTCGTTCTGTTTCTCGCTTCTGTGCCATAAGAGTCGCGTGCACGTCTGGACACGGCTCAAACATCGTCTGTCCGCCTGTACGACCGACACCTCGCGGAGCCGCGTTTGGAAGCTGAGGCGCCTGGCTACCCGGCGGGCATGAACGCGCCGACAACACCACCTTTCTCCCAGTTCCGGGAGGCAGACCCATCCGTACGGGGGCCCGAAGAAGGGGGTCGCGTGGCCGGCTGGCTCGCCGCGGGCGTGCGGGCCCTCGACAGGTTGGGGGAGTGGGACCGGATCGACCCACTGGCCGACCGCGTTCGGGACACCGTCCGCGCGCTGCCCCTGGGCCGGGCCCGTGATGTGCTGCACGGCCGCCATCTCGGACACCCCCTTCACCCGCTGCTGGTCCAACTGCCCACCGGCGCCTGGGTGTCCGCCGCGATCCTGGACGCGTTGCCGGGCTGTCAGCGCCAGAGCCGCCTCCTGGTCGGCGCTGGTGTTCTGACGGCGTTGCCGGCCGCGGCGGCGGGCTGGGTGGACTGGGCCGAGCAGCATGAGCAGCAGATGCGCACCGGTCTCGTCCATGCGACGGGCAACGTGCTGGCCGTCGGCCTGTACGCCGGGTCCTGGCGTGCGCGAGGCGCCGGCAGGACCGGCTGGGGACGCGTGCTCGCCTATACGGGCCTGGCCGTGGCGGGAACCGCCGGGGCGATCGGCGGACACCTGGCCTACCGGCAGGGTGCGGGAGCCAACAAGACCGAACCGGTTCCGCACCTGGTGGCTCCCGGCTGGCACGCGCTGGGCTCCGCCGCGGAACTGCCCGTGGGCAAACCCGTACGGCGACAACTGGGTGAGGTGCCGCTGCTGGTGTACCGGCACCCCGACGGCCATGTCGACGTGCTGGCCGACCGGTGCAGCCATCTCTCGGGCCCGCTTTCGGAGGGCGACGTCGAGGACGGCTGCGTCGAGTGCCCCTGGCACGGCAGCGTCTTCCGCCTCTCGGACGGCTGGAACGTCGCCGGACCGGCCACGGCACCCCAGCCCTCCTTCGCCTCACGCATCACTGCGGACGGAACCCTGGAGGTATGTCTGCCGGGGGCGGGCTGAGGGTACCCGGTGCGGCACAACCACTGACAAGGAGGAACAGATGAGCACAGTGAAGGAAGCGGTGGACGTCGAGGTGCCCGTCCACACCGCCTACAACCAGTGGACGCAGTTCGAGGAGTTCCCCCACTTCATGGAGGGCGTCGAGGAGGTACGACAGCTCGACGAGCGGCACAACCACTGGACCACCAAGATCGGTGGAGTGCGGCGCGAGTTCGACACCGAGATCGTCGACCAGTTCCCGGACGACCGCATCACCTGGCGCGTCGTCGACGGCGAGACCCAGCAGCAGGGCTCGGTGCGTTTCGAGCCGCTGGACGACACCCACACCCGGGTGGAACTCACGATGGACGTCGAGCCCACCGGCGTGGCCGAGAAGGGCGCGGACATGCTGGGCGTCATCGACCGTCGGGTGAAGGGCGACCTGCGCCGCTTCAAGGACTACATCGAGCAGCGTGGCGGCGAGACCGGAGCCTGGCGGGGCCGTATCCGCCCCGGAGGCCCTGACTCGGTGCTGTGACGGCCTCGGCCCACTGACGGCAGGAGACGGAGGCGGAGGCATGTCCGAGGTGAACGACGCCGCCATGGACGACGGCGGCACCGTGACCGATCTGCGTCCCGCGGTAGCGCGGGGCGTGGCGGACGGGCCTCCGCCCGATCGCCACCAGGCGATCCTGGAGGCGGCCAAACAGGTCGGCTCGCTGCTGAAACGCGACGGCCACCGCTTCGCCCTCGCCGGCAGCGCGGCCGTCTACGCCCACGGCGGACCTGGCCGTCTCGGGCACGACGCCGACTTCTGCGTACGGCGGGAGGACGCGGAGGCCGTCGCCGCCACGCTCACCGAAGCGGGCCTGACGGTCGTCGAACCGCCGGAGGACTGGCTGTGGAAGGCGAAGTGCCGGGACCAGGACATCGACCTGCTCTTCGAGATGGCCCATCGGCCGGTGACGTCCGAGCTGCTGGACCGGGCGGTTGAACTGCCCCTGGACTCCGTGCACATGCCGGTGCTGGACGCCACCGACCTTCTGTGGAGTCTGCTGGCGTCCTTCTCCGAGCACCACTGCGACTTCGGCGCGGTGCTGCCCATCGCACGGGAGCTGCGCGAGAAGGTCGACTGGGAGCGGGTCCGCGCGGAGTGCGCGGGCGCGCCGATGCCGGAGGCCTTTCTCTATCTCCTGGAGCGACTGCGGGTGATCACGCCGGTGAGGAGACCCTCATGACGGACCGAGGAGGAGAGCGGGGCGCCGCTACGGGGCAGCCGGCCACCAACATCGAGTACCGGATCGCCCAGTTGGAGAACCGGCTGGCCTCGGGCGAATGCGGCGAACTGGGCCTGCGCGTCGAGACGCACGGCGCGGCCGTGACCGTCCGGGGGATCGTGCCCACCGCCGTGTGCCGCGAGGAAGTGCTGCGCACGGTCCGCCGGGAACTGGCCGGGCTCACCGTGCACACGGACATCGGCGTCGCCGAGGTCGTCCCGCCCGAGAGCCCGGAGGACCTGCCATGATCCGCGTCGCGGCCGTGGGTGACATCCACATGGGCCCGGACAGCAAAGGGCTCCTCAGGCCCGCGTTCGACACCCTGCCGGACCATGCCGACCTGCTGCTCCTCGCGGGAGACCTCACCCGGCACGGCACACCCGAGGAGGCACGAGTGGTCGCCGGTGAGCTGTCCGGTCTCGCCGTGCCGGTCGTCGCCGTCCTCGGCAACCACGACCACCACGACGAGAAACCGGAAGAGGTCACCGCCATCCTCCGTGACGAGGGCGTGCGGGTGCTGGAAGGCGAGGGGACGGTCCTCGAGGTCGACGGCGAGCGCGTCGGTGTCGCGGGGACCAAGGGGTTCGGCGGCGGCTTCGCCGGACGGTGCGGCAGCGAGTTCGGCGAACCGCTGATGAAGGAGTTCGTCCGCTACAGCCGCCGGTGCGCGGACGGACTGCGGGGGAGTCTGGAAGCGCTGGCACGGGAGGGGTGCGCGGTGCGGATCGCCCTCACGCACTTCTCACCGGTTCCCGACACCCTGGCGGGCGAGCCCCTCGAAATCTATCCCTTCCTCGGCAGCTACCTGCTGGCGGAGGCCATGGACACCGCGGGCGCCGACCTCGCCGTGCACGGCCACGCCCACGCCGGTACGGAACACGGTATGACCGGCGGAGGCGTACGCGTACGAAATGTCGCACAGCCGGTCATCCGCAGGGCGTTCAGCGTCTACCACCTCCACGTCGCCGGAGAAGGCTGAGCAGGGGGTCACGAGGAAGCCACGACACGGACCGTCCTGAGGCGCGGGTCCGCCGCGTCGGGCAGGTTCATGCCGGCCTCGACGCCGGTGGTCAGGTAGCGCAGGACGGGTTCGGTGAGACGTTCGCCAGGGAGGACCGCCGGGATGCCCGGCGGGTACGGCGTGATCATCTCTGCCGCGATCCGCCCGACGGCCTGCTCGGTGGCGACGTCCGTATGCGCGTCGAAGTACGCGTCACGGGGCAGGAGGGCCTGGTCCATCCGTAGTTCGGCCGGAGCCGGGACGGCTACCTGGGGGCCGCCGCGCAGTTCGTCGGCATGAGTCCGGAGATCCTTGAGCGCGTCGAGGAGACGACCGGTGGTTTCCTCGTCGTCGGCGTGGGTGAGCTGCGCGCTGATCCGCCGGTGGTCGAAGAGGTGGGCATCGATGTGGTGGTGTGCGCGGAGCCGGTCCGCGGCCCGGTAGCCCGTGACCCCCAGGGCGCTGATGTCGATGACGACGGGGAGGGGGTCGAACTCGGCGGCGAGCCCGGGGCCGCAGAAGTCCTCGGCGTCCTCGACATGGAAGCCGCCCAGTTCCTCGATGGCGCCACGCGTACGCTTCGCGAGCTCCAAGGCGTGGCTCAACAGCTCGTGACCGTGCTGGACCATCTGACGGCGCCAGGCGTCGATGCCGGCGTAGATGAGGACGTTCGGGCTGGTGGTACCCAGCAGGTCGGCTCGGGACGCGAGAGTGGCGGGGTCGATGAGGTCGCCCTGGAGGTGGAAGACCGAGCCCTGCTCCAGGCCGCTGCCCATCTTGTGAATGCTGGTGACACAGACGTCGGCACCCGAGTCCATGGCCCAAGTGGGGAGGTCGTCGTGGAAGGGGAGGTGGGCGCCCCACGCCTCGTCCACGATCAGGGGCTTGCCCCGCCGGTGACAGACCTCCGCGACCGCGCGGAGATCGGCCGCGGCGCCGTAGGGGGTGGGGCTGGTGATCAGGGCGCCGTCGGCTTCGGGGTGCAGGGTGAACGCCTTCTCGTACGCCTCAGCCGACGGCGGGTGGGCGAGGTGCCGGGTGGCGTCCCACGCGGGTTCGACCCAGACGGGTTCGACGCCGGAGAGGATCAGCCCGGCGATGACGGACTTGTGGGCGTCCCGGCCGACGAGGAGGCTGTTGCCCGGGCAGGTCACGGCCAGCATGGCGGCCTTTACGGACAGGGAGCTGCCGCAGGTCGAGAAGAACGTGTGGTCCGCGTGCACGGCGTGCGCCATCAGTTTCTCGGCCCGTTCCAGAACCCCGTCCCGTTCGAGCCGGTCGTCGAGTCCGCCGGTGGCCAGGACGTCGCCGTAGAAGACGGCGTCCCCCAGGACCCGACGGGCCCGCGGGTCGGCACCGCGGGCCTGCTTGTGCCCCGGGGGAGTGAAGGCCAGCTCCTTCGCGGAGTGATAGCGGTCGAGCGCGTCCAGGATGGGTGCTTCATCGTGGTTTGTGCCCATGTCCCACGCGTTCCCCGCAGCCGCGCCAGTCATGCCGGACCGCGCCGCGTTCGCGTACCCACCACGCGTTCGCCCCATGCCCGCGGCCGAACCGTGCGGTTCACGACGATCTCCGGGGGTACGCGGCGATGAATCCAGCCCCCGACCGAAAGGCAGCCGTAGTGCGTGAGCAGACGCGGAAGAACATCTTCGTGGTGGGTCTCGACGAGGCGAACCTCCGCACGCTCCGGGCCGTGCCCGACGCGGACTTGTACCGGTTCCATCAACTGCTGTCGATCGACGAGCTTCAGGAGGGCGAGGTCTCCGTTCCCCGGCTGATGGACAGGGCCCGCGCCGTGCTCGACGCCCACGACGGCAGCGTCGACGCCATCGTCGGCTACTGGGACTTCCCGGTCAGCACCCTCGTCCCGATGCTCGGCAGCGAGTACGGAACCCGCACCACCAGCCTCGAATCCGTCGTCAAGTGCGAGCACAAATACTGGAGTCGGCTGGAGCAACGACAGGTCATCGACGAGTATCCGAACTTCGGCCGCGTCGACCTGGACAGCGACGATCCACGACCGCCCGAGGGCGTCGACTTCCCCATGTGGCTCAAGCCGGCCCTGTCGTACTCCTCCGAACTGGCCTACGGCGTCTCGGACATAGAGGAGTTCCGCACGGCCGTCGCGGAGATACGCAAGGGCATCGCCCGGGTCGGCAGACCATTCGACACGATTCTCGAACTCCTCGACCTGCCCGAGGAGATGAAGGGAATCGGCGGACAAGTGTGCCTCGCCGAGGAGGCGATGACGGGCATTCAGGTCGCCGTAGAGGGCTACGTGTACAAGGGCGAGGTCACCGTGTACGGCGTGCTCGACTCCATCAACTACCCGAACTCGTCGAGCTTTCTGCGCCACCAGTACCCCAGCACCCTGCCCGCCGACGTGATCCGGCGACTGCACGACGTCAGCGAACGCACCATGCGCCGGATCGGCATGGACTCGGCCACCTTCAGCATCGAGTACTTCTACGACCCGAAGACCGGCGGGATCAGCCTGCTGGAGATCAACCCCCGCCACTCCCAGTCCCACGCCGAGCTGTTCGAGTACGTGGACGGCATCCCGAACCACCACCGCATGCTCAGTCTGGCCCTCGGACAGGATCCCGCGCTGCCGGCCGGACAGGGCCCGTACCGGCTGGCGGCCAAGTGGTACTACCGCTGGTTCGGCGACGGCATGGTTCACCAGGTGCCGACCGCGGAGGAGATCGCCGCCATCGAGCGGGACATCCCGGGAGTGCGCGTCGACATCGTCCCCCAGGAAGGGCAGAAGCTCTCCTCGATCTCCCAACAGGACAGCTACAGCTACGAGGTGGCCCACATCTTCACCGGCGGGGACGACGAGCAGGACCTGCGGCGCAAGTTCGACCGCTGCGTCGCCGCCCTCGGCCTCACCTTCGACCACACGGCACCGGGCGGGCGCGACACGAAGACCAAGTGAGCGCCACCCCGGGAAAGGAACAGCGCACCGACATGCGACACGTGGACCAACTCCCGTACGCGATCCAGGAACAGAGCCACGTCACCATCCCGATGTCCGACGGAGTACGACTCTCCGCGCGGATCTGGCGGCCGATCTCCTCCGACCAGGAACCCGTACCGGCCGTCCTCGAATACATCCCGTACCGCAAGAACGACCTGACCTCCACCCGTGACGCCATCCACCATCCCTACATCGCCGGACACGGCTACGCCTGCGTCCGGGTCGACCTGCGGGGCACCGGGGAGTCGGAGGGCGTCCTCCTGGACGAGTACCTGGAACAGGAGCAGAGCGACGCGGAAGAGGCCCTCGCCTGGCTCGCCGACCAGCCGTGGTGCGACGGGACGACGGGCATGATGGGGATCTCCTGGGGCGCTTTCGCCGCACTCCAGGTCGCCGCCCGACAGCCTCCGAGCCTCGCCGCCATCGTCATCGCGTCCTTCACCGACGACCGGTACGCGGACGACATGCACTACCTCGGCGGAGCGATGCTCTCCGACAACCTCGCGGAGGCGGGCACCATGTTCGCCTACGCCACCTGCCCGCCGGACCCCTCCGTCGTCGGCGAACGGTGGCGGGACATGTGGCACGAACGCCTGGAGTCCGCCCGTCCATGGGTCCTGGAGTGGCTGCGCCACCAGCACCGCGACGCCTACTGGCGACACGCCTCGCTCAGCGAGGACTACGGCTCCCTGCGCTGCCCCGTGCTCGCGTCCAGCGGCTGGGCCGACGGATACTCCAACGCCGTGACCCGGCTGCTGGCTCATGTGGACGTCCCCCGCAAGGGACTCGTCGGCCCCTGGTCGCACAAGCTCCCGCACCTCGGTGAACCCGGGCCCGCGATCGGCTACCTCCAGGAAGTCGTCCGCTGGTGGGACCACTGGCTCAAGGGCATCGACAACGGCGTCATGGACGGTCCCGTGCTGCGCGCCTGGATGCAGGAGAGCGTGCCCCCGTCGACGTCGTACGAGGAACGACCCGGCCGCTGGGTCGGGGAGCCGAGCTGGCCGTCCCCCCACATCCGCGACGTGACATATCCGCTGCGGGACCGCGCCGTAGTCATGGGCGACGGCGACGGCGACTCCGGCGAGGCGGAAGAGTCTCGGCCGGACCGGGTGCACGACGTCCAATCGCCCTTGTCCGTAGGGCAGTTCGCGGGGAAGTGGGCCTCCTACAACGCACCGCCCGACCTCCCCTACGACCAGCGGGAGGAGGACGGAGGCTCACTCGTCTTCCAGTCCGAACCCCTTGCCGAACGGATGGAGATCCTCGGCTCCCCGTACGTCGACCTCGACCTGGCGTCGAGCGGCCCGGCGGCACAGGTCATCGCCCGGCTGTCGGACGTCGCCCCCGACGGCCGCGCCACCCGCGTGACCTACGGCGTCCTCGATCTCACCCACCGGGACACGCTGGAGGAGTCGCGCCCCCTGGAACCCGGCCGGCGCTACCGCGTACGCGTCCCGCTCAACGGCGTGGCCCAGGTCTTCCCGCCCGGCCACAGCATCCGCGTCTCCCTCTCCACCTCGTACTGGCCGCTGGTCTGGCCGGCACCCGAACCCGTCCGGCTGAGCGTCCACGAGAGCGGATCGTCGCTCACCCTGCCGGTCAGGCCGCTCGACGAGCCGGACGAGATGCCGAGGACACCGTTCGGCGAGCCGGAGGGCTGCGCGCCCCCGGCCGTCACGAGGCTCACCGAACCCGAACAGGCCTGGACCGTCTCCAGGAACCTGGTCGACTACCACTCCACACTCGACATCGTGAAGGACCGTGGCCTGCAACGCTACGAGGCCAACGGCATCGAGGTCGGCCTGCGCGCCTGCGAGCGGTACAGCTCGGTCGCCGACGACTTCGGCTCACCGACCGGTCGATCCGACTGGACCATGCGCTTCCGACGCCCCGACTGGGACATCCGGGTGGAGACCCACACCGAACTGACCGCGGACCGGGACCACTTCATCGTCGACGCGACGCTGGATGGTTACGAGGGGGACCGCAGGGTGTTCTCCAGGACTTGGAACGAGAAGGTCCCCCGGTCCGCCCCGTGACCGCGGGCCGGGGCGAGCCCGGTCGCTCGCGTAGGGCCTCGCGCTGGGGCGCGACTGTGTACCCGGGGTCTTCGGCGGAGGGGACACCGGCGGCGAAGACGTCGAAGCGGATGCGGGCGGACTCCGCCAGCAGGGCGGCGCCACCTGCTACCGCTGCGCGGGCAGCGGCGCAGCGCAGATCGCGCCGGCCGCGCCGTTGGCGGTCGGCGGTCCGTCCCGTGAGCGTGGGTCAGGGCGACCCAGCCGCTCGCGTAGCGCCTTCTGCTGGGGCACGACCGCGTATCCGCGGGTCCTTGGCGGAGGTGATACGTGCGGCGAAGACGTCGAAGCGGATGCAGGCGGACCCCGTCGGGGCAGGGTGGCGCCACCTGCTACCGCTGCGCGGGCAGCGGCGCAGCGCAGATCGCGCCGGCCGCGTCGATGGCGGTCGGCGGTCCGTCCTGTGTGGGCGCGGGTCGGGGCGACCCCAGCCGGTCGCGTAGCGCCTTCTGCTGGGGCACGTCCGCGTATCGCGGGTCCTTGGCGGAGGCGATACGTGCGGCGAAGACGTCGAAGCGGATGCGGGCGGACCCCGTCGGGGCAGGGTGGCGCCACCCGCTACCGCCGCGCGGGCAGCGGCGCACCGCAGATCGCGCCAGCCGCGTCGATGGCGGTCGGCGGTCCGTCCCGTGGGCGCGGGTCAGGGCGACCCGGCCGCTCGCGTAGCGCCTTCTGCTGCGACCCGTCCGTGTAGCGGGGGTGCTCGTCGGAGGTGAGGCTCGCGGTGAAGGCGCCGAACCGGGTGCAGGCGGAGCCCGCCAGTGCGGGGGCCGGGGCCCGCCCGGTGGCAACAGCGCACCGCGGTCCGCGCCGACGGCGGTTAGTGGTCCGCCCGGTGAGCGCGCGTCAGGGTGAGCCCTGCCGCTGGGGCACGACCATGTAGGGGGGATCCTCGCCGGAGGCGGCACCGGCGGCGAAGGCGCCGAAGCGGGTGCAGGCGGACCCCGCCGTAGTGTGGCACCGCTCGCCGTCGCCGTGCGGCTGCAACAGCGCACCGCAGATCGCAGCGGCCGCGCCGGTCCATCCCGTAAGCGTGCGTCAGGGCGAGCCCTGCCGCACGCGCAGCGCCTCCCGTTGCGGCGCGACCGTGTACCGGGGGTCCTCGGCCGAGGCGACACCCGCGGCGAAGACGCCGAAGCGCGTGCAGGCGGAACCCGCCAGCAGGGCCACACCGCTCGCCGCCGCGACCGGCCGGGCCGTGCGCCGCGGCAGCAGCGCGCCGCAGACTGCGCCCGCCGCGCCCATGGCCGTCAGTAGACGCGCTGCCCTCAGCAGCGTTCCGGCGCGGCCCTCCCGGAGGGTCTCGGCGACCATGCCGAGTCGCCGTTCCATGCGGTCGGAGACCAGTTGCTCGGCGGCTGCCGCGAACAGAGCGGCTGAGCGGGCCGGGGCCGACTCGCCGGCCGGTGCCACCACGAGTGCCATGCCCGCCGCTGCTGCGGTCGCCGATGCCGCGAACAGATACGGGAGTTCGCGGTGCGCGCCGTGCCACGCGGGTACCGCGGTGTCGGCGGCCAGGACCGCCGTGTACGTGGCGACCACCGGGCCCAGCAGTGCCGCGCCGGCCGTGGCCGCGGTGCCTGTCCTGGGCAGTCGGCCGGTTACCGCGGTGAGGGCGGCCACGCCTGCCGCCGGGCCGTAGGCGGCCAGGACCCATGAACCGACGCTCATCGGCGAGGTCGGCTTGAGGACGCGCAGCATGTTCGGGAAACGGCTCGGCCGGCCGAGGTCGTTGACCAGGGCCGCGGCTGAGAGGGAGACCGCGACCAGGGAGGACGCCTTCATGCCGGTGGCGAGCGTGGTGCGGCCGGTCAGGTGCGCGCCGGCCGCCAGTACCGAGCCGGCGCCCGCCAGTCCGCCCAGGAAGAAGTAGCCCGCGATGTCCCGCGCCGCCCAGGACGGCGCCTTGACGACGGGCCTGCCGTAGTACGACTCGAACTCGGCGCGGGGGACCATGAGTTGTTCGCCGCCACGGCGCTTCCCCCTGCGCCCACGTCCGTCGGCGGGGCCGGTCATCGGGTCCTCCCTCGACGCAGGACGGCCGGCAGTGCGAAGGACACGGCGAGGCCGCCCACCAGGGACAGGGCCGCCGCGCCCGCGTGTTTCCACATGGCGGGCAGGTCACGGGTGGTGACGACCGGGTCCGGTGGCAGCCCGTAGACCTCGGGCTCGTCGAGGAGCAGGAAGAACGCGCCGTCGCCGCCGACCCCGTCGTCCGGCTCGTGGCCGTACAACCGGGCACCCGGCACGCCGGACTCCTGAAGCTGCTCGACCCGCAGCGCGGCTCGCTCGCGCAGTTCGTCGAGTGGGCCGAACTGGATGGACTCGGTCGGGCACGCCTTGGCGCAGGCCGGTTCCTGGCCCGCGCCGAGGCGGTCGTAGCACATCGTGCACTTGAACGCCCGTCCGTCCGTGGGGCGTTGCTCGATGACGCCGTAGGGGCAGGCGGGTACGCAGTATCCGCAGCCGTTGCAGATGTCCTCCTGGACCACGACGGTGCCGAACTCGGTGCGGAAGAGGGACCCGGTGGGGCAGACGTCCAGGCAGGCGGCGTGGGTGCAGTGTTTGCAGACGTCGGACGACATCAGCCACCGTACGTCTCCCGTCGTCGGCTCCGTTGTGCCCTGGGCGAGCGGGAGTTGGGTTCGGCCCTCGGGCTCGGGGACCTGCTGTTCGATGAAGGCGACGTGCCGCCAGGTGGAGGCGCCGAGTCCCTGGGTGTTGTCGTAGCTCATCCCGGTGAGGGAGAGACCGTCCTCGGGGATCGCGTTCCATTCCTTGCAGGCGACCTCGCATGCCTTGCAGCCGATGCAGACGGAGGTGTCGGTGAAGAAGCCGACCCGGGGCGGCGGCTCGGGGTGCCCGGCGTCCCGCGCGGGATCGGGTTCGACACCGCTCAACAGGTGCTGGTGGTCGCTCACTTGCGGCTCTCCGTCCCGGTGGTGTCAGTGATGCCCGCCCGCCGCCGGTACTCGGCGACCAGCTCCGGCAGCGCGGGCCCTCGTGGCCTGCGGCCGGGCCGGATGTCGGCGGTGAGGGCCTTGTCCTCCTGGATGTGCGCGTTGGGGTCGAGCGCCATGGCGACGAGCTCGTTGGCCGCGTCGCCGGTGGCGATCCCGTTGGGACCCCAGTGGAAGGGCAGCCCGATCTGGTGCACCGTACGGCCGTGCACCGTAAGGGGTTTGAGCCGCGGCGTCACCAACACCCGTGCCTCGACGGCGTTGCGCGCGGTGATGACGGTCGCCCAGCCGGTGTGCTTCAACCCCCGCTCGGCGGCGAGCTGCGGGGAGACCTCGCAGAAGAACTCCGGCTGGAGTTCGGAGAGATGGGGCGACCAGCGGCTCATGCCGCCCGCCGTGAAGTGCTCGGTCAGCCGGTGTGTGGTGACCACGTAGGGGTAGACCTCCGCCCCCGGTTCGTCCCCGCTGGGGTGGTAGCGGTTGCCCTCGCGCGGCAGGAGCCGGCGTACGGGGGAGCGGGGTGTCGCGGGATAGAGGGCGTTGGTGAACGGCGAGTCCTGCGGCTCGTAGTGGGTCGGCAGCGGGCCGTCCTCCAGACCGGCCGGCGCGTACAGCCAGCCCTTGCCGTCGGCCTGCATGATGAACGGGTCGTCGCCGCGCAGGGCGTCCGGTCCCGTCGCGTCCTCCGGCGGCACGTAGCCGGGGGCACGGTCGGGCACGAAGTCCGGGATGTCGCGGCCGGTCCACTTCTCCTCGCCCTCGTCCCACCACACATAGGCCTTGCGATCGCTCCACGGTGTGCCGTCGGGAGCCGCGGAGGCCCGGTTGTAGAGGATGCGGCGGTTGGCGGGCCAGGACCACGCCCACTCGGCGGCCACCCAGTCCTGCTCGGTGTGCGGTTTACGGCGGGCCGCCTGGTTGACGCCGTCCGCGAAGACACCGCAGTAGATCCAGCAGCCGCACCGGGTCGAGCCGTCGTCCTTCAGCTCCGTGTACGCGGACAGGGGTTTCCCGTCCGGGCCGCGCCCGTTGATCTCCGCGAGGACCGCCGCCGAGACCGGCTCCCGCAGCGGGCCGTCCACCGGATAGTCCCAGGTCAGGTCATGGATGGGCTGGTCCATCGGATCGGTGGAGTCGGCCAGCCGCGCCTTGATGCGGCGGCCCAGGTGGTACATGAACCACAGGTCGCTGCGGGCGTCGCCCTCGGGTTCGACCGCCGCGTGGTGCCATTGGAGCCAGCGGTTGGTGTTGGTGAAGGAACCGGACTTCTCGGTGTGGGCGGCGGCGGGGAAGAAGAACACCTCGGTCGCGATGTCCTCGGTGCGCAGCTCACCCGTCTCGATCTCGGGCCCGTCCTGCCACCAGGTCGCCGACTCGATCAGCGAGAAGTCGCGGACCACCAGCCACTCCAGGTTGGCCATGCCGAGCCGCTGGAGACGGGTGTTGGCGGAGCCCACGGCCGGGTTCTCACCCATCAGGAAGTAGCCCTTGCAGACCCCGTCGAGCTGGGCCATGACGGTGTCGTACGTCGAGTGGGACCCGGTAAGGCGTGGCAGATGGTCGAAGCAGAAGTCGTTGTCGGCGGTGGCCGCGTCGCCGTAGTACGCCTTGAGCAGACTGACGAAGTAGGCCCGCATGTTGCCCCAGAAGCCCTTCTCCGTACGGCTGGCCTCGATGAACGCGTCCAGGTCCTCGTGGGCGTGGGCATGGGGCATCGGCAGATAGCCGGGCAGCAGGTTGAACAGCGTGGGGATGTCGCTCGAACCCTGGATGGAGGCGTGACCGCGCAGGGCCTGGATGCCGCCGCCGGGGCGCCCGATGTTGCCGAGCAGCAGTTGGAGGATGCTCGCGGCGCGGATGTACTGCGAGCCGACCGAGTGCTGGGTCCAGCCGACCGCGTAGGCGAACGCGCTGGTCCGCTCCCGCCCCGAGTTCTCGGTCAGGGCGTCGCACACCTCGAGGAACAGCTCGCGCGGCACCCCGCACGTCTCCTCCACCAACTCCGGTGTGTAGCGGGCGTAATGGCGTTTGAGGATCTGGTACACGCAGCGCGGATGGCTGAGCGTCTCGTCGCGGGCCGCGCGGTGTTCGGCCTGTGCCCCTCCCGAGCCGTGCGTCTCCGCGCCGCCGGGGGTGGGCGCGAACTCCTCGTACTGCTCGTCCACGTCACCGGCCGGCGCCTGGACCTCGGCCCCCTCGTACTGCCAGGACGCCGGGTCGTAATGGTGGCCCTCCTCGTCCAGGCCGGAGAAGACTCCGCCGAGTTCCTCGGTGTCGCGGAAGTCCTCACCGACCAGGGTCGCCGCGTTGGTGTAGGCGAGCACGTACTCGCGGAAGTCCTTGCCCTCGCTCAGGACGTGGTTGATGATCCCGCCGAGGAAGGCGATGTCACTGCCGGCGCGGATCGGGACATGGAGGTCGGCGAGCGCGCTGGTGCGGGTGAAGCGTGGATCGACGTGGATGATCCGGGCCCCGCGCGCCTTGGCCTCCATCACCCACTGGAAGCCGACCGGGTGGGCCTCCGCGAAGTTCGAACCCTGGATGACGATGCAGTCGGAGTGCTGGAGGTCCTGCATGAACGTGGTCGCGCCGCCGCGCCCGAACGACGTACCGAGGCCCGCCACGGTGGAGCTGTGGCAGACCCGCGCCTGGTTCTCCACCTGGACCACGCCGAGTCCCGTCAGCAGCTTCTTGATCAGGTAGTTCTCCTCGTTGTCGAGGGTGGCGCCGCCGAGACTCGCGATGCCGAGCGTGCGGGCGGTGCGCAGCCCGTCCCGCTCCCACTCCCAGGTGCGGCGGCGCGTCTCGACGACCCGGTCGGCCACCATGTCCATGGCGGTCTCCAGGTCCAACGGCTCCCAGTCCGTGGCGTGCGGACGCCGGTACAGCACCTGGTGGCGGCGGGCGGAACCGGTGGTGAGCTGGAGGGTCGCCGAGCCCTTCGGGCAGAGCCTGCCGCGGCTGATGGGGGAGTCCGGGTCACCTTCGATCTGTACGACCTTGTCGTCCTTGACGTAGACCTGCTGGCCGCAGCCGACGGCGCAGTAGGGGCAGACGGAGCGGACCACCCGTTCGGCCTCGTCCGTACGGGGCCGCAGGCCCTCGGTGGTGGCCGACATGGCGGCGCGGCCCCGGCCCAGGCGGTCGCTGCCGGTCAGTTGACGGTAGACGGGCCAGTCCTGGACCCAACCGCGCACGCCCATCGGGTGTCCTCTCGTCGTCGTTCGGCGGGGGGCGGACGGACCTACCAGCGGTACCAGCGGCCGCCACCGCCCCGGGGGCGGGCGACGAAGCCGATCACCCACAGCACGATCACGACGATCGCGATCCACCACAGCACGTTGACCGCGAAACCCGCGCCGAAAAGGATCAGAGCCAGCAGAAGAACGAGAAGCAGAGGGATCATGGGTGCCACCTCCAGGCCGGCATGTGCCGGGCGCTCCGTCGGCGCATGCGGTTCCGCGCCGATTCCACTGTCCCCCGAGTGGCCCGAAATCTCTCTTGCTAACGAACGCCGACGGGAAATCATCCGACGACGGAGTCGTCCTCCGGCCGAGCGCCCGGTAGCCCGTTGCGGGCGGCGATCACGGCCGCGTCGATGTCGCTGGTCCCCGTGGCCAGGCACAGGCTGTAGGAGACGTCCAGCAGGCGCCGCTGGACATCGGGGCCCGAATGCTCCGCGTCCAGGACGCGCAGGGAGTCGTACTCGGCGAGCAGCCCGTTGAGTACGACGGGGTGGGCCAGCAGCATGAAGTTCTCCTTGCCTGACGAAACCGGTGAGGTCCGGTTCCGGACGGATACGCGGAGCACCGGATACCCCATCCGGAGGCGGCTATCCGGGGGATGACCATGGACCGTGAAATGGATACGGTCTGGGAGTGCTTGGGAAGTAGGCACATGCGCGTGGACCACCAGCGCCCCGGCTGATGCCGGAGGTCGCTCCGTCCGCGTGGGATTCCGTGTGTCTGGTTCTGGAAAGTGGAGATCGCCGTGACCTACGACGAACTGCCCTCGTCGACCGAGAAGACCCCGCGGGTGGAGGCCCGCTCGCTCCGGGAACGGGTGGTGAGCCTGGAGAAGCAGATCCGGGCCCGCTCCCAAGTCGCGCTGGCCCAGGGCGTGTTGATGGGGCGGTACGGCCTGGCGGACCCGGAGGAGGCGTTCGCGCTGATGCGGGCCGCGTCGCAGCGCGCCAACATCAAGCTCCACCAGATCGCCACCGCCCTCGCGACGACCACCGCGCCCGCGGCGGGTGCTCCCCTGTGGTTCCCCGACCGCACCCGCACCGCCGCCCCCTCGCTGGCGGACCTCCGGGCCGGGACGCTCGACGCGAGGAACCAGGGCCAGGTGCTGACCGCGGCGCTGGGCCGGGTGCTGGAGATGTCCGGTGGCGACGCGGGCAACGCCCAACTGGCCGAGGGCGGGGTGCTGCGTATGGAGAGACATCAGGGCCACCCACAGGCGTTCACGGACTACTTCGCCTTCGTCGAGGACGGCACATCGTGCTCCCGCGCCGCGCATGTGGCACGCCAGGTGACCGTACGCGACATCGCGGTCACCGACGTGTTCGACGAGGAGACGCGCCAGGTCATCCTCGAAAGCGGCAGCCGCGCCTGCCACAGCGTTCCGCTCAGCGGGCCGGACGGAACCGTGCGAGGGGTCATCTCCAGCCATCACGCCCGCCCGGTCACGGGGTTCGCCCGCACGCAGCTGGTCGCCTTCGACCAGGTCCGGCAGGTGGTCGGGGAGTGGCTGCAGTGGTACCGCAGCACCGTCGTCCTGGACGCGCTGGAAGACCTCCACCACAGCGCGGTCAACCGATCCTGACTTCGGGGCCACCGGGCCGAGCGGTCACGGCAGAGGATCCGAGCAGCCGTGTCATGGCCTCGGCGGCTCGTACGGCGGCGTCGGCGCAGCAGTTGTTGAACAGGACGTGCACGTGCTCGGCCCGATCGGCGAGGGCGCGCAACCGGGGCACCCAATCGGCGAGTTCATCCTCGCTGTACTCGTACCGGAAGCGGTCCTCCTTGCTTCCCCGCCCCCACTCGGTACTGCGGCCGTGGAACCGCACGACCGACAGCCGGCCGGTGGTGAGAGGGGTGGCGGGCGGCAGAGCGGACGGCAGCGACTGGTTCATGTCGACGCCGACCGCCGCCATGCCGTGACCCGCCAGGAGGGCCCGGGTGGCCTCGGCCTGTTCACCGCGCCACCAGGCGGGATGCCGGAACTCCACGGCAACCGGCCAGGAGCGGGTCCGTCGGGCGGTGCGGGCGAGGAACTCCTCGGCTCGTTCGCCGGGCCGTAGCCACGGCGGGAACTGGAAGAGGACGCTCCCCAGCCGTCCGGCGTGACGCAACGGCTCGATCCCGGCCGCGAACCGCGCCCACACCTCGTCGAGGACTTCCGGGTCGCGGGGATCGGCAGGCAGTCCCTCGGGCAGCGCGGACCGGGCCGTCGGGTGTCCGGTGAGCAGGGAGAACGCCTTGACGTCGAAGGTGAAGGCGTCCGGCGTCCGCTCCACCCACAGATGGCTGTTGCGCTCGCTGGGCAGCCCGTAGTACGTCGAGTCGACCTCGACGACGGGGAACCGCTCGGCGTAGTACCGCAGCCGCTTCTCCGCGTCCCGTTGCCCTCTCGGGTACCAGCCGCTGCGGACCAGCGCCGGATCGGTCCAGGAACAGGTGCCCACCAGGATGTCTCCCATAAGGGCCCGGTACCCGCGTCGAGTGCGGGCAAGGGTGCCTTCCTCGCGCCTCAACCGCCTTTGCCGGAGCCGACGTTCAGGGCACAAGGCCCGCCGACCGTGACATCGCCGCGAGATGGTCGCCGAAGCCATGACGGGCCCGGGGGCGCAGTCGCGGCGAGGTGAGCACGGGGCAGTGGGCCGAACGCAGCACCCGGTGGCCACGTCTTTCCAGCGCTTCGACCAGGGCCCGGTCCTCGCCGGTGGCCAGGGGCGGGAAGCCGCCCACGTCCAGATAGGAGGCCGCGCCGATACCGAGGTTCGCGCCGTGCACATGGGGATGGCACCAGGTGGCCCGGCCCGCCGGGCGGGTCTGCTCGTACTGGCGACGGTGGGCGGCGGCCAGGGACGAGGAGGGCGGCAGGACGACGGTGCCCACCACCGCCTGCCAGCCTTCGCGGGCCCGGGCCACCTGATACGCGAGCCAGCCGGCCGGGACGGTGCTGTCCGCGTCCGTGGTGGCGACCCAGACCGCCCCGCAGTGGTGCGCGCGCCGGTCGAGGGCGCGCCGGATCCCGATGTGCCGGGCCAGGCCGGGGTTGCGGCAGTCGGTGGTGACGACGACGGCACCGGCCGCGCGGGCGAGCACGGCCGTACGGTCCCGGCAGGCGTCCGCCACCACGACCGTCGACACCCGGACACCGGCGAGCCCGGGATGACGGGCGGCCATGGCGACCGCTTCCAGGGCGGCCGGCAGCAGCGCCTCCTCATTGTGGGCGGGGATGACGACGGCCAGGTCCGCGATCACACCAGTCCCTCTCCCGCCGCGACCGAGACGGCCCCGCCTCCATCCGGGCCGATGCGCTGGTGGACCTGGAGGACGAAGTCCTGCTCGCGGTGGTCGGCGAGCAGGCCGAGCCCCGGCTGCCGGGCGAGACGGCGGGCGACATCGGTGCCGGTGGCGAGATGCTCGGGCACGGGATGGTCCCAGTGGACGGTGACCAGGGTCCCGCCGGGATCCAGCGCCGCCACCGACAACTCCAGCAACCGGTCCAGAGCGGGAGCGTCGAGGTAGTAGAGGAGTTCCGACAGGACGATCAGGTCGAAGGTCCCGGGCGGCCACTCCTCGGGCACCAGCATGCGCCGGACCTCGACATGGGCCAGGTCGCGGGTGCGGTTCCGGGCGGTGACCGCCGCCGACTCCACCCGGTCACAGGCGAGCAGCGTGTCGCAGCGATCGGCCAGCCGACGGGTCAACTCGCCCACCGAGCAGCCCGGTTCGAAAGCACGCCGATAGCGGGGCAGCGGCAGCGCGGCGACGGTCAGTTCGTACTTACGGCGCTCGTACCAGCGCCGCGACAGGCTCCACGGGTCGTCGGTGTCGTGGTACATGGCGTCGAAGTAGGCGTCCGGGGTGCGAGGGCGCGTCATCCGAACACCACCTCCCAGCCGCGCAGATGGTGGGCGAGTTCCTCCGGGGGCAGCACGGCCCTGTCCTGCGGGGCGGGGCCGAGCGGCCGGATCTGGGTGGCGAAACGATCGACCGCCGCCGCCTTGCGGGCCTGTACGGCGGCCGGAAGCGTGATCCGTGCCGCCTGCTCCCAGGGCACCCGTGGATCACCGGGCTCGGCCCAGTGCCACATCCACACCGGATAGAGCCGGCACGGCACGGACATCGCGCGGGACGCCGTGAGGGCCGCGCGTCCCACGGCCTCATGGTCGGCGTGCACATCGCCTGTCCACGGGGCGACACACAGGGCGGCACCGCGCAGGACCTCCGCCAGAGAGCCGGCGAGGCGGTCCTCGTGCTCGGCCACCCGCGTGTCGGGCAGCCCGAGCCGTACCACCTCCGCCCGATTCGCTCCCAGCGCCCGGAGTGCCTCGCGCAGTTCGTCCGCGCGGAGGGCGGCGAGCCGGCCGGGGGTGACCTGGGTGCTGTGCGGATGGGAGCCCTCCCCGTCCGTGGCCGACACCACCGTCACCGCGAGTCCGGCGTCCACCAGCAGGGCGATGGTGCCGCCCATGCCGAGAACCTCGTCGTCCGGGTGGGCGGCGACCACCACCACCCGTCCCGCCGCCGGGAGTTCGTACTCCGGCATCCGGTGCCACCCCTGCCAGTCCCGCCACCGCCGCTCGTCGGTGCCGGGAGCCTGGATGGGATCGGCGTGCTCCTCCTCGTACCGGGCCTTCACCGGTCCGCTCCGGCGCCGCGCGTCACCATCGCGCCCAGGGCCGCGAGGTCCCGCTCGGCATGGTGCTGGCGGATGTAGACGGCGAGATCGGCGGCGGCCCGCGCGTGTCTTCCGTCATGGCACAGAGGCCCTGCTCCCAAGGCCCGGCCCACATGGTCCAGCACGTCGGCGCACACCTCGGCGACCAGCGAGCGCACCCGCAGAGCGCGCAGAGCGGCCGTGTCGCCCCGGTCCTGCGGGTCGGCGTCGATCTCCGCCGCCGCCCGGAGCAGCGCCGTTCCCGCCGTGTGCAGGCGCAGGTCCACCGCGCCGGCGTGCGCGTCGACGAACGGATCGTCACGCCCCTCGGCCCGCTCGAACAGGGCCTGCGCCACCGCCTGCGCCCCGCCGTACCAACAGGCGGCCACACCGACACCGCCATGATGGAAACCGGGCCGCCGCACATACGCCTCCACGCCGCCGACCGGGACGGCGGGCACCTCGGTGAACCGGATGTCCGGGCTGTCGCTGCCCGCCATGCCGACCGCCTGCCAGGTGTCGGCCACCGGGCGGCATCCGGCGCGTGTCCCCGGTCCGGCCTCCGCGGCCGTGAACGGGGCGCTCGGCCTACCGGTCCTGACCGCGAACAGCCGACGGCCGTCCTCAGCCTTGGCGGTGACCAGGGCGTGCGTGCAACTGTGCGCTCCGGAGCAGTACTTCTTGAGTCCGTTGAGCACCCAGCCGTCCGCCGACCGCGTGGCGGTGAGTCCCGAGCCAGGAGGCTCGGCCGCCCACACGCCCCAGTACTGTCCGGGCCCGACGCCCTCACCCCCGAGTTCGGCGAGGATCGCCACCGCGTCCAGATGGCCCTCCACCAGACGGGCGACGCACAGATCCTCGCGGGCGACCGCGCTCAGCGTGTCGAACCGCTCGGCCGTGCGACCACTCCCGGGCAGCGGACACGCGGCCCCGTCGACCGCCAGGGCATCCACACGACGGGCGAAGGCCTCCTCCACAGCAGCGCTGTGGAGGAGGGGGCCGTCGTGGTGCCAGTCGCCGGCGGAACGGAGACGGGCCGAAGGTGTGGTCAGCTCCTGCATCGGTGGGACTCCTCGCTCTGCGTCCGCCGGCACCCGGCTCCGGCCTCCTGAGCTGTGCCGGTAACCCGCACCTCTGGGTGCCCCTGGATCACAGGACTACACATGGCCGACGGGGGCCCGGACCGTGTTCGGCGTCCCGGGATCGACCCAGGAACTGCGGGGACACGTGAACGGCCCCGCCGGAGCGGGGCCGTTCACTGTGGGGGGCGATGCACCATCGCGGGCTCGGCTTCAGCAGGACGGCAGCGGGTTCGTCTCGTCGTAGACGTCACTGTCCTTCACGAAGCCCCAGCCGCCGTGGCTGCGGTGCGGGCTGTCGGCCAGCGTGTAGATCCAGCGGTAGGGGTGAGGACCGCCGCCGCCCGTGTAGTCGCCCTCGTATCGGCAGGTGAACCAGTTGGTGGTGCTGTTGAGGTAGCCGACGGTCTCTCCGTCCCACTCGACACGGATTCCCGCCTTGTTGTTGCACCACCAGTGGTTGGTGGCGCTCTGATCGCGCAGGCAGGCGGACGCGGTCGTGCGGGCGGCCGCGTCGCTCCCGGAGGGCTGTGCGACGGCGGCACTCGTCAAGGTGCTGACAAGGATGAAGGCGCAGGCCACGGCGCCTGCGAGTCGGCCGGCACGGGGCGAGGTCCTGGTCATGGGCATCCCGAGGTAGGTGACGTGGACGGCCCTCAACCTCACAGACCCGCGCGTGACGTGCCACCAATTCCATCATCGTCGAAAGGCGTTTGCGGTCCGTCGGACCTGAACCGCCGTCAGCGCCAACGCCAGCGGCCCGGGAGCCAGGAACGCCAGCGGCACCAGCATCCAGGCACACAGGGCAGCCGCCGCCACCGCGAGCAGCACCAATGCGCTGCCCCCGGCATCGTGTACGGCGTCTCCGGCGGCCTCCCGTACGGCCGCCGTCCAGTCGGTGAGCGCCTCGGGGCGGGCGCAGGCTCGCAGGCCCACCACCAGGGCAGCCGCGCCGATGGCCGCTGCCACGACCGCGAACAGCGGAGCCCCCGGCAGTCCGGCCCTCGCGAGGGCGAGGTCCGCGACCACCAGCAGGGCCCCGGTCAGGGCGACGGCGCCCGCCGCGAGGTCGCCGGGCCGCAGCCGCTGTCGTAGCACCGCCAAGTACCGTCCGGCGGTGGCCGGTTGGCCATCACCCGCACCGCGCAGGACCGCGCACGCGGTGGACAGCGTGGCCGGGATCGTGACCACGGGCAGGGACAGCAGGGCCGTGAGCAGGCCGATGCTGAGCATGTCGGCGAAGAGGGTCATACGGGGGCCGAAGACCTCGCCCGGATCCCGCGAGGACGTGTCGCGCATGCCGCTCACCCCTTGAGTCCGGAGCTGGCCACGCCCTCGACCAGGAAGCGCTGGAAGGCGAGGAAGAACAGCACGATCGGCAGCAGCGCGATCACCGACATCGCGAACATAGGGCCGAACGCCGACTGGCTGGAGGCGTCGACGAACGACTGCAACGCGAGGGTGAGGGTGAACTTCTGCGGGTCGAAGAGGTAGATCAGTTGGGTGAAGAAGTCGTTCCAGGTCCAGATGAACGTGAAGATCGCCGTGGTGATCAGCGCGGGGCGGGTCAGCGGCAGGACGATCTGGAAGAAACTGCGGAACGGACCGCAGCCGTCGATCCGGGCCGCCTCCTCCAACTCCCGTGGCAGACCGCGCATGAACTGCACGATCAGGAACACGAAGAAGGCTTCCGTGGCGAGGAACTTCGGGAGGATCAGCGGCCAGTAGGTGTTCACCAGGCCGAGCTTGTTGAAGATGATGTACTGCGGGATCAGCACCGCGTGGTGCGGCAGCATGATCGTCGCGATCATGAACGCGAACAGCGGGCCGCGGAAGCGGAAGCGCAGGCGGGCGAACGCGTACGCGGTGAGGGAACAACTGATGACGTTCCCGATCACCGCACCGCCCGCGATCAGCAGCGAGTTGCCGAGCAGCCGCCAGACGGAGACGTCGTTCACGCCGTCCAGGGCGGTCGTGTAGTTCGACCATTCCAGGTGGCTGGGCAGCAGGTTGAGGCTCGCGATGACCTCGTCGGCCGGCTTGAGCGAGGTCGCCAGCAGCCAGGCCAGCGGATAGAGCATGACCAGCAGCGCGGCCAGACAGCCGACGTGCAGGGCGACCCGGTTCCAGCGAACAACCTTGCGTGGCGCGGCTGTTGATGTCGATACGGCGGTCATCGGTCCCCCTCGGACGCGTAGAAGACCCAGGAGCGCGAGGTACGGAACAACACCGCCGTGACGGCGCCGATGGCGAGCAGCAGCACCCAGGCCATGGCGGAGGCGTAGCCCATGTGGGAGGCGACGAAGCCCCGGTCGTAGAGGTAGAGGGTGTAGACGAGGGTCGAGTCGGCGGGGCCGCCCTTGCCCGCACTGAGGGCGAAGGCGGGTGTGAAGACCTGGAAGGCCTGGATGGTCTGGAGCACCAGGTTGAAGAAGACCACGGGGGACAGCATCGGCACGGTGATGGACAGGAACTGCCGCCATCTCCCGGCCCCGTCCACCGACGCCGCCTCGTACAGCTCGACCGGGATCTGCTGGAGACCGGCCAGGAAGATCACCATCGGCGCGCCGAACTGCCAGACCGACAGCAGCGCCACGGCCAGCAGCGACCAGCCCGGCCTGGTGACCCAGCCGCCGGTACCGAAGAGGTGGTCCACCGTGCCGCCGTCGTTGAAGATCGCCCGCCAGACCAGCGCGATGGACATCGACGCGCCGAGCAGCGAGGGCGCGTAGAAGGCGGAGCGGTAGAAGCCCTTGCCGCGCTTCATGGTTTTGAGGGCGAGCGCGACGACGAGGGCGAACGCGAGTTGGAGGGGTACGGCGATGACGACGTAGGTGAGGGTCGTCATGACCGATCGCCAGTAGCGCGGGTCCTCGGTGAACATCTGCACGTAGTTGCGCAGCCCCACCCAGTGCGGCGGGTTGAACAAGTCGTAGTCGGTGAAGGAGAGATACAGCGAGACGGCCATCGGCAGCAGCGTCAGGACGCTCGCGCCGAGCAGCCAGGGCGAGAGGAACACCCAGGCGGCGCCTTCGCGTTGGCGCTTCGGGCGGCGCTTCGAGGCGGGGGTGGGCCTGGAGGGGCGCGCGGTGGGTACGGGGATGTCGGTGGTGGTCATGACCTCAGCTCCGCCTTGGCCTCGGTGATGTAGTCCTTGGCCGCCGCGTGCGGCGACATGAGGTCGAACGACACCTGCTCGTAGTCGCGTTGGAAGGTGGTCTGCAGTGAGTTGTCACCGGTGGGCGGGGCCTGCGGCGGGTCCTTGAGAGTGCCTTCCACGGACGCCTGGTAGTCGGAGATCGTCTTGCCGAAGTCCGTCAACCGCCCGGCGGTCTGCTCGCGGACGGTCTCGTTGACGGGGATGCCACGGGTGGCGCCGAGGACCTTCGCCGCCTGCTCGTCGTTGATGAGGAAGTCGATGAGTTCGGCGGCCTCCTTCGGATGGCCGGTGCGGGCCGCGGCACCGAGGAACATCGACGGCTTGTAGTACTGACCGGGGGTGCCGTCCGTGCCCGACGGCATCGGCGCCAGCGCGATGCCTCCCTTGACGAGTGCCACGTAACCGCTCGCGGGGGCATCCCAGTTGAAGTCGGAGGTGGCCTTGCCGCGACCGAGCGGGGTGTTCTCCACGGAGCCGTCGAGCTGGGTGTTCTGCTCGGCGGGGGAGACCGCGCCCTCCTTGCTGAGCGCGTGGGTGAAGGTCCAGTAGCGGGCGAGGTCGTCGGCGGTGAAGGCGAGGTTGCCGTCCTTGGTGTAGAGCGCCTTGCCCTGGCCGCGCAGCCACACCTCGAAGAAGTCCTCGCTCCAGCCCGGGTCGGTGCCGCCCGGCTGCCCCGTCTTCTTCGCCAGCGCGCGCATGGAGTCCGCCCAGTCGCTCCAGGTCCAGCCCTTGCTCGGGAGCGGCACTCCGGTCGCCTTCCAGGCGGCGACGTCGTAGACCATGGTCTCGGTGCCCCGGCCCTGCGGGATCGCGTACAGGGTGTCGCCCACCTTGCCGGTGGCCAGCAGACCCTTGTCGATCTCGTCGGTGCGCAGGACGTCCTTGACCTTGCCGAGGTCGAGGAGGACGTGCCCGAGGGCGTACTGGTCGATCTGGCGGTAGTCGAGCTGCATCACGTCGGGCGCGTCGCCTCCCGTGGCCTGGACGGCGAGCTTCTGCTTGTAGGAGCCGAAGTCCGAGAACGACGTCTGCACCTGGATGTTCGGGTGCTCCTTCTCGAACAGGGCGACGGCCTGGTCGGTGCGTTCCGCGCGGTCGGGGTTGCCCCACCACGTGTACCGCAGCACGATCTTGCCGCCGGCGACCGATTCCCCGGAGCCTCCGCATCCGGCCAGCAACGCGCAGAGCGCGAGTGCGAGAGCCGTTGCGCAGAACCCCGTTGTCCTGTGTCCGGGCATACCGACGTGTCCCTTCCTCTCCTCTGTCGTCTTCCGGGCCCCCTCCGAATCCGCCGCTACTCGCCGCCGTACGGCAGCGTCGTCCCCGGCAGGTTGTACTCGTCCCTGCGACCGCACATCCCGAACCCGCCGAGGCGGGTCGGCGCGGTCTCGTGCGCGGTCGCCTCGCCGAGATACGACGGCTCGCCGGCCGCCAGCGCGTCGAGCTGGGCGCCGGTGCGCTCGGCGGTCGCCAACGCGCCGGCCCGCCACAGCTCGCGCCAGTTCGGGACCTTCGCGCGCACCAACTCGGCGGCGGCGCGCTGGAATTGGAGATACGGGCCGTTGTCACCGGCGGCCAGGGCCGCGCGCAGCGGTTGGTATCCCTCGACGGCGAGATCCCGGCGGCGCCGTGCTGCGGCAGCGGTGTCCGGGCCGGTGCCGGGCGGGAGCGTGGCCGCCGCCGCGTACCGCTCCGGGTCGGCGAGCACCTCGGGCGGGAAGGTGAAGACGGCGTCCCCGGCCTCCGGCAGCCCGCTGTTCTGCATCAGCACGGTGATCCGCAGATCGCCGCCCTGCACCATGCGGTGCACGGTCCCCGGCGTGAACCAGGCGACCGAGCCCGCCTCCAGCGGGATGTCCCGGTAGCCGTCGGGGCTGAGCGTCTGCACCGCGCCCCGGCCGCCGGTGACGACGTACGCCTCCGTGCAGACCAGGTGGAGATGCGGGCTGCCGCCGCACACACCGTCGGCGGCCTCCCAGTCGTAGGCGCTGAGATGGGAGAGGCCGATGGCGCCGGGGAGCGGGTGGGGGAGTTCCGGCTTGGCGGGTTTGGTCACCACGGCAGACCCTCCAGGTGGTTGGCGACCCGCTCGCGGTCCCAGGCGCCGTCGGCGACGACCACCCGGTAGCGGTAGGCGAATGACTCGCCGGGCGGTAGCTCGAACTCCTCGAAGAACGCCCAGGAGAACGCGACGGTCGGGATCGGCTCGGAGCGCACGAACCAGTGCGACTCGTGGATCGCGCCGCGGGTGTCGAGGTTCTCGGGCGCGTGCGCGAACATGATCGTCGAATGGCCGTCGACGTCGTCGTGTTCGGCGGTGAAGGCGAGCCACGGACCCTGCGATCCCATCAGCTTCTCGGTGTCCGCGTCGGTGTCCGGCGCGAAGGCGGTGCCCCCGGTGAAGTCGCGCGGACCGCGCCACTGCAGACTGGTGTAACCGGCCAACTCCCGTCCCTCGGTGGTCGGTGAGCCGAAGGCGAGGGGTTCATCGCGGACGTTGGTGAGCCGGATCGACCAGTCCAGGGCCCAGGCGCCAGCCTCCTCGTCGACGGAGTGGACGGCCAACTCCCGTACTTCACGCGCCCATTCCGCGCCGCCGTTCTCCACCCAGGTGAGTTCCTCGGTGAAGGCCAACCGGTCGTCGGTGACGGTCAGTTCGGGGAACCCGTCGTGCCGTATCGAGCCGACGCGCTCGGGCTGCGGGAGGTAACCCTGGCCGTGCACATAGCAGTTGCCGCCCCAGAAGTTCTGGCCGGAGAGATGACTGGCCGTCATCTGGAAGCCCTTGTGCCAGCGGTGGTCGCTCGGGCGGTACCCCGTCACCGTACGACCGGAGAGGGTGCGCACCGGGTGGGCGTACGGCTTGCGCGCCTCGAAGGCCTCGGGATCGGGACGGTAGACGTAGCGGAAGATCTCCGTGCCGTTCGCGGCCTCGACGGCGAGGTGGTCGCCGTGGACGTGGCTGACCCGGATTGTCATGCGCGCTCCTTGGGGGCCCAGTGGGGGTGGTCGCCGTGCATGGCCTGGTAGAAGGAATCGCCCGGTGTGATCTCGCCCGCGTGGACGGGCCGCCCGGTGAACGCCGACTTGTAGAGGGCGGCGGCGAATTCGAGGGTGGCGCGGGCGTCGGGTCCGCTGCCCGGCGGCCTGACACCCTTGTCCAACGCGTCGAGGAGGGCACCGAGTTGGGCCGAGTGCGAGCTGGGCACGTCGGTGTCGGGGACGCGCCAGGCCGCGGCACGCTCGGCGGTCACGTGCGGTGCGGGGGTGTAGACCCAGTCCTCGTTGCGGTGGCCGTAGAGGTGAGTGAGTTCGACGGTCGCGTCGGCGCAGTCGATACGGATCCGGCTCACCTCGTCGGGGGACAGCACGCTGTTGACCACGGTGGCCAGGGCCCCGTTCTCGAACCGCACCAGGGCGGTGGAGACGTCCTCGCTCTCGGTGTCGTGGACCAGCCGGGCGGCCATCGCCCGGATCTCCGTCCACGGCCCGAGCAGATGCAGCAGCAGGTCGTACTGGTGGATGCCGTGGCCCATGGTCGGGCCGCCGCCCTCACTGGCCCACGTCCCACGCCACGGGACCGCGTAGTACGCGGCGTCCCGGTGCCAGGTGGTCTGGCAGTGCGCGACGCGCGGAGCGCCCAACTCGCCGCTCGCGAGAAGCCGTTGCGCGTGGACGGCCCCGGACCCGTACCGGTGCTGGAAGACCACGGAGGCGTACGCGCCCGACGCCTCCTCCGCCGCCGCGACCTCGTCGTACTCGGCGAGCGACAACGTCAACGGCTTCTCGCACAACACCCAGGCCCCGGCCTTGAGCGCCGCCACCGTCTGCTCCCGGTGCAGCGACGGCGGCGTACCGATGAGCACCAGATCGGGGCGTACGGCGTCCAGCATCGCGTCCGCCGAGGTGTAACCGGCGACTTCGGCGCCCGCGACGTCACCAGCGAGCTGCCGGAAGGCGTCGAGCCGGTCCTGGTCCACGTCCACGGCGGCGACCAGTTCCGCCCGCGAGGAGTGGGCCCTGAGCGCGGGCAGATGGCTGCCGGTGACGATGCCGCCGGTGCCGATGACGGCTACGCGGTGGGGGGTGGGGTGCGAGGGGAGTGAGGCGGGTGGGGGGAGTGGGGGCATGCGGGTCTCCTCGGGCCGGCCTGGGGAGCGGCGCGACAGGTACGCGGAAAGCGCTTGCTTCTGGAGGGTGACCCTAGATGTCGACCGAATGTCCGGACAACCCCTCTGCGACAACATTCGGAGATCCATCCTCCGTTTACATTCTCTCCACAAGTGACGCCGTGCTGTCTGGCGCGGCGACGGGAGCTGGGGGTTTTGGCAGCCGCGGCCTCGTTGATGCGCTCACGGCGGTGCACGTCTGTCTCTCGGTAGCCGCGGTTCGCGCGTCCGTGGTGTCGGCGGGTTGTCGGCGGTCGATGGTGTCTGTCGCCGCACTGTCGGCGTTCTGTCGGCGGCGCCTGGAACGTTCGCTGGAGGTCCTGTCGGGCGCGCGGCCCGGCAGGCGCGAACACACGAGGGACGACTATGACGACACACGTCACGATCATCGGTGCCGGACTCGGCGGTCTCACGCTCGCCCGCGTCCTGCACCTCCATGGCATCCCGTGCACGGTCTACGAGGCGGAGGCCTCGTCGACGGCGCGCGCGCAGGGCGGCCTGCTCGACATCCGCGACTACAACGGCCAACTCGCCCTGCGGGCGGCCGGATTGCTCGACGAGTTCCGCGGTCTCATCCTGGACGGACGCCAGGCGATGCGGCTCGTGGACCGGGACGGGAAGATCCTCTTCGACGATCCGGACGACGGCACGGGCGGCAACCCCGAAGTACAGCGCGGCGAACTGCGGCAGATGCTGCTGGACTCGCTTCCGGCCGGCACCGTCCGCTGGGGGCACAAGGTCGGCGGGGTCCGTGCGCTCGGCGAGGGCCGCCACGAGGTGGCCTTCGCGGGCGGCGCCACTGTCACCACGAGCCTGCTGGTGGGCGCGGACGGCGCGTGGTCGAGGGTGCGGCCGCTACTGTCCGACGCGACACCCGAGTACACCGGCATCTCGTTCGTGGAGACCCACCTGTTCGACGGCGACAACCGGCACCCGACCAGTGCGAAGACCGTCGGTGGCGGAGCGCTGATGGTGCTTGAGCCGGGAAAGGGGATCCTGGCCCACCGGGAGCGCGGTGGGAACCTCCACACCTGGGTGCTGCTGTCCCGGTCGCGGGAGTGGTTCGCCGATATCGATTTCACCGATGCCGGCGCGGCAACTGCCCGCACCGTGCGGGAGTTTGACGGCTGGGCACCGGAGCTCACCGCCCTGATCACCGACGGTGAAACCCCTCCTGTCCTGCGCATGCTCCACACCCTGCCCATCGAGCACCGTTGGGATCGGACGGCCGGGGTGACCCTGATCGGCGACGCAGCACACCTCACGGCCCCGAACGGCGAGGGCGCCAACCTGGCCATGTACGACGGCGCCGAACTCGGCAGGGCCGTCGCCGCGCACCCTCACGACATGGAGGCCGCGCTCGCCGAGTACGAGCAGGCCATGTTTCCTCGGAGTGCCGCGGCCGCCGCCGACGCGCCTGATCTCTACGAGATGTTGGGGGAGGACACGCCGTACAGCCTGATCAACAGCTTCGCTGGGAGTTAGGTCTGTCATGTGTGCGGATGAGTAGCGTCCGGGGGTGGGGGAGATCGAGGTCGTTTTGGAGCAGGTGGCCTGGGTGCTGGTGCGTGACGGGCGGGTGCTGGTCACGCGCAACCGGGGTGTGGATCTCTTCTACTTCCGGGGCGGGAAGCGGGAACCGGGTGAGTCCGATGCCGAGACCTTGGCGCGCGAGATGGCCTGGAGAAGTCTGGTTCTCAAGCGCGCTGACGTTCCGCCCGCTGTTGGATCAGCTCCTCGACCGCGGAAGGCAGGGTGGTTTCGAAGTCGATGAGCTTCGCCCAGGTCGGGGTGACCACGATGCGGACCATGCCGTCGTAGAGCGAGCGGACCTCGGCCTCCCACTCGACGCGCTGCTCGGGTGTCATCTCGTAGCTGCCGTTCATCTGGAGGTACTCCTCCGGGATGCCGTCGACGACGTCCAGTTCCACCTGCCCGCGGATCAGCAGGATCTTCGGCGGGTGGACCTCGGTGTCGATGGTCAGGGCCACCATCGGGTTCTGGCGCAGGGCGTGCAGTTTCGGGGCGTTCTTCGTGGTGCACAGGACGATCTCCGAGCCGTTCCAGGCGAACGCGATCGGGATACTGCGCGGTGTGCCGTCCTTGGCGACGTAGGCCAGGCGGGTCAGGTCGCGGGCCAGCAGTTCCTGGCTGAGCGGTCGGTTCAGTACTTCGGTGATCTCGGTCTGCTCCATGGCGATCGCTCCTTCGTCGGCGTTGTCGAGCGACTCGTTCGTGGCCGCTCGTGTCCCTGGGACGGAGCGGGCGGAGTGTTCTCGACACCCGAGGCCTATGAATTTTGACGCGCTCCTCCTGCTTCAGCATCGGAACCTCAAAGTGTCCGCCCGCCGAGCCAGTCGATCCCGGCCGCCACCGGCAGATGGTCACTGCCGGTGGACGGCAGCACCCACGAACTCCTTGGCTCCACCCCGCGGACCAGGATCTGGTCGATCCGCACCACCGGGAACCTCGCCGGCCAACTGAAGCCGAAACCGTCGCCCGCCGTGTCCTGAACCGAGTGCAGTTGCGAGGAGAGGCCGTCGAACGCCCGGTCGCCCATGGCGCCGTTCAGATCGCCGAGCAGCACCACCCGCTCGATCCGCTCGGCGGCGACGGCCTGGCCGAGCGCCTGCGCGCCCGCGTTTCTCTGGCCCGCGGAAAGGCCCGCCCGTGGGCTGACCCGTACGGACCCCAAGTGGGCGACGTACACCGCCAGCGGCCCGTGGTCCGTGGCGACCGTGGTGCGCAGCGCCCGGTTGTACCGCATCTTGACGTCGGCCGGTTTGGTGGCCGCCAGCGGGCCCGCGTCCATCTTCACGTCTACCGGCCGGGTGTCCGACAGCGGCAGTTTGCTCCACAGTCCGACCGTGCCCTGCACGGTGTGGTACCGGTACGTTTTCGCCAACTCCTTCTCGTACGTGCCCTTCGCCTGCGGGGGCACCTCCTCCAGGGCGAGCAGGTCCGCGCCGGAGGCGGCCAGGTCGCGGGCGGTGGCGGCCGGGTCGGGGTTGTCGGCGCCGACGTTGTGGCTGACCACGACGAGGTCGCCGCCCGGATGGGACTTGTCGCGGAGCAGACCGCCGAAGAGGTTCAACCACACCGTGACCGGCAGCAGCAGCGCGACCACCGCGGAGGCGGAGCGGCGCCAGAGCGCACCGGCCAGCAGCATCGGAACGAACAGGCCGAACCACGGCAGGAAGGTCTCCACCAGGCTGCCGAGATTCCCGATCCGGTTCGGGATCTCGGCGTGCAGCAGCATGAGCAGACCGAGCAGCAGCGCCAGCGCGGCGAGTACCGGGCCGCGTCTCCAGGGTCCCGGTCGGCAAACGGCGCGCAACGTCCGGTAGATGTTCGCGCGCCAGGCGCCCGAGCGAGGAAGTCGGTGCTCGGCGACATCGCCGGCCGCGCCGAGCGGTTCACGGTCCTCGCCGTCTTCATGGTGCTCACGGGGACCGGTGGTCGTTTGCCCTGGTGGCACGGGTCGAGTCATGCCGCCAGTCAAGGCGGCGTGGTGTTGCCGGTGCGTATGCGGTTTTCGATACGCCGACGATATGTGCCGGCTCGTAGCATCGAGAGCATGCGTGTGTTGATCGTCGAGGACGAGCCCTATCTGGCGGAAGCCGTCCGCGACGGCCTGCGACTGGGAGCCATCGCGGCCGACATCGCGGGCGACGGCGACACCGCTCTGGAACTGCTGAGCATCAACACCTACGACATCGCCGTTCTCGACCGCGACATCCCGGGACCGTCCGGTGACGAGATCGCCAAACGCATCGTCGCCTCCGGCAGCGGCATGCCGATCCTCATGCTCACCGCGGCCGACCGACTCGACGACAAGACCACCGGGTTCGAACTCGGCGCCGACGACTACCTCACAAAGCCGTTCGAACTGCAGGAACTCGTGCTCAGGCTCAGGGCACTTGACCGCAGACGTGCCCATCACAGGCCGCCCGTAAGGGAGATCGCCGGTCTGCGGCTGGACCCGTTCCGCAGGGAGGTCTACCGCGAGGACCGTTACGTCGCACTCACCAGGAAGCAGTTCGCGGTACTCGAGGTCCTCGTCGCCGCCGAAGGCGGTGTCGTCAGCGCGGAAGAACTCCTGGAACGGGCCTGGGACGAGAACGCCGACCCGTTCACCAACGCCGTACGCATCACCGTCTCGGCACTGCGCAAGCGTCTCGGCGAACCCTGGATCATCACCACCGTGCCCGGCGTCGGCTATCGCATCGACACCCAACCGGAGGCCGGGCAAGGGGGAGCGGATCGTGGATAGAGCCCCCGGCCTGAGCGTCCGCCTCAAACTCACCCTCAGCTACGCCGGGTTCGTCATGCTCGCCGGCGCCCTGCTGCTGGCGGCGGTGTGGGTGTTCCTGAATCGCGTACCCCACCCCGGCCTCATCATCGAACCCGACTACCGCCTGGCCGTCGTACGCACCTTCGCCCCGACGGCCGTCGCCGTCATGGGGTTCCTGTTGGTGTTCGGTCTCGCCGGAGGGTGGATCCTCGCCGGCCGGATGCTCGACCCCCTGACCCGCATCACGGACGCCGCGCGTATGGCCACGCACGGATCGCTCGCCCACCGCATCCGGCTACCGGGCCGCATGGACGAGTTCCGCGAACTCGCCGACACCTTCGACGCGATGCTCGCACGGCTCGAAGCACACGTCGACGAGCAACGGAGATTCGCGGCCAACGCCTCGCACGAATTGCGCACCCCGCTCGCGATCTCGAAAACACTCCTCGACGTGGCGCGCACCGATCCGAACCACGACACCGGCGAAATCATCGACCGCCTTCATGTGGTCAACACCAGAGCGATCGACCTCACCGAGGCACTGCTTCTGCTCAGCCGCGCAGACCGACGGTCGTTCACCCGAGAACACGTAGATCTGTCGCTCATGGCGGAAGAAGCCACCGAAACACTTCTCCCCCTCGCGGAGAAACACGGCGTCACCATCGAGACCTCCGGCGACTTCACCCCCACGAGCGGATCACCGGCGCTCCTGCTGCAGTTGACCACAAACCTCGTGCACAACGCGATCGTCCACAACCTGCCCGAACAGGGCACCGTATGGGTCAGTACCGGCGTCCGCCCCGGGGCTGTGGTGCTCACCGTCGAAAACACCGGCGAGATTCTCACCCCTCAGTTGGCCTCGACGCTTACCGAGCCATTCCAACGCGGCACCGAACGCATTCGCACCGACCACGCGGGCGTCGGCCTCGGCCTGGCGATCGTCAAAACCATCACCCACGCACACGACGGAACACTCACCCTCACCCCGCGCGCCGTCGGCGGAATCCGTATCACGCTGGAACTACCCGCGACGTCCCCGCACACCGCGGGATGAGGATTCGGGAATCGGTGGAAATCCCGCTGCTTGTTCAGTGCTGATAGGGCTGCTGCTGTTGCGGCTGCCCGTACGCCTGGCCGTTCGCGGCCTGCGCCTGCAACTGCTCCGCCTGTTCCTTCGTGATTTTCTGCTCGACCCCGCAGAAGGTGCACTGCATCACGTACTTCGTCGAGAGCGGAAACAGCGGCACGAAGAACAGCGTGAACTTGGTGACGCGCTTCCTGAGCGTATGCGCGGCGGGATTTCCGCAGTTGCCGCACACCAGCGTGAGTATCGCGAGCTGGTACAGGTATCCCTTGGTGCCGAAAATGATCATGTTGTTGGTCTCTCCCAGGACGGTGCCGCCTGACACGGTGTCACCAAGCGGCGAGTGCGGTCACGGAGCACAGTCTCTTACACGGTGATGCGCTCGGGGGACTCGGCCGCCAATCCTTACAGGTCGCGGACGTCCAGGCGATATGTCGCTTTCGTCCGATCGTCGAGGTTCCGGGCGACCTAACGTTCGAGCCGGCCCCAACTCCCGCTCCCCATACGGAGAATGACGATGACGCTTGCCCGTACCGCCCGGATCACCGCCGCGATCGGCACCGCCACGCTCGCCGCTGCCGCCACGTTCGCCGTCCCGGCCTCCGCCGCCGTTCCGCTGGAGACGGGGCACCACGGCTCCCCGGTGTTCGTGCAGACCAACAGCGCGAGCGGGAACGCCGTCGTCGCCTACGACCGTCACGCCGACGGCACGCTCACCGCCGCGGGCCGCTACCCCACCGGCGGCCTGGGCGGCACCCTGACCGGCTCGGTGGTGGACCACCTCGCCTCGCAGGGCTCTCTCGCCTACGACAGCAAGCACCACCTGCTCTACGCCGTGAACGCGGGCAGCAACACCGTCACGGTGTTCGCCGTACAGGGCGACCGGCTCAAGCGCACCCAGGAAGTGGCCTCCGGCGGGTCGTTCCCGGTCGGCATCGCCGTTCACGACAACACGGTCTACGTGCTCAACGCCCTGGACGGAGGCGCCGTACAGGGCTTCGTCCGGGTCGGCGACCGCCTGGCCGCCGTCCCCTCCTGGCACCGTGGCCTCGGCCTGGACCCGGCGGCCACGCCCCAGTTCACCCACACCCCGGGCCAGATCGCGTTCACCCCCGACGGCAGTCGGCTGGTCGTCACCACCAAGGCCGCGACCAACAGCATCGTCGTGTTCCCCCTCGGCCGCTCCGGTGCTCCGGCCGCCGCGCCGGTGGTGAACAGCCTGCCCGGGACCGTGCCGTTCGGGTTCGTCTTCGACGCCGCGGGCCGCCTCCAGGTCACCGAGGCCGGCACCAACGCCGTGGCGACCTTCACCGTGGCCCGGGACGGCAAGGTCACTCCGGTGGGTGCCCCCGTCGCCACCGGACAGGCCGCGACCTGCTGGATCGTCAGGGACGGCCGCCACGTGTACGCGTCCAACGCGGGCAGCAACAGCCTCTCCGGCTTCCGCACCGACAGCCGCCACGGCCTCACCCCGCTCGGCAACACCACCACCGACGGCGGCACCGTCGACGCCGCTGTCTCCTCGGACGGCCGCTACCTCTACGCGCAGACCGGTGCCCAGGGCATCGTGGACGAGTTCCGGGTGAACCGCGACGGTTCACTGACCGGGATCGGCTCGGTCACGGTGCCCGACGCGGTGGGCGGGGAGGGCATCGTCGCCCTGTAGCCGACCCGGACCGGTGAACCACGCCTGGTCGTCACTCCGACTGTGCGTGGCAGGCCCCTCCGGCAGTCGTAGCCGGAGGGGCCTCGGTGCGGATCGCGGCAAGTCGCAGGTCGTCGGCCGACGTTGATGCCGTCAGTCCTGACCTGAGGTCAGTCCTGCGGATGGTCGGGCCCCGTGGGGAGCGGCCGAAGCCGTTGCGGTCGTAGGTGCCGAACCGTGCGCTGATGGCGGTGGCCCGCAGCGGGTACGTCGACGTACCCTCCCCTCAACTGCTCGCCGAACAGCGGCTCTTACCGCCGGTGACGTCGCCGTGAGACGGCCACCCGCCCGTCCCGCCGGCTCGGTACCCTGGCCGCGCGCGCCATCGACGGTATGCGGCGCGTGTTCCCCGAAGACCTGCTGGGCGTTCCGCGCCCGGGACCCCGGAAGGCCGAGAACGCATGACCACCGATGAGGGCCCGGACGCGGGTGAGCCGCGAGGCGAGGGCGCCCGGCCGTCCCGACGCGAGACGACTGGCCCGAGCGCACGGCGGAGCGGCCGGTCCGGGACCGGCGGGGTGTCGCCGCTCTTCGACCCGGAGGCCGCGCGTGCCGCGCGGGCTCTCGCCTCAATACCGGCGAACCTGCGAGACGAACCGGATGAGGATGCCGCCCCCGCAAGGACTTCTGCCTCATCGTGGCGATTGCGGGCCGGGAAGCCCGCGCTGATCGGTGTCGCCCTGTTGCTCGTGCTGGGCATCGGCACCGCCGTACTGCTCAGCGGATCGGGCAACGCCGCGTCGCACGGCCCGTCTGCCTCGGGCGACGACCTCCAGACCGGTGCTCCCGGCAGCGACGGCGCTGCTCCGAGCGGTACGGCGTCCCCCAGTCTCCTGAGCGACAAGCAGTCCGACGGGCTGGCCGCTTCAGCCTCGGGCACGCCGGACAGCGGAGGTAGCCCGAAGAGCTCCGCGCCCTCCGCGACCGCCTCCGCGACGGCAACCGCTACGCCCAAGCGGGCTGCGGCGAAGTCCTGGACCACCGTGGTGGTGCGGGCCACCAGTGTGCTGACGTCCGGTCAGGCCTGGCACTCCAACCGGACCAGCTTGGCCATGACGTCGGACGGTGACCTCGTCATCCGCGACGAGAACAACCACGTCCGCTGGTCGGCCGGTACGGCGGGCCGCGGCTACAAGACCGTCTTCCAGGCCGACGGCAACTTCGCCGTCTACACCCAGGACGGCGCCACCGCCTGGTCCACCCGCACCGACGGCCACAACGGTGCCACGCTGATCCTCCGGGCGGACGGCGATGTCGCCGTCGTCCACGACGGCACGACGATCTGGCACAGTGGCACCCAGCACTGACGCCGCTCGTGCCCTTGGCAGACGCCCGGGACGTGTTGCCGTCGTCGCGGTCGTCGCCCTCGGGCTGCTGCCGCCCGTCCTCCAGTGGCTCCGCGCCCGGCGATCCGACCGGCGCTCCGAACGGACGGGCTGCCGGTGACGAGTCCCACCCCGACCGACGACGAGCCGGCCTCCGAAAGCCGGCTTGTTCCCCCGCCCTCCCAGACCCCGACGCGTCGCCCGTGCCGCTGGACCGTTGCCGTGCTCCTGGTGGTGATCCCGGCCGGATATCTGGCGATCTCGGCGGCTCAAAGCCGTAACGAGGCCGCCGCCAGGAAACGGCGGGCCGAGCGGGCCGGGCTCGTCCACGACATGCCTTCCGCCGTCGAGCGCGGCGTCTATCAGGTGCCGATACCTACCCACGCGAACGCCGTCGCCTTCTTCGAGGCCAACACCTGGGAGAAGGACTCCCTGTACGTGCAGTTCACCACCACCCCCGCCGGACTGAACGGCCTCTTCACCCGACTGGGCACCAGGACTGCGCCCCGCTCACGACATCACCACCCGTCGCGGCCTCCCGCCGCAGGCGCCACCGCTCGGCCCGCCCGGTACCCTCCGTTCCAGAGGAGATCCGCGATGACCGCACCCGCACCTCCATTGCCCGGCGTATTCGCCGACCTCGCCCCACTCCTTGACCACTGGGGATACGCGGCGGTCGGCGGCCTGCTCTTCCTGGAGGACTTCGGAGTGCCGGTCCCCGGGGAGACCGTGCTGATCGCCGCCGCCGTCTACGCCGGGGCAGGCCGACTGAACGTCCTCGCGCTCGCCGTGATCGCGGTGCTCGCGGCCGTTGTCGGCGACAACGTCGGCTACCTCATCGGCCGGTACGGCGGCCACCGCCTCGTGACGCGCTACGGCCGTTACGTGCTGCTCACCCCGGCGCGTGTCGCCAAGGCAGAGGCGTTCTTCGCCCGGAACGGCGGCAAGGTCATCACGGTCTCCCGCTTCATCGAGGGACTGCGCCAGGCCAACGGCATCATCGCCGGGCTGAGCGAGATGCCCTGGCGCCGGTTCCTCGCCTTCAACATGCTGGGAGCGGTGTTGTGGGGGGGGGTGTCTGGGTGACCCTCGGCTACGCCGCCGGAGACCACATCGGCACCCTGTACCCGGCCATCCAGCGCTACGAGCTGTACCTGCTCGCGGCGGCGGGCGTCATCCTCGCCGCCGTAGTCGCACGCCACCTGCTTCGTCGTCGGGCAACGCACGCGACCCGGACGCCTTCCGCCCCGGACGATCAGGACACCCCAGCTCCCTGACCGTCGGGTCCGTGTTCGTCAGCAGCGGCCGGCGTGCTCCTCGGTGTCGATGTCGGTGAGGTAGGAGCGCAGGGTGAGGGACGAGGTGGGCCAGGGCCGGGGGAAAGGGCGAAGGCGTCGCCAGTCGTACGGCGGATGTCCGAGCTTCGGGCGGAGCCGGTCGTAGCGGTTGATCAACGCCCACCCCCCGACGCACACCACGATCAGCACGCTTCCGGCGACATCGAGGGGACGAGCTCCGGGCGCCAACAGGCCGCCGACCCCGGCTGTCCACAGCCAGTAGCCGAGCAGCGGATAGACGACGAGCTGATGCCAGATCTTGGTGGGCGCGACGGCCTGCTGACGGGTGAAGAATCCCGACCGCAGCTCACCGTGCCACTGCACCAGACCGAAGATCAGCCAGCCGCCACCCGACGCCAGTCCCCACCACGGTCCCGCGGGTCCGCTCGGCGACGCCGCACCCATCCGCCAGACCCCCAGCGCGACCGCGGCGGCCAGCAGCGGATCACCGAGCAGCACCGCCACGAACCCGGTGCGAAAGCCCATCAGACGGCGCTCCAGCACGAGCGCCAATACCCACAGGCCACCCGGTGTGACAACCAGCGCCGCGAGGGCAGCGACCCAGGGGCCGTGCTCCAGCGGTACGCCCAGCCAGGGAAGATAGGGACCGCTCACAACAGAAACGATTTCCCGGCGCACCCGTACCCATGCCCCGAAATTGAACATTGCGATTCCGTGGCACTTCGTGCCAGGAGCGTCGAGAAGGCCCTCGGTCGGCGCCGCCGAGGATCCCCCGCCACGTCGAACGGTTGACCCGGTACGCAGATCTGCTTCGGCGGCGTGGGCGTGCATGGCCGCTCCGTACAGCCGCTCCGCGTGTCGTGCGCGGCCACGCGCCCGGTCCGTGCGGCACGCCGCCGTCGCACCGTTCCGGCGGCGCGATAGCGCCCGAACGTGCCGTGGCACCGGGCCCACTGGTGGCGGCGAGCCCCCTTCCGGCCCTGGCCCGCCGCCGGGGACGCCCGTACGACGGCCCGCGGCCCCGGCCTCCTTGTCCACCCGCGTACCGACTGCCGCACACCATCGCCCGCGTCCCCGCCTGCGGAGCCTGCGCCCGGCCCAAGGCGGCACGATCCCCGGAACCGCGCTCACCGACGGCGACAGACGCATCGTCGGCGAGGGCCGAAGCGACGGTCAGCCTCATTCGGGGCCGTCAGCGCGCAGAAGTCCTCCCAGCAGCCACCCGTCCTCCGCCGACAGGTCCGACACGAACTGGGTCGGCACCACCGCAGCGTCCCCGGCCCTGGGCCAGGACGCGGGCGGCGAGCACCGGAGCGAGCAGCAACGGGGTGTGGACGTCAACCCTGATCGCTCGCCGCCGCTACTGCTCGCTCCCGCCGAGCAGTTCGCGCAGCGCCTGTTCTTCTTCGGCGCTCAGACCGGTGACGAACTGCTGGAGGGCCGCGATCGGGTCCGGGCCCCGGCCGAGGGCCTCGTGCATGGCCTGAGCGGTCAGTTCCGCGGCGTTCTTGGCGGGCCGGTACGCGCCGCGCCGCCCGTCGGCGCCCCGCAGGACGAGCCCCTTGTCGTACAGCCGCTTGAGGATCGTGTGCACGGTGTTGTAGGCGAGCCTGCCGCCGATCGCGGTCTGGATCTCCGCCGGTGTCAGCGCCCCGTCGCCCGCCCACAGCGCGGAGAGGATCTCGCTCTCCAGCGCGCCGGCGCTACGCCGTTCGGCTCTGCCCTCAGGGCCCGTGCCAGCCATGGCTGAAACCCTACAGCGTGTAGGGATTCCCGGGTCGGAGAGTTCGCGGAGACCCTACAGCTTGTAGGGTTGATGTGACCCTACAAGCTGTAGGGGGTTGGGGTGTGAGATGAAGGACGGCCCGCAGGTCTCGGACAGCGCGCAGGTCACGTCGACCGTTGTGCGCAGACCGGATCCACCGCGATCTGTATCCGCCGACCGGTGGTTCCGGGGCGAGATGGCGCTCGCGGTCGTGGCCACTGCCTTCACCCTGGCCCAACTCCTCCTCGTACGGCCGGGGATGGGCCTCGGCTGGGACGAGTCGGTCTACGTCAGCCAGGTCTCCTCCCATGCGCCGGCCGCGTTCTTCAGTGCCCCGCGCGCCCGCGGTGTGCCGCTGCTGGTGGCGCCGATCGCCTCCTGGTCTTCGTCCACCGCGCTGCTGCGGGTCTACCTGGCCGTCCTGTCCGGCCTCGCCCTCTTCCTCGCCCTGCGTGCCTGGCGGGACGTCCTGCCCGTCCGCGTGCGCGCGACCGCGGGCGCTCTCTTCGCCACCCTCTGGGTGACCCTCTACTACGGCCCGCAGGCCATGCCCAACTACTGGGTCGCCGTCTGCGCCCTGGCCGGCACGGGATACTTCCTGCGCGCCCAGGCGAACCGCTCCGACCGCACGGCCGTGTGGGGTGTGGGCCTGAGCGCGGCGCTGATGGCCTGGATGCGCCCCACGGACGCGTTCTGGGCGACCCTGCCGCTGCTCGTCCTGCTGGTGGGCATGCGGTCATGGCGGCGCCCCGCGCTGCTGACGGCGCTGGTCGGCGGCCTCGCCGCCGGGGCGGCCGAGTGGGTGATCGAGGCATACGTCTCCTACGGCGGCCTCGCGCAGCGCCTGGCCGACGCGTCCAGCATCGAGGGCGGTCTCGGCTGGAACATCGCACTCGGAGACCAACTGCGCGCGCTGGGCGGGCGAACGCTGTGCCGCCCCTGCACCGGCGGCGCGCCGTCCGCCGCCGTGACCCTGTGGTGGTACGCGCTGCTGGTCCTCGCCGTCTGCGCCGCCGTGGTCGCGATCCGGGCCCGGCCGCGCGGCGCCGCCATGCTGGTCCCGCTGGCCTGCGCGGTGTCGGCGGCTTTCCCGTATCTCTTCCTGATCGGCTATGCGGCACCCCGCTTCCTGCTGGCGGCCTATGCGCTGCTCGCCATGCCGGTCGCCGATCTTCTGCTCCGCCTGTTCCGGGCGTCCGGACGGATCCGACGGCCGCTGACCGTGGCCCTGTTGACCGTTGCCCTGGCCGGGCATCTGGCCGTACAGGTCGTGGTGCTGGAGCACACGGTGCAGAGCACCACCGCCTCCCACCGCGAGTGGGCCCGCATCGCCGCGGGGCTGCACGGACTGGGTGTCCGTCCGCCCTGTCTGGTCACCGGGGAGAACTACGTCCCGATCGCCTTCGCGGCGGGCTGCTCCTCCGCGGCGACCGGCGGCCACGACGCCAACACCACGGCTGACGCCATCCGGCGGACCGCGCGCCGCATGCCCACCGCCGCTCTCGTGGCACCGGGCAGCGGCCCGCCCGGCTACGCCCGCACCTGGGCGCCGCACCGGGTGGCCGGCGTGCGTGTCTACGTCGCACCGGCCCCGGCGCCCGGAGCACGCCGGTGAACACCGTCGACGCACCGCTCTCCCGCGGTCCTCACCGGAGTTGGCGGCTCGCCGTCGCCTCGGTCGTCGTCGTGGCTGCCGCCTGGGTGATCGTCGGGCACCGGCACACGGTGGACGCCGGTGCCGACCGGCTCGCCGTCGCGGACCGCGACTGGTTGCTGGTGGCCGGGGCCGCCGCCGTGTCGACCTGGGTGTGCGCGGCGATCACCCAGCAGGGAGCGGTGACGGAACGGCTGCCCGCCGGGCGACTGGTGATGGTGCAGTTCGCGGCGTGCGCGGCCAATCACGTACTGCCGGCCGGGGTCGGCGCGAGCGCGGTCAACCTGCGGTTCCTCACCCGCTGCGGGTTGACCACCGCCCGATCGGCGACCGCGCTCGCGGTCAAGGCCGCAGCGGGCGGTCTGGTGCGCTTCGCGCTGGCCATCGTGTTGCTCCTGGCGATGCCCGGGACGCCGCGGCTCTCGCCGGCCGTCCCACGCGACGCCCTGGCGCTGTCCATCGCCGGATGCGCCGTAGTGGCCATCCTGGCGGTGACGCTGATCCGGCCGCTGCGCCACCGCGCGGGGCGCACGCTCCGGCGCGTCCTGACCGATGTGCGGGCCGTACACGGCAGCCCGTCCAGAGCCTGCGCCCTGTGGGGAGGAGCCGTCGGCTTCGCCCTCCTGCACGCCACCGTGCTGATCGCCGTGGTCCGGGCACTTGAGGTGACGGTGCCCGCCGGTCACATCCTGCTGGCCTACCTCCTCGCCAGCGGCGCCGCCGTCCTGCTGCCCACTCCGGGCGGCCTGGGCTCACTCGACGCCGCGCTCGTGCTGACGCTCACCGCGGCCGGGGCGCCCGGGGCCACCGCCCTGTCGGCGGTCTTCGGCTACCGCATGCTGACGGCCTGGCTGCCGCTGCTCCCCGGCCTGCTGGCACTGGCGCTGCTGGCCCGCCGGTCCGTCCTGTGAACAGGCTTCGTATGCACCAGTGATCGCCGCCCTCAAGGTGTCGGACAGTTGAGCCGGCCGTGTTCGCGATACAGGCCGACCTCGCCGATCGGCGACACGGGCCGCCAGGCCCTCGGCGAACCGCGGCGTCTGCTCGGTGTGCTGCGCGAGGTGGCGGACGGGTCCCGGGCCGGGCCCGCCGAACTCGGTCTGCGGCATCAACGCTTTGCCTACGAGACGGAGCCGGAGAACGACGGCCGTCAGATTTCCAGGCGGTAGCCGTGTCCGCGCAGTGTGGTGATGCGGGGCAGCCGGACGCGGTCGTCGGCCGCCTGGGTGAGCCGGCGGCGCAGGCCGGCCATGGTGACGTCGAGGGTCTTGGTGGAGCCGAACCAGTTCTCGTCCCAGACCTCGGCCATCAGGGTCTCCCGGGAGACGGCTTCGCCCGGGTGCTGGGCGAGTAGGGCGAGCAGGTCGAACTCCTTGGGACGGAGCGGGACTTCCACGTCGTGGAGCGTGCAGCGCCGGGCGGAGACGTCGAGGACGAGGTCGGCCAAGTGGCCCGCACCCACAACGAGATGCTGCACAGCCTCGCCGAACTCCTGCGCCACGAAAGGGACTTCACGGCCAACGCCTCCCACCAACTGCGCACCCCGCTGACCGGACTGCAGCTCACCCTGGAGGCGGGCCTCTCGCAGGACGACGACGCCCAACTGCGTCCCGCCCGAGGAGGAGCTGGCGACGACCTGGCGCCTGCACGGCACAGTGGAGGAGGTGCCGCGCCTGTCGCGCTCCCGCCGCCTCGCGCCTTCCCTCGCCCCGGACACCGCGGTGACCCACCTCGTGCGGGACATCGAGGAGCGCCGGCACGGCCTGTTCGCCCGCGACGGCAGACGCCTGGAGTGCGAGACCCCTGACGTACCGGACGACGTCCGTGTCCCGGGCGGCCCCGTCGCCGAGATCCTCGGAGTGCTGCTGGACAACGCGCGCGTCCACGGGGAGGGCACCGTCCGTCTCAGGGTGCGGGACCTTGAGGACGCCCTCGCCTTCGACGTCCGTGACGAGGGTGAGTTCGACAGCGGGACGGCACGGCTCTTCGACAGCGGGCACAGCGGCGGCCCGGGAGACGGGATCGGCCTCGCTCTCGCCCGCGACCTGGCCTTCTCCCTGGGAGGCAGGGTCTCGGCGGCGGGTGGCCGTCGTCCGACCACGTTCACTCTGCTGGTGCCTGTCCAACCTGTTCGTGAGGACGAGACCGGAGACGGCGGTGGCTGAGTTGCGGGTACGACCAGTCGGCGTGGGGGGCCGTCAGGGCGCGCCATGAGAGGTGGCCCGGAGCCGGGTGACGACGTGGCCGACGGCCGTCTTCTGCGACAACCCGTAGGCGAGGACCGGCAGCAGCAGATGAGGCTTGTCGGGCAGCGAGGTCGTGATCAACACAGCGCAGCCAGTTGGTCGCGCGGTCCATCGGCGGACGCAAGCGGGCGGGACAGTCGGGGATTCATGAGGCCATCGTGCGCGGACGGCAGATGTGGGGGGGTGATCACCACGCGCGGTCAGGATGCGTTCAGGTACTCGCTGGCACGGTCGTTCCCCATGACCTACGAACTGTCCGAAACACCGGAAGCCGCACGGAACGCCGACGGTCCCGCGCGGCACACACGGCGCCTGGGCCTGAACAAGGTCCCCGAGATCACCGTCTACTTCTGGATCATCAAGGTCCTGTGCACGACGGTCGGCGAGACCGCGGCCGACCTGCTCAACGAGAAGGCGGGCCTGGGCCTGACCGGCGTGTCGGTGCTCATGAGCGCCCTCCTCGCGGTCGTCCTGGTCGTCCAGTTCCGCACCGCCGCCTACCGCGCGGGCGTGTACTGGCTCGCCGTCGCCCTGATCAGCGTCGTCGGCACGCTGATCAGCGACAACCTGACCGACAACATGGGTGTGCCGCTGGAGACGACCACCACGGTGTTCGCGATCGCCCTCGCGGTGGTGTTCGTGGTCTGGTACCGGCGTGAGCGGACTCTGTCCATCCACAGCATCGACACCACCGGCCGCGAGTCGTTCTACTGGCTGGCCGTGCTGTTCACCTTCGCCCTCGGCACGGCGGCCGGCGACCTGGTCTCCGAGCGCATGGACCTGGGCTACTGGCTGTCCGCGATCCTGTTCGCCGTCGCCATCGCGGCCGTGGCGATCGCTCACTTCGCCCTTGGCCTGGACGCGGTGTGGAGCTTCTGGATCGCCTACGTCCTCACCCGTCCGCTGGGCGCCTCGATCGGCGACTACCTCTCCCAGCCGACCGGCGACGGCGGCCTCGGCTTCGGCACGGTCGTCACGAGCGGGCTCTTCCTCGCTGTCATCCTCGGCCTGGTGGTGTACCTGGCGATCACCCGCAAGGACGCCACCGAGTCCGGACGGGTCGCGCGGCAGGCGGCTTGAGAGGGTCGGGGGCGTGCGCGAAGCGTTCAGTTGTTGATCGCGAGCGGCGTGTTCCACGGTCGTCCCCCTCGGCGGCTGGTCCGTATGTCACAGGGCGCCTTCTCCCTTCGGGGAGGGGTGCCCTTCGACACCCGCACGCGACAGGAGCGGCCGACTTCGGAGAACGCTGATGTCCTCATCGACCTCGACTCCGCACTGGGGTGGGGCCCGCGGGGCCTCGGCCTCGGCTATGCGACGGGCGCAGCCGTTCTGATCTCGGCCCTGGTCTGCTCGGCGATTCTCGTCTCCAACACCCTAGGCACCTCCACGGGTTGCTTCCTGTCCCACGGTCCGGACTCGCCGCCGGTGACTTCCTCACCGAACCGGTTGCCAAGGGCGGGATCGACCTCGGTACGGCGGGTTCGCCGGCTGTGCCGATGGCCGTCCTGATCGGCGCGATGGGATACGCCAACGTCGCGGAGTGCCGGAGCCTCGCGGTCCCTGGCAGCGCGGGCCGAGAGGGACGCGCGCGACGGGTTCCCCCGGCGGGCGGGCTGACCACGAGCGATGCCGTGCCGGCGGGCCGGGAGGCTGCCCGGCAGATGGCCGCGGCGCGGCTCATGAGTTCTGCTGCGCGCTGACGTTGATGCGGGCGGCGAGTCATGCGCAGCGGAGTTGGGCTGGTGCGACGAGCGCCGAGGAGGCAAGGGCGGCCCGGGTATGGCGGCCCGTGAGGTGGGGGATCGGGGGCTGCTGGGCGGAGGCCGGCGAGACCGCGGGGACGGTCACCGCAGAGGCCAGCCACAGCGGGGCCATCATCAGGAAGTAGCCGTCCTGGGGCCGGGTGGGAGAGGTAGAGGGAGAGCCGAGGCGCACGACCTCATCGATTACGGCTACTCCGACACCGGCATGTCGGACTACGAGGAGGACCACCTGGTACCCCTCGACTGGGCGGCTCTCGCCGCGATGCCGGAAACCCGTGGCCGGAACAGCGCTACGGGACCAAGACCTCGTGCACCAAGGACGGCGGAGAGACCAAGCTCAAGAGGGCGGTGTGCAACGCACCATCAGCTTCTCCGCCGCCCGCAGCGCCACCGTGAGTTCGAAGCCCCTGCCGGTGAAGCTCAGTCCAGGCCAAGGGCACTGAGTGCGGTGGTCCAGTCGGTGACGATCGCCTTCTGCGCCTGGGAGAGGGTGACCTTGCCCGCACAGACCGCAGTGTGCAGCTTCGTCTCCACCGGGTCCTTCAGGTTGTTGACCCCGCCGCCCTTCTTGTGGCCGGGGTCCGGGGGCTCGACCCACAGGTTGCGGGGATCATTGGGGTCGCCGCCGAGCTGCAGGCTTATCTCGTGGTCGTACTCGGCGTCGCCCATGTTCCCGGTGTAGCCGTAGGAGACGGCGTTGAGCTTCTTCTCCTTGCCCGTGACGTACGTGGAGGGCCGAATGCCGGAGGTGTAACCGCCCTTGCGGCATATCGTCGACTTCAGGTTCGCCTGTGTGACCGCCGGGGAGATCGCTCCCGGGGTGCACTTCGGGTCCTCCAACGGCTCCCCCTTCTCGTACCGGTAGTGACAACTGCCCGCCGCGGGCTGCTGCTGCACGGTGTACTTCTTCTGCGGGCCGGCCCCCACCGCTATCGAGTGCCCCGCACCCGCCGCACCCGAGGGAGACGGGGCCGGCGCCGCGCCGGAGGATGACGAATCCGGATCCGATGTACCCAGCGGGACGGACGAACAGCCCGCCAGCAACAGGCAGGTGAGCAGCGCGGGCGAAGCCGCGAGGCGGGTGGAGCGCATGACGTCCCCTCAAGGGCAGGCGATAGCTGAGCAGATGCTGCCCTACCAGGAATTCCGCACACCGGGCGGGGTGCCCGAGCGGGAGCGAACACCGCTCGGGAGGGCGCGCACCGCAGGCGCGGAGCGGCGGATGGAAGGGCAACGGCTGGCGCGCTCTGTCCGCCACCGTGATCCCCACGGATGCCCTGGGAGAGACGGACGGGGCGTACGCCGGCTGCCGAGCCGGCCGCGTCTGCCGCAACTGACCGTCGCAGACGGCCAGAGGAACAAGGCCGTGGATCCGGGCCACCTGATGAGAGATCACCTGGCCCCCAGAGGCCGGCCCGCGCAGCCCGCACCCTAAGACGTCGTTTCACTTGGTGAGTCGGCGGTGGTTGATGAGGCTGGTGGCGATGGCGGTGAAGGCCAGGAAGTGTTCAGCTTGCGTTCGTAGCGTCGGTGGAGGCGGCGGCATCCGCTGAGCCAGGACATGGTGCGTTCTACGACC